>SKQC01000056.1 GCA_007119175.1 Myxococcales bacterium | reverse complement strand
TCGACGAACCACTCCGGCAAAAACATCCGCATCGTCAGATCGGCGCCCTGTTCCGGGGCGGACCACACAAATTGCCAGGTCGTCTCGTCGGCGATGAGCTTAAAACACCACAGGATCACCGCGGCAATGGCCAGGGTCACCACCCAGTGGATGGCGGCCTTTTTGCGGCTTCGCCGTCGCCAGATGACCTCCTCGTCTTTGGCGTGTTCAATCGGCATTAAATAACCCTCCTGCGAATGGCGCCCGAGACGTATTCGAAGGCGTAGACGGTGCCGATGATCAGGATCAAAATGGCTGAGACCGACTCGAATTCATAGCGCTGAAATGCGGTGGTCAAGGTGGCGCCGATGCCGCCGGCGCCGACGATGCCGATGATCGCCGATTCCCGGAAATTGATGTCGAGTCGGTACAGGGCGAGGCCGATAAAGCGGGGCATGATCTGGGGGGCTACGGCGTAGTCGACCTTTTGAAACCAGCTCGACCCGGTGGACTCCACTGCTTCTACGGCGTCCCAGTCGATGGCCTCGATCTCCTCGGCAATGAGTTTTCCGAGAAAGCCGATGGTGGACACGATAAGCGTCACCACCCCGGCGAAGGGACCGAAGCCGAACATGGCCACGAATAAAATCGCCAGAATGATCTCGTGAAAAGCCCGGGTGACCGCCAGAATTGTGCGGCAGACCAGATAGACGGGGCGGATCGCCAGATTGGTGGCGGCGCCGAGCCCGATGGGAATGGAGAGAGCGACACCGATACTGGTGGCCACCACGGTCATGGTCAGGCTCTCTAAAAACCCGGTCCAGATATCGGCCCAGCGGGTCACGAAATCGGGGGTCAGAGCGGCGGCGAAAAACTCCTGAGCCCGGTCGAGCCCCTCCACAAGGCGGGGAACGTCGATCTCGATACTCGCCGTGGCCCAAAGCAAATAGGCGACCACGGCCACATATAGGGCCCACCGCTTCTTGGGGTTGGCGATCAGAGGAGGGCGCTTCCAGGTGCGACTACGACTCAAAGCACCTCCTCGGTGAGAAATTGACCGGAGGAGCGAATATCTTCATCGTCGTCTTCGTCGTCGTCGACATCGCCGTCAGTGCCTCCGGGCTCGGTCGACCAATCTTCACCGCCGTAGATCTCGGGCAGCGCCTCGTCTGTCAGTTCCTCGGGCGGGCCGTCGAAGACCAGCTCTCCGGCTTTTAGCCCCAGGATTCGATCGGTGTATTCGCGGGCCAGGGGGACGTCGTGGATATTGATGATCGCCGCCAGGCCGTGCTCCTCGCACAGGTCGGCGAGAAGCTGCATGATCTGCCGGGCTGTGCGTGGATCGAGGCTCGCTGTGGGCTCGTCGACGAGCAATAAGTCTGGATCCTGCATCAGCGCCCGGGCGATGCCGACGCGCTGTTGCTGTCCTCCTGACAGGGCATCGGCGCGCCGGTCGTGCAGACCGTCGAGCCCCACTTTTTCCAAAAGGTGAAATGCCTTGTCGATATCGTCCTGGGGAAATCTGCGAAATAGACTCGCGAAAAAGCCGACGTAGCCCAGCCGGCCCGACAAGACGTTCTCCATCACGGTCAGGCGATTTACGAGCGCGTAATTTTGAAAGATCATCGCCATTCGCCGTCGCGCGCGGCGAAGCCCGCCTCGGTTGAGCTCCGTCAGCTCCACATCGCCCAGCCGTATCGTCCCCTCTGTTGGCTCTACCAGGCGATTGACGCAGCGGATAAGCGTGCTTTTGCCGGCTCCAGACGGACCAATCAGGGCCGCCAATTCGCCGTCTTCCAGGGTCATGTCCACGTCTTTTAGCGCCTCGAAACCATCGGGGTAGCGCTTTAATAAGCCCTGGATTACAAGCATCGTCAATCCTTGGATAAGCGGAGGAGAAAAAGAGGGTCAGCGACAGCTATATCCGTCTTCGAAGACACCGTCGACCTCGCGGATCATCTCCCAATGTTTTTCGTAGGTGATGGGCAGGAAGCGATTCGCATTGGCGAATTCCTCCTGCAATACCGAGCCCTCCCAGGGAAAGCTGAAAAACGCCTCCTGGACGGCTTCTTTGAGCTCCGGCTTCAGGTCGTAGACCGGGCCGAATCCGGTGGTGGGAAAGGTCTCGGATTGATATAGGACGCGGATCTTATCGCGGGGCACATCGCCGCGCTCCATAATTCGGTCCGTGACCTCGTTGGCCACGGCGCCGACGTCGTAGTCGCGTTGATAAACGCCGATAAGCGAGTTGTCGTGGCCGCCGGAATATTCCACCTCGAAGTCGCGCTCGGGCACCATTTCATAGTCCTCTCTTAAGACCACCGACGGAGTCTTAAATCCCGAATTGGAGGTCGGCGAGGTAAAGGCGAGGGTATGTCCACGCAAGTCCTCTATGGACTCGATGCCACTGTCGACGTGGGTGATAAATTCCATCTCGTAGCCGAAGTCGTCGTCAAAGCCCATCATGGCCACGGGGACGAATCCGGCGCAGTTGACGGCCAGGGGAACGGCCCCGGTGGAAAATCCGG
>SKQC01000481.1 GCA_007119175.1 Myxococcales bacterium | reverse complement strand
GCGACCGTCACCTCTGCCTCGTCGCTCTGCTCACCGAATTCGGCACTCACCGAGAAGGTCCACTCCGACTCCACATCGACGGTGCGCACCACCGGCGATTCGCAGGGCTCGATGTCCTCGCTCTCCTCGCTTTCGTGTTGCAATAAAGAACAGGCCACGATCTCGCAATCACCGGGTGTGCATTCAAAGTCGAAGCTCAGCTCCACCTCCGGCTCCTCGTCATCGGACACGATCTGTTGCGCGACACCGTCGAGATATAGATTCAGCTCGTCGGGATCGACATCGGCGTCGGGGTCCACGCCGGCGTCGGCATCGGGCCCTACATCTTCCGACGGACCGGCGTCCGCATCGGGATCGGCATCGGGCTCCGCGGGCTCGGCATCGGGTCCCACGTCGGCGTCCACCCCGACATCCATGCCCACGTCATCCGTCCCGGTGTCGACGCCCACATCGTCGCCATGCTCCTCTTCGGAGCCACAGCCCAGCGCGAGGGTGACGACGAATAGCGCAATCAGCGCACCGCTTAAACGATTGCGAAAAACCCTATACGACTTCGGTCCTTTCCCATTCATATTACACTCCTTGGTTTATCCTATTTTGAACTCAATAATTTCCACTTATTCTCAACCCTCACAAAAAACAACCCGGGGAAACGCAGCGTGCATAAGACAAAACTTGAGCTTCATCGAGCAGGTATTAAGCGCAGTATCGCGCAGTAGGCGTTCAGTTCGGTGACGAAATCATGCGTCAATACGCCCCTGAGGTTCGGGCCAGCAGCCCGAGAGGCGGCCAGGCTGGCCGCGGGCCCCAGGGGGCTGAACGCATACATCGCACACCCTGTGAAGCATCCGGCTGTCGCTCTATTCATTCGCAGAGCCACCATCCTGGATAATCCATTCGCGATCGTCCTCTAAAAAATGGCGCGCTTCCACTGCATCTTCCGATTCATATCGCGAGCTACCCGCGCTGAATTCGACGTTAGACTCAAGATCATTGTCTAATGTGGCCCAGCCAACCAAGAGGGCGTCGTAATTCTCCGTAGACAATTCAGCGTCGTCGAACATCGCCGACATATCGCTGACGGAGGTGACGTCCCATTCGCCTATATCCTGATCGAACTCTGTGGCCGAACTAAACATATGGCTCATATCGTTGACCGATGACACGTCCCACTCGCCTATATCCTGATTGAAGGTGGATGCGCTATCAAACATGCGATTCATCGCCAGCACCGACGACATATCCCAGGCGCCTATATCCTGATTGAAGGCCGCTGCCAGCCGAAACATCCCTGTCATATTCTCCACCTGTGAGGTATTCCACCCACCGATATCTGCATCAAAATTGGTGGCGCCGTGAAATAAATTGATCATATCTGTCACCGACGAGACGTCCCACTCACCGATATCTCGTTGAAATGATTCGGCAGACCGGAACATGCTATTCATATCTTCCACATTCGAGACGTCCCAGGCGCCGATATCCTGGTCGAAGGATTCGGCCGATCGAAACATCCCCCTCATATTTTCCACGGATGACACATCCCAACCCGACAGGTCCTGTTCAAAGGCCGTGGCCGAGCGAAACATCTCGCTCATATCTTCCACATTCGAGACGTCCCAATTGGAGATACTCTGATTAAACTGCGTGGCGCCCCGAAACATCTCGCTCGTATTGATGACCGACGACAAATCCCATTGATTCATTGCGGGATTCTCCGTCAGGCTCTCGCAGTCTTTAAAGGCCCGCGCCAGAGTCGTGGTTCCACTCAGATCGAGGACATCACCGGAAAGCTCCTCCAGATGGGTGGCACCTCGCAAAAAGCCACTGCCGTCGTCTCCCAGACGCAGTGGTCCCCAACTGGAAATCCTGAGTAGCTTCTCAGCTTCCCGATCTCCGTCGAATGCCCAGCCCTCGATCTCACCCCAGACCCGAACCTCGTAGACTCCCCCTTCATCGTAAGAACGCAGGACTTCTTCCTGATCCCAATCAGTGATGACATCCCGCGTCTCGTCACCCCAGTCCACCAAAAAGTGATAATTCCCGTCCTCCACGAGAGGCAGATCGATCTCGTCTGACGTCAATGGGATTTCATCGAATAGGGTCGTATCCCAATTCGTCACGAAGGGTTGCAGCGACGACTCTACCGTCACTTCGTCCTGCGCGCTCTGGTCCTCCAACTCGGCGCTCGCCGAAAAGGTCCACTCCGACTCCGAATCGACAGTGTGCACTACGGGCGACTGACAGGACTCTAATTCCTCGCTCTCCTGACTATCGACATTCAATAAATCACACGCGACGAACTCACAATCCGCCGGTTCACAATCAAAGGAAAACGTAAGTTCCGCGACGACCTCCGGGCTTCCGTCGGCGTCCGAAAATTCGATCACCTGCTGGGCAGACCCTCGCACGTCGACGACCAACTCATCGGGGTCGGGCCCCACATCGGCGTCCGGGTCAGGTTGCACATCGGCATCTATCGTCACCGCATCGGGCTCGACATCAGGCGCTGCGTCCGGTCCGCCATCTGCATCGACGCCGGCATCCTCAATCGCCCCCGGTGGATCGATGTCATCGAGGTCGGCGAATAATTCACAACCGGCGACACCGACCAGCAAGAAACCGGCCATAATTGCCTTCACCGCCGATAGAGGCACCGGAGATGACACACCCTGCAACTGCTCACACATAGCGATGTCCTACACGCATATCTTAATCAGGTCATTCCCCCTAAAGGGGGTGTTGGAGATTGGTACGCCTGACAGGCTATGCTTTCTCCAAATCAAAAGTCAAAGAAGGTATTTCGCATCGTGGTGAGAGCACAGGGGCTGCAGGCTTTCCTTATATCTTCCCACACACCCGGCCACCTGCTACGATCGGCCCCCGCAGTCGTGAGCATGTGTCCACACACCGCCGTTGAGCCCATGCGGAAACGCCATCTTCGTATCGCAATCCTCCTGATCGTCGTCGCCTTCGGCGCCGCCGTGTGGTGGTTTTTAAGCGGCGATTCCACCGCCGCCGACGAGGCAGCTCAATCAGACATCGATGGGGACGCTGTGATGCTCTCGGGGCGCATCTTCAATGCCTCCGGTCGCCCCCTCTCGGGAGCTGATATTTTCGCCGGCGAATCGGCGACTCGCTCCGACGACCAGGGGCGATTCGTCTTTTTTGAATTGTCCGCCGGACAGACGCCAATTGACGCCACCGCCGACGGTCATCTGCGCGCCGGGGTCGATGCCCTTGGTCGACCCATCGTCGATCTCGAAAAGGACGAGCCCGTCGAGGAGCTGGAGTTGTATTTGCCCCGGGCGGCGTCGGCATTGGGCCGCGTGGTGGCCGGCGGAGATCCGGTAGAAAATGCCGAGGTCAGCCTCTCCTACGTCTTTGCCGAGGGGCTTGAGGGCGAGGAGATCGAACCGTTTATCGTCTCCGATGTCGTCCGCAGCGACGGCGATGGCCACTTTGAGATCGATGAACTCGCCCCGGGTCGGTTGCAGGTGATGGTCGACGCCGAAGATCACGATTTTGCGGAGAGCGAAGAGATGTATTTTCGGCCCGGCCAGCGGCGTACGGGATTGGTCATCGACGTCGCCCCGGCGGGTGTACTCACCGGTCACGTCGTCGACGGCGAGGGTAACCCCCTGGAGGCCGACGTCATGGTGGAGCCCGACCATCCGGGGCGCTCTACCCAGAGGCTCGGCACTGACGACGACGGTTATTTTATATTTCGCGGCCTCGATGCCGGAACCTATTCCATTCGCGCCGAGGCCGACGATCGCCGACCCGAGACTTTGGACGGAGTCGAAGTCCAGGCCGACGATATCACCGAGGTCGAGCTGGTGGTCCAGGGAAGCCGCGGAATCTTCGGGCGGGTCCAGGAGCCCGACGGCACGGCCGTATCGGGCGCCCGAGTGGACGTGGAGTCCACCGACGGAGAGGAGCGACATCGCATGAGCACCGACGGGGGAGGCCGTTTTGAGTGGCCCGAAGCGCCGCCGGGCGACTGGACGGCCATCGCCGCCTCCCCGCGCCACGATACCTCAGAACGCAAGCCGGCCCGCCACGACGAGGAGGTCATCCTGGAGCTGACGCCCGGCGGCGCCGTCTCCGGCTATGTCACAGACTCCGACGGCGAGCCGGTCACCCGCTTTCACGTCGCAATCTCCAGCGTCGATCTCGACGGCGACGAACCGGCCCCCTTTCACACGCGAAGGCGGCCCTCGGAAGATTTCTTGAGTAATTCCGGCCATTTTGAGCTCGGTCCACTCCAGACCGGCCTTTATCAATTGATCGTCACCGCCGACGGCCACCCGGCTAAAGTCACGGACGCAATCCGCGTATCCCCGGCACAGATCGCCGGACCGATTGACGTGCAGCTCGAAGGGGGCTCGTCGCTCTCTGGTACGGTCCGCGATCTGGAAACCGACGAGCCCGTCGAAGGGGCGACAATCGCCTATACCCTGCGAACGCCGGATAACCGGCCGCCAACGGCACAGAGCGATGCTCAGGGCCATTATGAACTCAATAATATCCCCTCCGGACGGGCCACGCTTCGGGTCACCCACAACGAGTATATCCACGAATATATCGGCGGCGTGACGATCCCAAAAAACGGCCATCTGGACCGCGATATCGACCTGGAGCCGGTGGGCGATGGACCGACCGGGCAGTCTTTTCAGGGCATTGGCGCCTCGCTTCGCCCCGCCGATAATGGCTTCGAGGTCGTCGGCACTCGGGAAGGCTCGCCGGCCGAACAGATGGGCATTCGCGAAGGCGATATCATCACCGGCGTCGACGGCTCTGAGGTCAACGGGATGACCGTCAGTCAGGTCGTGGAGTATATCAGGGGCGAGCCGGGCACCGGCGTCAGCCTCGAAGTACACCGCGCCGGCCGCGGCAGCCGCACCATCGATGTTGAGCGAGAGCGCATCTTTATGCCACAGCAACGCCGAGTCCGACCTCGAGAATAAATCTGATCTGATCGCGGAGCAAATAGATGCGAGGTCTTCGAAATCTTCATAAATTCAGCTTCAAGACCATCATCACCATGGTCGTCTTTGTCGCCTCCTGCGTGGCTCTGCTCTTGATGTGCTCGGAGCGGGCGAGCCCTCCTTCGGTGGTTCAGGGACAGCGGGTTCTGTATCAGATGATGGGCGCCGACAATCTATCTCAGCTCGATTTTTCGACGCGCTATCCCGACGAGAGCCCCTCGGATTTCGTTGAATTTCTGGACACGGAGGACGCTGAGCCGCTGTGGCCGCCCACCACAGATCACCAATGGGAAGGCAGCGACCCGGTGCGCATCGTCGACCAGTCGACGAATCAATTGATGCGCCCCGAAAACGTCGACTTCGTCGCCTTCGAAGTCAACCCGGAACTCGGCAAACAACTGGTCTATATCCCCGACGATGAATCCGGTGAGATGCGCGTCGAGTCCTACGACGATCCCACGGCGCGACCGACGGGCGTTCAGGTCTGGTATTTTCCCACCAACGGTCGCGAGGCCGACCTGCCGGTCGACTGACCCCAACTTTTCAGATCCGCTTAGCAATGAAAAAACGCTATCTTGTCATCCTCTTATTTGCCGCCGCCGCTCTCGTCCTCTGGCTGAGCACCGGCGGCGAGTCCGACGACCAATCCGATCGCGACGAACCACCGGCGAGCTCGGCAACCGAGGAGCTTACCGTCGAGCCGGAGCCGGACTTCGACAGGCGACCGACCTTCTTCGACGAGGGAGAAGCCGCCGAAGGCAGTGATGAAACGCGCCGCCCGCCGGGCGGCACCCTCTCCGGACTTGTCTTCGAGCCCGGCGGCGAGCCCGTCGAGGGTGCCATCGTCGATCTGGAGGGCCGAGAAGGCGAGGTGCGCCGACGGTTATATACCGACGCCGACGGGCATTTTGAGTGGAACGAGGCCCCCGCCGGGGAGTGGTCAGTGGTAGCTTTGACGGCGGGCCACGACCCGACGCCATCGACGCCGATTCGCCACGACGAAGAGGTCGCCCTGGAATTGACGCCGGGCGGAATCATTACCGGCCGCGTCATCGATCCCGATGGACGCCCCGTGCAGACCTACGATATCGGCGTCGCCAATGCTCGCCTCAAAACGCCGGGGAATCCCATGGCCCGTACTCCACAGCTTCCCATCGACCAGATCGACGACGACGGCGGAGAATTCGAATTCGGCCCCCTTCAAAGTGGAAAATATCGCCTCATCGTCACGACCGACGACTACGCCCCGGTGACCACCGAGCCAATCGATGTCAGCGCCGGTGTCGAAGCCGGCCCGGTCACCGTCTCTTTAGAGGGGGGTTCCACAATGCGCGGAACGGTCAGCGACGCCGACACCGGTGAGCCCATCGAGGGCGCCCGCGTGGTATTTATGGTCCGCCGTCCACAGGGGCAGCCGCCGACGGATATCACCGACGATCGCGGGCACTTTGAATTAGCTCAGATCCCGTCTGGCCGCGGCAGCATCCGCGTCGTTCACGACGACTACGTCTCCGAGATCTTCAGCGGCATCGAGGTACCGCGGGAGCGCGCATTGGAGCGCGACGTGGCCATCGATCCCATCGGTGAAGACGGTCCGGGACAGCATATCAACGATATCGGCGCCACACTCCGGCCGGTGGACAACGCCTATGTCATCATCGCCCTCATCGACGGGGCTCCCGCTGCAGAAGCGGGCCTGCGACGCGGCGACGTGGTGACCGCCATCGACGGTCGGTCAACTGCGGAAATGACGCCCGACCAGGTCATCGAGTCCACCCGCGGTGAGCCGGGCACTTCACTGAGGCTCGATACCTTTTTACAGGAGAGTGGAACTCGCACCATGGAGCTTCAGCGAGAGCGAATCTTTGTGCCCCGCAACCCGGAGCAGCGAGCGCAGACGCAATAATCGCTGGCGGCTCACGATTTAACGCCCAACCTCACCTGTCACAATTTTTCAAAAAAGCGACTCTATGCCCCGACATACCCTGCCGAGCGCCCCGAAATTCGACGCCCATGCCGAGCCGCGAGATTGGCTGCCATCACCGGAGGAATTAGTCGAGGCCTGTGCGCAGTCCATCGCCGACGGTGAACCGGAGGGATTGAGCGAGTTGGCGGGCGGCTTTGCCGCGCCCACCATCGATCTGACGGCAACGCCGTTGACGGCGCGGGCCACCATCATGGCCGCCGGGCACGGACGGGCCTTTTATCATCACGAGCTCCGGCGCCGACTGCCGATGCCGCCGCCACTCGAACCGGAAGTCTCCGTGTGGGAGGCCGGCACAACTCCCGTGTGGTCCGACGGAGTGCTGGCAGAACCTAAATATTTTTCCTTTTTTCAGGACGCCCCGCTGCCGGCGTATAACCCGAACCACCGACGAAAATGGCGCGCCCACGAGCTTCTGCACGGTGTCTCCCGCTTTTTCTGGCACCCCCAGATGACGCGCTTCGAATTTTATATAAGTGCCCGTCTCAATGAATTATTGCCCGTGGTCCACTGGTATCATCTCGACGAGATCTTCCGCACTCGCTGTGCGGACCACGAAGACCAGGTGCTCCACCGCGAGCATTGTCTAAAATGCCAGGCTGTGGCCCGTCCGTATTGGGATTCCACAGCGCCCGAACAGTCGCACCGCATCGACACCGGACGCCGGTTAGTCGATCGGGCCTGGTCGCATTTTAGCGAGGAATGGGAGGCCATTTTCGAGGAGATGGAGACCGGCCGCCGCGTCGAGATTCCCAGAGGTCGCATCGACGCCTCAAGCGACGCGGTGGGCTATATGCGCGCTCACTGGAATCGCGTCACCGCCTGGAGCTTCGGACGCTGGGTGGAGACCTTTTTGGTCGACGGCATCGACTATTATTCAACGCTCTCCGGGCTGCGCGAAAATGTCGGTGCCTCGCTCAACCAACTGGTGTCTGGATCGGTGGCCGCAGAAGCAAATGACCACCTGGCGCTGCGCACGCGAAGCCAACTACAGGATCTGGGCTACCGGGTATTGCTCGCCCTGGAGTGGCTCGACCCCGACAGCGACGATGCGCGCCGTGCCGAACAAGTCTTGATGCCGGCCCTCGACGAATCGGCACAGCTCGCCCACAGGCTGCTCGAAGACTCGTCAGCCGCCGAGTCTGCTCTCGATCAATTCGCCCGCACCTGTCATGCATTCTCCCAGGTGGCCCCCCGTTTTCCGCAGGAGGTCGCCGACGGGTTTTTGGCCTTCGGCTACCAATTTATCGACCCTGAGGTCTTCGCCGGCGTGGCGATCGGTCAGGTCTTCTCGGGACTCGAAGATGGCCTTCCCGAAACCGCAGACCAACTCGAACAGCCCATCGAGACGACTCGGAAATTCATCTTATCGCCCACCTTCGATGAGCTGGGACGGCTGTCGGGCCGCTTTGCCGAGTGGCTCGCCGGCGATAACGAGCAATCGGAAAAAACTGCCGAGCTCGCGCGCTTTGAGGCCTTCGCCAATGCAGAGCCGCGAAGCGATGACGAGGCGACCCTCTTTGCGGCGCTTCCCGAACGGGCCGGCGCCCTTCGCGACCGACCGGGTCGGCTTCGCCCCCACGCCACACTGCGACGCGACACCTTTTCTGCAGAATTAATCGCCGAATTGACGGGCGACAAACTCGACGCCTGGGGACCGCTGGGCGTCGCCGCCAGCATGGTCGACGGCGACCTGCGCATTGTCATCGAAGACGAATTTACCAAAGCCGTCCTCGACCACGTCACCGCCGGCGATCCCATCGATGAGTGGTGGGATTTCGCGCTCTCCGACGCCATCATGCAGCTTTTGGAAAACAGCCTGATCACCTGGTTGCCCACGCCCCGCTCAGCATCCCACCACCACGACCGCTGAAGCTCTCCCCCAAAATCTTAATGCGCCGCTGTTCAGGCGCCCTAAGATACACGTCGGTCTGAGTTTCTCTTAACCTTCGGGGGCCTTTCGCTTTGCCACCGACGGCACGGGTTAACTCGGACCTGCGTCTATTTTAGGGAACTAAGATTTGGGGGGAGTGGGTCTGTCGTTGGGCGGTTTTCTCGTTCTGCCGCCGACCGGACGTGCACGCTCGGACCAATTTGACATCCCACCACCACGACCGCTGAAGCTCTCCCCCAAAACCTTAATGCGCCGCTGTTCAGGCGCCCTATAATAGACGACGGGCTGAGTTTCTCTTGACCTTCGGGGGCCTTTCGCTTTGCCACCGACCGCACGGGTCCACACAGACCTGCGTCTATTTTAGGGAACTAAGATTTGGGGGGTGCCTTTTTGGACGCTTCCGGCTTGCGAGATGCCGTATTAGCCCAGAACGCGCCGGTCCAGCGTCACACTGACCGGGCAGTGATCGGAGCCCATCACGTCGTGGTGGATATCCGCATCTTTGACGAACTCCATCGCCCCTGGCGACGCCAGCACGTAGTCGATGCGCCAGCCCACATTTCGCTCTCGACAATTTCCGCGATAGGTCCACCAGGAATAGCGCTCCGGCTCGTCACAAAAATGGCGAAATGTGTCGACCCAGCCGGCGTCGAACCACTCGTCGAGACAGGCCCGTTCCTCGGGGCGAAAGCCGCTGGTCTTCACGTTGGCCTTCGGGCGCGCCAGATCGATTGGTCTGTGGGCCGTATTGAAATCGCCCATCACCAAGATCGGCGCCCCCTTTTCGACCTCCTGCTGGAGCATCTCGCGAAGATGGTCATAAAAATCGAGCTTATAGGGGATTCGACTCAGATCTCTATTCGTGCCGCTTCCATTGGGGAAATAGACATTGGCGATCTGCAGCTCGCCGAAGCGGGCCAATTGGACTCGCCCCTCCCT
>SKQC01000104.1 GCA_007119175.1 Myxococcales bacterium | reverse complement strand
CTCCGCAGCCGTCGGAGATGGTGCCGCAGGTGGCACCGACGTCGGCACACCCACGGGGATCGCATTCGGCCGGCTCCGGGATGCCCGAATCGCTGACACAGGCGGCCAGGTCGAAGAGCAAATAGGCCAGCGTTTTTTCCTGGTCGGTCAGCTCGTCACCCTCGCAATAGGTGGGGAATTCCGGTCCGTGCTGCACCAACACATCGGCGACATGAAAGGCGCTGTAGGCCACCTGGCCGCACTGAGAGGACGACGGATCATAGACCGGGGTATCGAAGGAAAATTGCTGTACCGAATCGTAGTCAATATGCCCGTCCGCTCCCGCCTCAGTGTAGATCCAGCGAGTCGCCAGAGAACTGTCGACGCTCTGGACCCAGGTGCGGGCGTCGGTGATCTCGATCTGGGGCTGACCGGCAGACCCGGTCGTGGGGTGGTCAGCGTCGACGAGCTGCAGCCAATCCCAGTAGACACTTCCCGGCAGGTGCGTGGCGTCGACGTAGGCCAGGGATGTCGCGCTCCCCACAGAGCCCGTTCCGCCCCATACAGCGGTATCCTGCAGCTCGTCGGTGTCGTGGAGCCAATCATAGGCATGGTGAGAGGCGAAGAGACGGCCTCCGGAGTTGACGTAGTCCAGGATGCGATTTCGCTGCGCGTCGGTTCGATAATCGGAGTGATTCAGAATCTCGCAGTCAAAGACCACCATATCGTAGCTATTGAGGGTCGCTTGATCGTCATAGAGGTGGTGCGAGAGGTGGTCTTTTAGCAGGGTCGCCTGCCATCCCGTTCCGCAGGAGTCCGGATCGCGGTCGGTACAGGCATTTCTTCCGCAATGTCCACACTCCCACTGCCAGTTGTCTGACTCGTCGGGATAGTAATTGCTGCTGCATCCGATGGTCGAATTCTGACAGGCCTGAGCCAACTCCGCATCGGGGACGCCGCCGTTGGCACGGTACATGTGGATGCGTCCGTCTTGATCGCGCCGTGTAAACTCCGACTCGTCGACGCCCATTTTATGGAAGACGCATTCCATGGCGTCGATGCCGCCGGTGGACACGGCGACGTGGGGCAGATTGTCATGTACCGATCCCTCCTGGTGCGTGCGGGGAAGCCGAGTCTGCTCGGCAGTCAGTTGCGTATTGGAGCAGTCACTGAGGGGGCCAACGGTCACCACCCGGCGCCAGTCGCCGATCTTGATAACCAGCGGAAAGGCCACGCCTGCGGGCACATGGCGCAGCTCGAAGGTGCCGTCGTAGTCGGAGATCGTCCCCACCAATGGATCGCCCAGGTCTTCGTCTTCGCATTGCTGACAGACCGGACCGGTATCGATGGAGGGGAGTTCGTCGAGGGGAACGTTGGGCACGTAGACCACGGCGTTGGGGAGAGGCAGAGTGGCGTTGGGCGCAAAGACCGTGCCCGTCACGGTCGTGGCACCTCCGCCGGAACAGATGACCTGGTCGTTACAGAATTCACCGTCGCAGTCGGCCTGATTGTCGGCTCCGCACACATTGGGGATGCCGCCTCCGCCGCAGACTTCGAGCCCCTGACAGTCTCCGCAACTGGCGGTCACCCCGTCGCACCCGTCGGAGACTGGTCCGCAGTTGACGTCGTCGTAATCGCTGCAGGACTTGGCAGTACATGAGGCGACGATGCACTCGCCGCGGTTTGTGCCGGACCCACATTCCTGTCCGTCGGGACAAAAGCCGCAATCGACGACGCCCCCACATCCGTCGGCATGGGGACCGCAGTCGCCGCCGGAATCGAAGTCGGCGCAGCTCTTGGGAGAACAGTCCACCTCGAGGCAGGTGCCATGGTCGGCTCCCGTGCCGCAGTACTGATCGGCGCCGCAGTCTCCGCAGTCTAAGATGCCCCCGCAACCATCGGGCATGGCCCCACATTCGGCGCCGAGTTCGGCACAGGAGCGAGGATCACAATCGACGTCGATACAGGAGCCGCTGTCGCCGCCAGTGCCACAGGTCTGGCCCGGACCACATTGGCCACAATCGATGGTTCCCCCACATCCGTCGGCGATCACACCACATTCGACCGCCTCGGCAACACAGCTCGTCGCCGACGTACACACGGCGTCGACCGGCAGGCATTGTCCTTGTTGCGAGCCTGTACCGCATACCTGGCCGTCGGAACACTCTCCGCAGTCGAGGCTCCCGCCACAGCCGTCAGCCACCACCCCGCACTCCATATCCTCCTGTTCGCAACTGGTCTGAGCTTCGCAACCCGTATCAGTGCCGGCGTCGAGAGTGGCGCCGGCGTCAGCACCGGCATCGACATCGTCGACTGGTGCACAGCTTCCATCCACGCATTCCTGTCCAGCAGGACAATCCGACGTGGTCGTGCAACTATCGGATGTGACCGGTGGGGGATCCGTACAGCCCGTGGTCAGGGCGAAACTAAGTGCCAGGACAAAGAGGCTCAGGCAACACAACCGTCGGAGAGTCATCGTTATCTCACCATTGGCATCGAGTAACTTCATTCAAAAACTATATCGTGCGTATCTCCGTGCGTCCCGGCGTCGCCCTCATAGCGGACCGATGTACGCCCTCAGGTCAATCCAAGGTGCACATCAGCCCGTCCTACCGGCCGATCTCCCACTATTGCCGCATTGACACGCAATTTGCGACACCCACGAACCTGGGACAGCCACGCAAAATTCATCTGCATGCATCGATAACAGATTCGCGGTCCCTCATCATGTCACTTCGGAGGTATTCGATCACCTCCTATCTCCAGATCGAATCTCCAGCGAGGTCAGCGCATCAACCTGCTATACCGCATCCCCAGCTCACGCGATCACCCAAACCCCACCGGTTCCGGCGGTACTGGCCAGAAGACCTGTCGCCCCACGTCGAACCACTCGAATAAGATAGGCCTGTTCCGCGTTCACTGAACACCGGGAGAACTGCCGATTGGTATTACCTGCCTCTCCCCTGTTACATTGCTCCTGAAATCCTCCCCACCAAGTCAGGAAGACTATTGAAGACATTTGAAGGCAAAGGCGATACTGGCTCTCTGTGGAGCACAATGGGAAGTGGCGTGGCCCTCACAGGACGCGCCATCGGAGCCGGTGCGACCGCAATGGGTCGCTCGGCATCATGGGCTTATCAATCGGTCGCTCCCGGCCTTCGGCGTCAGCTCTTTCAAGCACCCCTGCTGGGATTGATGGGGCTTGTGCCGACACCCCGGTACGACCAGAACGAAAGCGCCGGCGACAAAAGACCATCCAGGCATCGAGAAGTCCTTCTGGTCCACGGGCTGGCCGGACACCCCTCCAATTTCAGGGCCATCGAGCGCTATCTCACGCACGTCGCCGGACGCCGAAGCCGAGCCATCGATCTCCGCGACGGGGACTGTCTCGACGAGATGGCCGGACATTTGCGCCAGACCATTGCCAACCTCACTGATTGCGACGGCGACGATTCGCCACAAAAAGTCGACCTGATTACGCACAGCATGGGTGGGATTGTCGCCCGTCTGGCGATGGAGGACAAAGCCACCAGGGCCCGCGTCGCCACACTGATCACCATGGCGACCCCTCATCACGGCACTCATCTGGCTCGCCTGGCCGACACGCCGCGCACGCTCGACCTGCGGCCGGACTCGCCCATCATGCAGCGCCTGGCAGCCCAGGACTTTTGGGATGCCCCTGAGGGCCCGCGCCTCTTTGCGCTGTGGAGCCGTTCGGACACCACCATTTTGCCCGCCACATCTGCCCGATGGGAGGCCGCCCAGACCCACCATATGGCGGAATTTACACACCTGAGCTTTCTCCTCAGCCCCGAATCCTGGCGCCTTTTGGCCAGACTCCTGCGCCTGTCGACTCAAAACCTCACCGACTATGGGTCGCCCCGATCTGTGGCGCCATCCCGACGACTTGAGTCGACGGATGATACGTCCATCACCTAAAAACGGGACACGATTTAACCGAAACCAACGTCTCGGCGGCTCATCGGGCCATCTTTGGGCCGAGCCTCGCTTGAAGTAGCGATGAGGGGCAATGCTGACGCATCTCACCGATGCCAAATCACTGCCCACCGAGTGCCTTGCGCCTGGAAAAACGGAGCGCGCTTACCCGAACCAGTCCACCAGGGCCAGCCACAGGGCGATGATCGTAAGCATGATCAGCAGCGCGTATAAGAACATCGGATGGTGATCTAGGTAGACACTAAAAAGACCGAGTGCCTCAAAAACCTGCAGGACCACAAAGGGGAGGACGACGGCCAGCCCCAACCCGCCACCGACGGCTAGAAGCCGGGCCTTTTTGCCCACCGCCTCTCGGCGCACGCCCCACCATATCGCGGGAAGTGATGCACACATAATGACAAAGGGGACACTGAGGAGGACATTGAGAAAGAAACAAAATGGCGATTGAAAGAGGCTGAGGCACATCGGGTCCGCCCAGACCACCGCGGGCGATAAAAGGACCACAAGAGCCGCGCTCCCTGCCGACCACCGGCTAAGACGCCCCGAACGCGACCTGAGTCTTTGCATTGAAGGTCCTCGGCAGATCTCGGGATTTGAGATAGCGACGTTTGGGGCTCGTCGATTCACTATCCACTGATGGAAAGGAGTAATCTATACCATCGTCTTGCCCAGAGCATCAGGTGAACCCGTCCGGGGCGAGGCTGTAGCTTTGCACCGATGCGACGAATTTCACCCCCGCGCCTCTCTCGTGGTGAGCATACCCGATGACATCCGGGAGTCCTTGTCTCAACTCAGTCCTGGTCAGTCTTTGCCCCGGTCGGCCTTTTTGCGTTTTTTCTCGGCGCGCTTTCGCTCTTTGGCGGCCTTTTTCGCCTGTTTCTCCGCCTTTTTGGCCTCTTTTTTTGCCTTCTTTTCGGCTTTCTTGGCTTTTTTCTCTGCTTTCTGGGCCTTTTTCCGATCCTTTTCGGCCTGTTTTTCGGCCTTCGCTGCCTTCTTTTTGGCCTTCTTTTTTCCCTTCTCGATCTTGGCTCTCTGGCGGTTGTTAATGAAATTGCCGTCGCCGGGGATCGCCTCGTCTTCTAAGGCCTGCTCGATCAGCGCCTGGGCCCGGTCGATGGCGGCCGGGACGACGAGGATCCGGATCTGATCGTGCTCGCCGATGGTCGTCGGGAAGGCCGCCATCTGGCGGCTGCGAATCATATATGCCACATCTTCAGCCTCCAGAATGTCGGTGATGATCTCGACCTCCGGCTGATTCGCCGAGGAGTAGATGGGGACTAAGATGTCATCGGGATCGCCCGATTTGGAAGAGGGGCTCGCTTCTCGGTTCATGGCTCGACGCTCCGTTAAAAAATAGGTGGTTTGCGACTCGGCAGCCTTTGACGGGTAAGATGATCAACGTCAACTATAGGCCGCCAGGCCAGCCGCACAAGAGCGGGCGACTCTCCCAGGGCAATCGCATTTGACTTAAGCCCTTCCGCAGATCGCCTCTTCAAAAACGCATGCGTGGAGCCGAAGCGAAACCACTGCCTCGCGCATGACGGCGCGGCGATATCAAGATGACATCGGCTCCAACACGGTCGGTCTTCTCCGGGCTTTTGGAGCCGGTGGCATCTCGCCGCCACGGCGCCTGGCGGACCGAGTGCCGCCAGTGAACCAAGCGGACAACAGAGCTCAGTCACTCGACTCAGAGGAGCGCTCCTTCATCGTCTGCAGCATCACCCAGCCGGGACCTGCGAGTTCGGTCATAAAGAGTCCCTCGCCGCCGAATATTGATTTGATGCAACCACCGACGCCGCGGATATTATAATCCACGTCGCCTGAGAAGACGGACAAATTGCCCGTGGAGACCAGCAATTTTTCGCCGGCGTCCAGGCGGCGCTCGATGAAATCGCCCGAGCCGTGAACGACGGCAATGCCGTTTCCGGACAGGCGCTGCAAAAAGACTCCGGCGCCCCCGAAAAAGGCCGCACCGGCGCGCTTGGCGGTGGTCACGTCGATGTCCACGTCGCCCAGAGCGGCCACGAAAGACCCGGGCGTGCATACGATCGGGCCGCGGCGAAGATCCCAGGTGGCGAGCCGGCCGGCCTGGTTGGCACCGATCACCGCGCTGGCTCCACCCTGGCGGGCCGTCACATGCGTCAATGACGCCCCCTCACCGGAGAGCATGCGGCTGGCCGCCTTTCCCACACCACCGGGCACCTTGAGCTTCCAGTCGATGCCGGCGTCGTAGGCTAAAAGCGATCCCCTGGCGCACCACAGGGTCTGGCCCTGCTCCAACTCCACGGAGACCGTCTGGGCGATGACCCCGTCGACGCTGATGCTGCGGCAATACCGGCTCAGCTCCTCGCGCTCCAGCGTCTGAAATGCCTCCATCACCGAGCCCGAAGCGGCCCTTTTGGAGGCCAATTGATCGCTGTTTGGATTCCTCGTCGCCATATGCTCGCTCATTGAACTTCCTTCGGATCTGTTGTGTTGCCGAGTCTGTGGTATCGAAACCGCCCTGCTCACCTGTTGCGATAGGTCGAGCCAGACGAACCCGAAGATGGCTGCCGACAGCGCACAAAGTCAACCAGCCTCACAGCTTTCAATCCACGAATAGAAGCCGAGCAAGACCACCAGGAAAGCCCTCTCACTCACCACCCGCCAGACGCTCCGCCGCCTCCGAAGCCTCCACCGCCGCCTCCGAAGCCTCCACCGCCGCCTCCGAAGCCGCCGCCGATGCCTCCACCGAAACCACCGCCGCCGGTGGTGGTCCTTCCGCCGAGTGTCTGGGCACCGGCGCCGAGCACGGAATGGGAGGACAAGCCAGACAGAACGAAGAGTACGCCGAAGAGCAAGACCACGACGAAGATAATGGCCACGGCGTTGACGAAGTTAGTCACCTCGTAAAGGGTCGCCGGAAGCAATTCCAGGTAGAGGGGAGCACTTATGAAGAACGCCAGAGAAACGATCCCCAAGAACTTATAAAATGGCGGACGAAATAGCTTGACCGCCATCGCTGCCGAGGGGGCGATAAGAACCCACAAACCGACCATGGGACGCCAGAAACCACCGTCGTAAAATAGGACCACCACGATCGCCGGAGATACCAACCACAGGATTATATCCCGCATCTCGATGGGCTCGACCCATAATAGATTGGGCCGTCTAGTGACCTCATCGCCGTCATCAGACTGCTCATGATCGGAGACGATTTTCGAAAGGGCCGGGTGATTAATGAGCTGGTGAGATAATTCACCGCGCCGTCTGCGCCACCAATATCCCTGCAGCACGGCCACCAGAAACAAAACGGGAATCGCAATCCCCGCATACGCCCCGAGACTGTCAGTGGGCGGCACCACCTCCCCGCCGGCCTCCAGATGGTCGGTGCGCTCAATGACGGCGTCCGCGATCTGCTCTACGGCGTCGCCGTAGCGCGACTGTTGCAACAAAGAGGTGGCATCATCGAGAATCTGCCCCGCCTGGGCGTCTGAGATCAGTGCTTCCAGACCGTATCCGAGTTCCAGCCGGTTGGCGCGATGCCCCACGGCCAATGTCAAAAGCACACCATCGTCGCGTTCGGCACTTCCCCCTTCCCATTTTTCGGCGACACGCATCGAAAAACCATCGATGGTATATCCCCCGGTGCTCTCGACGATGAGGACCGCCATCTGCACACCTGTCGCCTCGTGATGAGCGCGCAACTTCTCCTCGATGACGTAGGTCTGCACATCGCTGACGACACCAACCTCGTCGACCAGGGGCCGATCGATCTCGGGGATCTCCTCAGCCCCCACATAAGAGGCATAGAAAATACCGAGCACCAGACAGACCCAGAAAAGGGTTTTACTCCCCCGATTTGTAGACGACCTCCATCCAGACATTTTTGCTCCACCCTGCTACGTGGTGACCCGATGAAGAATTGAGCTCTGATCGGCAGCCAGCGGCGGTCAATCCGACTGACAATAGCGCTTCGCCTGCCACGGCTCATCGGCGTTGTCACAACTGCCCTCCGGGCAATCGTCATCGTCCTGGCAGGCTCGCACACAGATATCCTGGCCGTCGTCTCCCGCCGGAAAGCACCGGAGCCCCGATGGGCAGCCGTCGCTGGCCAGCGATGCCCGGTTGCATGGCGAGCCCTCAGTCTTTCCGGAGGAGCCTCCGTTGTTGATACACCGAAAATTCGGCTGACAGGTCCCATCGGGGAATCCCGGATCCGCCGTGCAGCGACGCCCACCGGGGCAGGCATCGCCGTCATTGGGTGAACATCGGCGGCTACAGAACCCGAACTCATCCATTCTTTTTTGGTCTTCAATCGGCTCTGATTCGTCGATCACAGAGGGGTTAGCGCAATATTCGTCGGCGCCTGAACAACCGTCGTGCCCATCGCGACGACAGGGTTCGATGCACCGCAGGCCATCGCCATTTTCCCAGTCTATGCAGTAAAGCCCGGCCTCGCATTCACTTCCGGTAGGGCATTGCTCACCCCTTCCTGCAGACCCGACCGACTCGTCATTGTTACAGGCAAAGAGGATTGAATCCGGCTCAGTCTCAATGTCCGGCTGTCCAACCATCATGCGGCAATAATCTCCGGAGTCACAATCGGCGCTCACCGGGTCGCAGGAGCTGCTCGACGACGTTCCCTGATCGGCGCAAGAAAAGGACTGGCAGTCGCCATCGACACAGGTTTCATCGATGGCGCATTCATTGCCACACTGGCCGCAATGCTCAAAATCCGTGTCCAGATCACGTCCCACGCATTCCGGCGGGCGGCATTGGTGGTTGTCACAGACATCGCCCCCCTCACAGCTTCCACAATCCACGGATCGCTGCAGTCCACAGCGATCGACGGCCTCGATATTCCCGCACTCCAGCGGCCCATCTTCGGCCTCTTCGCAGAGTGTCTCATCGCTCTCCGGATCGCAGACGCATTCGTTATCCAGCGAACACACCTCGTCGTCGGAACAGCCGGACTCACAATCTAAAATGCCGCCACAGCCATCCGGTATCTGTCCACACTCCGCGCCTTCATCTTCACAGGATTCAAGGGGCTCACACTCACCACTCTGGCACTGAAAATCGTGGCAATATATCCCCTGTCCCTCGTCACAATCCTCGCCCCCCTCGCCGTCGCTACTACAGTCGACAAACTCACCGCATCCATCGGGCACAAGCCCGCATTTATCGGTGCAGTCTACGCCACAGGGTACGCATTGATTGGCATTGCAGCCGGCCTCGTCGGAACACTCGCCGCAATCCACGACCCGCTCCTCACCACAGCGGTCCTGCCCCTCGACGATCCCACAGGGGTCATCATCCACCTCGGAGCAAAACTCGTCATTCGTCTCCGGTGCGCAGACGCATTGGTTGTCCTGGCATTCTTCTCCCTGTTGGCAGTCACCGCAGTCCACGCTTCGCTCTACTTCACAGCGGTCGGTGACAAAAATCTCTCCGCACTCAACGCCGTTGTCATCACAGCTACTGAGTAATTCCTCGTCGCTTTCCCCCTGGCAGACATCTTGAGAGGCATCGGCGTCCGCCTCGGTATCGGCCCCGACGTCATTCGGCGATGACGGCGGCGCAAATTCATCGACGTCGTAATACAGATTACAGCCCCATGCGCCCAGCACCGCAAGGCTTGCGGCGACGCCGACGATCCAGCCAATTGTCGAGACAGATGAGCGCTCAGGCATATTAGCGTTTTTGGGATACCGAGAAGGGTTGAAGAGATCAGAATCGGCGAAAGAGATTAAGCATGCCGCCCGGTGCATTCGACGGCGCCGTTGTGCCGATAAGCCGCAGGCTTTCATCGGAAGCTCCGGTCCCACCGCGGCGGTCGATCACAAAGAGAGAAACGCCCAAAAGGGCGGCGCCGAGTCCGGAATACAGAGCGAT
>SKQC01000094.1 GCA_007119175.1 Myxococcales bacterium | reverse complement strand
GGACGGCCGGAAGCATTTGCGAATCGCCCCCGACGGGACGTGGCGGCTCGGACCTACGTTTATTTGAGGAAATAAGATTTTAGGGGTGCCCTCTTGGTCATAGGGGGCAATATTGCGTAATCGAGCATCCAGCCACCACGACCACAGACGTACTCCCCCAAAATCTTAGTGCGCCGCAGTTCAGGCGCCCTGAAATAGACGACGGCCTGAATTTCTCGGGACGGCCGGAAGCATTTGCGAATCGCCCCCGACGGTCGTATCAGGCATTGGCGGTGATTATATTAGATATATCCGCCGCTGACTGATGAGAGTGCGGCCGGATATAAGACGTCGAAAGTACCGGGAGGAGCGCCATGGAGCGTTGGTCGAGAGGGCTCGTATTACTCATCGCCATCACTGTTTTCGCCATTGGGTGCGGTGAGGCCGACGATCCGGAGCCGACGCCAACTCCGTCGCCGGATGTGGAGGACGACGATCCGGAGGAGGTCGACGACGAGGAGGATGTCGAGCCACTGCCGCTGGACGAGATTCCACCGATCTCGGTGGTGAGCGATGGGCCGCCACCTCCGTCAGCCGATCGCCCCATTGACGATGAGCCCCAGGTGGTTCCCGACGACGATCCGGTTCTCGATCAGGATTGTCCGCGCAGTGTGCACGAGTGGCGCGGCGACGAAGACCCCTTAACGCTGAGGCCTCGGCCAACACGCCCCGTCGAATGGCCGCTAAGCCCGTCCACTCAGCTATGCAATATGTCCTGGCAGGAGATCATCACCACGCCACCGCGCGGTGATGCCTGGGTGATTCTGGCCCGGGAGTATATCGCCACGCGACTCAATATTGCCGACGGGGTCTCGCCGCCGCTTTCGGCCAACCAGGATATCATGGACGCCGAGGCGATTTTAAGGAGGTGTGAGCCGCTGACGCCGCCGGAGACCTCGGATCGGCGCCGGGCGCTCCAACTGGCGAACTCATTGGCGACATTTAATGAGGCGATCTGTCCTCCGGCGCCCTGAGTCAGGGCGTCGAATTGCACCTGGTTTGCGAATGTTCTACGCTTCAACAAGCAGCTAAATAACTGGATTTTTCGCCCTGATGCCAGAGAAGACATACGTCTCTAAAAACGGCGGTCAATCGGACTCGACGGACGTGGACGACTAATGAGCGAGACAGCCAAGAAGTATCCGCGGATTCCCACGGAAGATGATTTTGAAAATCCCTCTCCCGTCTATTGTGTGTGGGAAATCACATTGGCCTGCGATCTGGGCTGCCGGCATTGCGGTTCTCGAGCCGGCAAGGCCCGTCCCGATGAGCTCAGTACCGAGGAATGCCTGGAGGTGGTGGACCAGATAGCCGATCTGGGAATTCGCGAAACCACGCTCATCGGCGGCGAGGCATATCTTCGCGATGACTGGACGACGATTGCACGCGCGCTGGTGGATCGGGGCGTGAGCGTATCCATCGTCACGGGGGCCCGCAATTTGAGCCAGGAGCGCGTCGACGCCGCTGCCGAGGCGGGTATTAGTTCGATCTCGATTTCCATCGACGGCCTGGAAAAGACCCACGATGCGCTGCGCGGGCCGAAGGGCTCCTGGCGCGACGCCGTCGACGCCGCTCGTCGGGTCGGTGAAAGTCCGATGCGCCTGACCGCTAACTCCCAGATCAATCGCCTGTCGATGCCGGAACTTCCAGCGATGGCCGACCTTCTGGTGGAGCTGGGCGCCGCCGGCTGGCAGGTGCAGATGACGGTCCCCATGGGGCGGGCCGCCGATCGGCCGGAGTTATTATTGCAGCCCTCTGATTTTCTGGAGCTTTTCCCGCTTCTGGTGTGGATCAAACAGACCAAGCTCGATCCGGCGGGCATCGGCCTGGCGCCGTCGAATAATGTGGGTTATTTCAGCCCCTATGAGCGCCTGTTGCGATGGCGAAGCGAGGAGACCGGCGGCCACTGGAGCGGTTGCGGGGCCGGAAAGTGGGGTCTGGGGCTGGAGGCCGACGGAAAGATCAAGGGATGTCCGTCGCTTCCCAGCGCTCCCTATACCGGCGGCAATATCCGTGATGAGGCGATCGCCGACGTGGTCTTTAACTCCCACGAATTAAACCATCTGCAGGAGCGCACAGTCGACGATCTGTGGGGCTATTGTAAGACCTGCTACTACGCCGATACCTGTCTTGCCGGTTGTACCTGGACGTCACATACCTTCTTTGGGCGTGCGGGAAATAATCCCCACTGCATTCACCGGGCTTTAGAATTTGAGAAAAAGGGGCTTCGCGAGCGGATCGTTCCCGTCGAGCGCGCCGGTGGCGATCCTTTTGATTACGGTCTCTTTGATATCGTCGTCGAGGAGATCCCGGAGAGCGACGACGTGCCGAGCATCATCGATCTGGCCCTGGATGAGGTGCAGGCGAGTACGTTCAACGATCCCAGCCTGTGGGACGAAGAGACCATCAAAGAGCGGCTCAGTCGGTGGTAATCCGAAGGGCGGCCAGGCTGGCCGCGGGCCCCAAAGAGGGGGCTCAGT
>SKQC01000037.1 GCA_007119175.1 Myxococcales bacterium | reverse complement strand
GTCTCGTATTTCGAGTGGGTGCAGGGAACCCAAAATTATATGTGGACCTTAGAAGAAATTAATAGTCGGCTCCGAAAAATCATCACCAATGCCTTTCAGCAGGCCCTGCAGCGTTCGATCGACGATGGAATCGATCTGCGCACGGCGTCGTTAGTCGAGGGAATCGAGCGGGTCACGCAGGCGAAGTTAATCCGCGGGCTCTTTCCGTAATTTTTGACGGGAACCGTGACACAAGACGACGACAGAGCGGCAAAACAGCGCGCCATGCGCTGGTGGGCAGCCCTTGCCGTAGGGCTGGTGGGCACGGCTCTGACGATGATCAGCTACAGTCGCCTCGACGCCAGCGAAGAGGCGCTGGTGCAGGCCCAGTTTGAGCGCGATGCCGAGATCATTACCGGCATTCTCCAGCGCGAAAAAGACCTTCATATCGATGTGACGACGGCCTTAAAGGCGTTTTTCGACGGCTCTCGAAATGTCGATCGCGACGAATTCGAGATCTTTTCCAATACCTACGTCTTGTCGGCGCCGCGCATTGAGTCGGCGCACTGGATTCCCCGGGTCCCCGGCGATGAGCGCGACTCCCACGAGGTGACGGGAAACCAGGAGTTGAGCGATGCCTACGAGATCGTGGAGTTGAGCGATAATTCCTGGACTCCGGCGATGGCCCGCTCGGAGTATTTTCCCGCCTATTATCTCTCATCGAGATCCCCGGAGCGATGGGCGCTGGGCTTTGATTGGGGCACGGAGCCGCTGATCGCCCGGACCATGGATTATGTCCGCGACACCGGTCAGTCAGCACTGGTGGGACCGCTGGGGCTGTTGCCCCTTAACGAGGATGGCAGCGAGGCCCTGCATTTTGTGGTCCTGGCCCCGATCTACACCGGTGAGCAGCGGCCGGCGACCGTGGAGCTGCGCCGCGAGGCCCTGCGGGGATTCGTGATGACCGTCGCCGATACCACCTCGCCGGCGGCGCTTCCGGAATTATTACCGCTGCCGCCGCTGGATATCTATATCGTCGAGCAGCGCGAAGACGACGATCCAAAGATGCTGTACTCGCTGCAGACCGAAACTTCCGTGGATCGATGGGAGCCCGACGAGGTCGCTGAACAATCTCAATTTATGCATATCGAGCCGCTGGACGTCGCCGAGCAGACCTGGTCGGCCTATGTGGTCACGTCGCCCGATTATCTGCAAACCCGGGGCACTCAGGTACCACTGGCGATGCTTTTGATCGGGTTTTTGGGCACCGCCGTGCTGATGATCTATGTCTTTTCCATCGTCGGCCGCGCCGATCGGGTGCAGATGCGGGTGGAGGCCAGAACGGCGGAGTTGAGCGATGCCCGGGAGGCCGCCGAGGAGGCCGACCAGGCCAAAAGCGAATTTCTGGCCAATATGAGCCACGAGATTCGCACGCCGATGAACGGCGTATTGGGGATGCTCGATCTCCTCTCCGATACCTCACTGGACGTCAACCAACGGGAGTACGTCCGCCTCGCCAAAGATTCGGCAAGAGGCCTGTTGCAGTTGATCAATGACATCCTCGATTTTTCAAAAATCGAGGCCCGGCGCCTGCAGTTGAATCGGCGCCAATTTAATCTGGGCGATGCCGTCGGCGAAACCCTGCAGACCTTGGCCGGCCGGGCCGCCGACCGCGACCTGGATCTGGTGTATCACATCGATGAAGCGATCACGTATAACCTCTTCGGTGACCCCGACCGGCTTCGTCAGGTCCTGGTCAATCTCGTGGGCAATGCCATCAAATTCACCGACGAGGGACAGGTGTCGGTGCATATCGACGTCGACGATCGGCGCGACGATCAGGTGGTCCTGCATTTTGCCGTCGCCGATACCGGACAGGGAATCCCGCCGGAAAAACAAAAGATGATCTTTGATGCGTTTCGTCAGGCCGACGCCTCGTCGACCCGTCGCTACGGGGGCACCGGGCTGGGGCTGACCATTGCCTCTCAGCTCGTGGACCTGATGGGGGGCAAAATCTGGCTGGAGAGTACCTACGGGGTGGGCAGCACATTTCATTTTACGTCCACCTTCGAGGTCGGAAAAAAACAGGGCAGCGACATCCCCCGGCGCATGGCCAGTCTGGAGGGACTGACGGCCCTGGTGGTCGACGATAATCGGACCAATCGAAGATTGTACGAGGTGATGTTGTCGAGCTGGGGGATGGCGCCTACGGTGATCGAGGATGGACCGGCGGCCCTGGAGATACTGGACGACGAAAAGCCCGACTTCGATGTGATCCTCCTCGATATGCAGATGCCCGGTATGTCCGGTGTGGATCTGGCCCAAAAACTCGAGGAGCATCCCGGCGCGCACAAGGTGCCGCGGATGCTTTTATCCTCGGCGGGCATCGTATTGAGCCCGGAGGAGATGGACGAGCTGGGGATCACCCATCAGATCTTAAAGCCGGTGCGGCCCTCCTCGCTTCTGGAGGCCTTGAGCGAGGCCGCCGCCGGAACCAGCCAGGCCGACCACCAGGGGCCGACGACCCGGGAGCGAATGGTCGCTGAGCC
>SKQC01000354.1 GCA_007119175.1 Myxococcales bacterium | reverse complement strand
TCGTCGGCCATAGCCTGGGAAATATTATCGTTCGCTCGGCAATCAATGACGCCCCGCCCGCACAGGAGGGGCGTATCGTCATGCTCGCGCCGCCAAATGATGGCGCCGAGGTCGCCGATCGCTACGTGGAATATGTGGGGTGGCTTTTAGAGCCGCTCGAGGATCTGACCACCGACGAAGACAGCACGGTACGCACCCTTCCGCCGCTTCAAGATCGGGATGTCGCTGTCATCGCCGGTCGATTCGACGGAAAAGTCGCCGTCGAGGAAACCCACCAAGTCGGCGCCAGTGCCCGCGAGGTCGTCCCCGCCGCCCATACTTTCATTATGAATCGGCCCGACGTCCATCATCTGGTCGTTCAGTTTCTGGAGTCCGGCGAATTCTGAGCCAATCGCGCTCCCGTTCTCGGTCTTGAACTTTGTTGGGGGGCGATCCATCATGGCGGCGAATGCCACTGAAGGTGCCGCCGGCGCCGATGATTAGGACGTAGTTTTTCGAGGTCTATCCGTGCAAAAAGTAGTAGCCGTTGCCAATCAAAAAGGAGGGGTCGGAAAGACGACGACCTCGGTCAATATGGCGGCCTGCCTGGCCGGCGAGGACTGCCGAGTGTTGCTCATCGACCTCGACCCGCAGGGCAATGCCACGAGCGGCCTCGGCATCGAGCGTCGCGACTGCGACCAGTCGATCTACGACGCCATCGTCAACGGCAAGCCTATCGAAGACTTGCGGGTCGACACCGGCACCGAGGGATTGCAGCTCGTGCCCAGCACCACCGACCTTGCGGGAGCGGAGATCGAATTGGTCGAGCACCCCCGTCGAGAATTTCAGCTCCGCCGGGCCCTCCGCGAATTCGAGGCCGATTACGATTTTATCATCCTCGACTGCCCCCCGTCGCTGGGACTATTGACGCTGAACGGGCTGGCCGCCGCCAATACGGTGCTCGTCCCCATCCAGACTGAATATTACGCCCTGGAGGGACTGGGCCATCTATTAAAAACCATTGAATTAATTCACGAACACCTCAATCCAGCGCTGACCCTGGAGGGCATCTTGCTCACCATGTACGACGGGCGAACCAACCTCAGTGAGCAGGTGGCCAGCGAGGTCTCGACCCACTTCGGAGAATTGGTCTTCAAGACCATGATCCCCCGCAACGTCCGCCTCGGCGAGGCCCCATCCTTCGGGATGCCGATCACCGAATACGCCGGCTCCTCGCGGGGCGCGCGCTCGTATCGCGATTTTACCCGCGAGTTCTTGCAGCGAAACGGCGTCTCCCGGGTCGACTCCGCCGCCTCCTGAGTTAGGAGGCCCGCCGCATCCCCCCTTTTCTTTTTTTGAGACAACCTCAATGGCCAATTTCGACGACGATACGCCGCGCCGCCGCAAAGCCCTGGGCAAGGGCCTGGGCGCGCTGATCCCGAAAGACGACGGCGATGGCGAGCGAAAACGCCAATATCTTCAACTCCCGATCGACCGCGTTCAGGTCGCCCACCGCCAGCCGCGAAGTGAATTCGACGAGGTGCGCCTGACTGAATTGGCCGCCAGCATCGAGGAGAGCGGTCTTATCCAGCCCATCGTCGTCCGCGAACGCCAGGGCCGCTTCGAGGTCATCGCCGGCGAGCGACGCCTTCGGGCCTGTCGCATCGCCGGCCTCAACGAGGTCCCGGCGGTCATCAAAGACGTCACCGATACCGAGGCCTATACCCTGGCCCTTATCGAAAATATCCAGCGCGAGGACCTCAATCCCGTCGAAGAAGCCCTGGCCTATCAAAAATTATTGGGCGATACCGGCGCCAGCCAGACGGCGCTGGCCGACCAATTGGGCAAATCGCGCTCCACCATCGCCAACTCGGTGCGCCTTCTGGAGTTGCCAGACGACGTCCTGGACCTTTTGGTCACCGGAGAGCTCACTTCCGGCCATGCCCGGGCGCTGGTGCCACTGGGCGATGGTGAGGCGCGGCGACTGGCCAAAAAGATCGTCTCCCAATCCTGGTCGGTGCGAAAAACTGAAGAAGAGGTGCGCAAGCTCAAGGAAGGCAAGCCGAAAAAGAAAGCACCGCGCTACCGCAACGACGCCCTGGTGCGCGACGTCACCGAGCGCCTCCAGCACAGCCTGGGAACCAAGGTCAAACTCAAGGATCGCGACGGCAAGGGAAAGATCGAGATCTATTATGAAGATGTCGATATCCTGCAATCCGTGCTGGACCGGATTCTGGAGAAATAACCCCCCGAAGATCTCTTAAACCGGCCGTACACCGCTTTTGCGATAGGGCCGCTCCACGGTCTTAAATTTCGCCAGCTCCAATCCGGCCATGATATAGTCCCGCGTCTCCCGCGGGTCGATGACCTCGTCGATAAGCCCTCGCCCGGCGACCTTGTAGATGTCGATATAGGGCTCGATGGCGCCGACGAGCTGTTTTTTCACTTCGTCGGCGTCGGGATTACCCTCCAACATCTTGCGCGCAAAGATCGAGACCATTCCCTCGGCGCCCATCACGCTGATCTCGGCAGTGGGCCAGGCGACCAACAGATCGGGCTCATAGGCCTTTCCACACATCACATAATAACCGGCGCCATAGGCCTTGCGGACGATGACCGTGATCTTCGGCACGGTCGCCCGGGCCACCTCGAAGAGCATCTTCGCGCCGTGGCGGATGATCCCCTCTTTTTCGACCTTGCTGCCGATCATAAAGCCCGGCACGTCCTGCAAAAAGACCAGCGGGATATTAAAGCTGTCGCACAGATTGACGAATCGCGCCGCTTTGTCGGCGGCGTCGTTATTGAGCACGCCGCCCCAGAATTTGGGATTATTGGCCACCACACCCACCGGACGTCCACCGATCCGGGCCAGCGTAGTGACGATATTTCGGGCGAATTTCGGCTTCATCTCAAAATGCTCGCCCTCATCGACGATGCCCTCAATAATCTTGTGCATATCGTAGGCCCGGCGCTTTTCCTCGGGCAAAATATCGAGGATCGACTCCCGGATCTCTCCGCCCTCGTCGCGCTCCGGATCTTCGACGAAGTCGGCGTCCACATTCGGCGGACCCTCGGTGCAATTTTGGGGAAAATAACTGAGATACTCGCGAATCGAGTCCAGACACTCTTCGTCAGTCTCGAAGATCTGATCGGCAACCCCGGAGTGTTTATTGTGCACCTTCGCCCCGCCCAGATCCTGCTCGTCGACATCCTCACCGACCGCAGCCTTTACCAGTGGCGGTCCGCCGAGGGCCATCGAACTCGTCCCTTTGACCATCGGCACGTAGTCGGCGAGACCCGGAATATAGGCCGTTCCCGCCGCTCCCGGGCCAACCATTGCCGCCACCTGCGGCACCACGCCGCTCATGGTGACCTGTTCGCGGAATAGATACCCCGAATCGGCAAATAAACTTATCTGGTCTCCGTCGATACCGGAACCACCGTGTACCCGTGCCCCCGCCGAGTCGATAAGCCAGATCATGGGCACCCGGTTTTTCAGCGCGAATTCCCGCGCCCGGGTAACCTTCGCTTCACTGATATCGCCGATGGAGCCGCCGAGCACGGTAAAGTCGTAGGCGGCGCAGACGGCGATTCGACCGTTGATCTTTCCAAAGCCCGTGACCACGCCGTCAGCCGGCGTTCGCACCTCGTCCATGGGCACCGGTTTTCCGTTGGAGTGAAAATAGCCATGTTGGCCAAATTCGGTGAACGAGTCGTCGTCAAAGAGATACCCGACGCGCTGGCGGACATCCATCTTTCCCCGGTCGTGCTGGCGTTTTACACGCCGCTCGCCGCCCATCTTGTAGACGTCCTCTCGCTTTTCTTGAAGCTCCTTGACCAATTTTCTCATCTTCTCGTTGACCTTGCCCATCGCTCTCCTCCGGGAAATCGGTTAAGTAAGTGTTCACTAACAAATCATGCGGAGCATAATAACACACCGGACACAGTGCAAGTGGACTTGACGTTTTTCATCCTGACGACCATCACACCAAAGTGGTTCGTGCGCATATCTGCGCCACGAACGACCACATAAGAAAGAAGGGACAGATATCATGGAAATGCTAGTAAAAGACAAATATCGCGAAACCCTCACCGATGTCGGCCTGCTGGTGATGCGCCTGTGGGCCGGCGCGATCATGGTCTACGCCCATGGCTGGGGGAAGCTGATGACCTTCTCCGAGCAGATCGAGCGACGCGACGGATTTATGGGCATGCCCGGCGAGTTGGCAGCGTCGCTGTTGGTCTTCTCCGAGGTCTTTTGTGCCGCTCTACTGGCAATTGGACTGGCGACCCGCATTGTCTCCATTCCCCTGCTGGTCACCATGCTCATCGCCGCATTCGTCGCTCACGCCGGCGATCCCTTCGGCGATCGCGAGCTGGCGCTTTTCTTCGGGACCGCCTATTTGATGTTTATGTGCACGGGCCCGGGAAAATACTCGCTGGATACGGTGATCGAAAACTCCTGGAAGGCTCGCAAACAAGACGGAGAATAAAGCCGGATGGTACGCCTCTTTGAAATCCTCCGGGGGATCAAATTGCACTGGTGGATCCTGCTCGGCATGGTCGCCGGGCTCGTCTGGGGGGCGTACCTGCATGAAGTCCACTACGAGGTCCTCTTAGAACAGGCCCGCCAAAACGTATTGGGCGCAGAATATACTGCCGAGGAATTGGTCGCCGAATCGCGGGCGATTCAGGAGGAGCTACAGTCATTATTTCAGGCCACCGTGGGAGGAGGCGCAGCACACGGGATTGCCGAATTATTTATGGCCCTGTTGCGCATGATAGTCATACCGTTGGTCGTGGCGTCGCTTATCTGCGGCGTCACCCGGATGAAGGACTTTGGTCGCCTTCGCCGAATCGGAAGCCGAGCCGCGGCCTGGTATATCACGACCAGCTTTCTTGCCATTTTGACGGGGCTGGCTCTGGTCAATCTCTTCCGGCCCGGCGAACGGGTCGAGCTGCCGATGGCCATCGACGATGTCGATGTTCCGGACCCGTCGGGCGTCTGGGAGATGCTTTTATCCGTCGTCCCTCCGAATGTGGTGGGAGCCGCCGCCGACTTCGAGCTATTGCCCCTGATTTTCTTCTCGCTTCTATTCGCCATCTTCGCCCTCCGCGTCGGCGGCGACCATCAGCAGACCATCTACGACTTTTTCAACGCCATCTTCGAGGTAATGCTGAAGATGACGCTCTTCGTCATCGCTCTGGCGCCGGTGGGAATCGCCGCTCTCATCGCGCGGCTTCTGGCGACCACGGGCCTCGACGTGTTGTGGGGCGTGGCGGGTTATGCAGCGACCGTGGCGGGCGGCCTTGCGCTGCATTTTTTCGTCGTCTTGCCGCTATTATTTTCGGCCTTAACGCGGCGCAATCCCTATCGGGTGATGCAGGCGATGACGGCGACGTTGGTGACCGCCTTTTCCAGCGCCTCCAGCGCGGGCACACTGGGAGTCACCCTGGAGCAGACCGAAAACCAGGTGGGTGTCGACAACCGCGTCGGCGGTTTCGTACTCCCGCTCGGGGCGACGCTGAATATGGACGGCACGGCCCTGTACGAGTGCGTGGCCGTGCTCTTCGTCGCCCAGATGTACGCCGCGGCGAGCCCCGATTTTGTACTGACCTTCGGCACCCAGATGATCATCGTGTTTTTGGCGCTCGCGGTGAGCATCGGCGCCGCCGGAATCCCACATGCCGGACTGGTGATGATGGTCATCATCTTCGAGGCCGTCGGCCTTCCCCTGGAGCTTATCGCGCTATTGTGGGCCGTCGATCGCCCGCTGGATATGACGCGCACCATGGTCAATGTGTGGAGTGATACGATGGGAGCGGTCACCATCGCCCATCACGAAGACGCCATCGATGAATCGGTCCTCTTCGACGCCTCGCCTACTGCGCACTCCGCGGACCCAGAATGACGCGGTCCATCTTTAGCTCCCCGCCCTTTAGGATATGCAATAAAGCCGCGCAGCGCTGGTGGTGAAACCCCTGGCGTCCGGCGGCGCCGGGGTTAATCCACAGTGATCCCCTGACCTTTCCGACCACCGGGATATGGCTGTGGCCGACGACGATGACGTCCGGCCGCTCCCGAGCCAATAGCTCCCGGGCCGCCTTTCGCGGGCGCTTCGGCGAGCCGGCGATATGAAGCACGGCGATGCGTTTTCCGGCGATCTCGACAATCTGCTCCAGCGGCTCAAAGCGAAGTTCGCCGCCGTCGATATTGCCCCTTACCGCCGTCGTCGGCGCCACCTCTTCGAGTTCCCGCAAGATCTCGGGATCGCCGATATCGCCGGCGTGAATGATATGATCGACGCCCTCGAAGACCTCGACCAGGTCGGGGTCGAGAAATCCGTGGGTGTCGGAGATGAGGCCGATGGTGGTTTTGTCTTTCATTGGAATTCTTGCAGAGCAAAGCGGAGCACGGCAAAGTGAGCCGATGATGAGATGAAGTTTGTCTATATGGAACGCTCCAGGAGTATCGTCAATGCCATCGCGCCTTTTTCGAAGTACTCAATTCGCCGTCGCCATCGCCGCGGTGGGCATCGTCGCCACCACCGCTCTTCCGGAAGCCGAAGGAGCGCGCAAGGCGAGCATGGCCGAAAACCGGCTAATATTGGACAAAAATGACGTCTATCTCTTTCCCCAACTCGGCGTGGAGTACACCAATCTCGTCAGCTTTGAGTACGGCTTCGAACAGGACGAGGGGAGCGGATTATTCTTATTCGGCGACGAATCGCGCGCCATCGGGGCGGGGATCCATCGCGGTGATGTGGCCGGTCCCCGCCAGTATTTTGGCCACGATCCGCACCTGGGCAATCTCGGGCCGGTGGACGACGTATTGAGCCAGCAACTGGACATGACGAACCAATTACTTGAGCCCGGCGATCAGATCGTCGCCCCCGGGCTCTTCGAGCCGAGTATCATCGGCGACCTCTTCGGCAGCATCGACGTCGGCAATGGACTGCTCGGGGCGCGAGTGGCGCTCGGCCACGGCGCGGCGATTACTCGCACCGACGGTGAAGAAGACAGCGCCGATACTCAGACCTTTTTGGGCTCCACCCTGGGATATTCTTATCGGGGCGATCTGCGCTTTGATTCCAGCTTAAATCTTCAATATAGCCGCGGTGGTATCGCCGAGGATACAGACCTTTTGGATGCGAGCTTTTTTCTGGGCGGTCTCTCAGCTCGGCTATACAGCGAGATCGCCGAAGACGTCGACCTCGGCGCCCTGGCCGACCTGTATTATTCGAGCACTAACTTTACCCAATTTGAGCCGGACGGCGAGGACGTCAATCAGCGCACGGCCAACCTGAGCGAAGCAGCGGCGTTCGTCGGCGTCGGACCGGTCTATACCATCGAGCAGACCACCATCTCCGCCTACGCAGTGCTAGGTTACGCCCGTCGCTCCGCCGATCCGGATATCGACGAAGAGGACTACCGCTCTGTGGCCAGTAACACGATGATTCCCGGACTGAACCTGGCGGCCGACATCGAGCTATTGGAGTGGCTCTATTTTCGAAGTGGCATGCAGTATAACTACGGAGTCGAATCGGGCTCCGTGGAGACCGAAGAGGAAGACGCCCCGGGGGCAAGCTTTCGCTCCGCTGAGTTTGGCTGGCGGGCGGGAATGGGCCTGGAAGTCAACAACTTCACGCTCGACGGCACATTCCAGTCCGGCTTTTTGACCAATGGCCCCTCCTTTCTGGGCGGTGCACTCGGCGATGCTAACGATAATGACGTGGGGATGTTTATGATGGTCGCCGCCGGCTACCAGTTCTGATCCTCCGGTTCATCGGAGTCATCCGGGTTGTCATCTTCGCCTGATTCGTCGCTCTCATCGACATCGTCGACCTCGACGCTCGACGGGGTATCACCCAATCCCTCTTCGAAGGTCTCAAACTCTTCGGGGGCGATACCCATTCTCTGCGCCCGTTTCATCCACTGCTTACGGGCCAACTCGCGCATATCCTGCTCCACATCGGACTCGTCGACAATTTCGAGGCCCAGCAAGGTCTCGACGACGTCTTCCATGGTGACCACGCCGGCGATACCCCCGTATTCGTCGACCACCATGGCGATATGCTGCTGCTCGGTGACCAATAATTCGAATAACTCGCGCACCGATTGATGCTCCGGCACAAAGGGAATCTCGCGGCGAAGCTCTTTGAGTTCCGTGGAGAAGCGATCTCGGGCCATCTCGAGCAGAAGGTCGCTCTTTAGCACATAGCCGGTGATATCGTCTGTGCGCTCTCGAAATACGGGAATCCGCGAAAAAACCGGCTGGGGGTGTTCGTGAAAGAATTCGCGGACCGTCATCGACTGGTCTGCCGCATGCAGTACGGTTCGCGGTGTCATGATGTCTTTGACCCGCAAATTGCCAAAGCGCAGCACATTTTGAAGTAAATGGGACTCCCCGCGCTCGACAACGCCCTCCTCATAGCCCAATTCCGTCATGGCCGTCATCTCGGCACGACTCAGTTGGGGCGGCGCCTCATCGGGCGACAGCGCCTCCATCAGCCCCTTGGCGACGACCACCAGTGGAAAGACGATCAATATCAAAATCGGCAAAATGCGCGCCATCCAGGGGGCGAGCAGTCGCCAGTGGGTGGCTCCCACTGTTTTGGGAATGATCTCCGACAAAAATAAAATCCCCAGCGTCAGCAGTCCCGAGGCCACGGCCACGAAGGCATCGCCCCACAACATCTGTGCCTGGGCGCCGACGCCGACGGCGCCCACCGTATTAGCAATGGTATTGACGCTGAGGATACCGGCCAGGGAGCGATCGATATCCGCTTTAAGCCGGTATAAGCGCTGCCCCACCGGATCGCCTTCGGCCTCTTTGGCGGCGATAAACGAGGGCGTGACACTGAGGAGTACCGACTCCAGAATGGAGCATAAAAACGAAACCCCCAGGGCAATTCCGGCGAATATGATCAGAAGTGTCACTTACGCCCCCACGGCCGCACCACAGACGATAAAGGCGGCCGGGCAATGGGCAATCGATGCCCTATGAAAACGGCGTCCTTCAATTCCTCAGCTCCACACGGAGTCAACGGAAATACACATCATAAAATAATCGACAAAAAAAGGCGGCGCCCGCCCGGGTTTAGGTTCCGGGGAAGCACCGCCTATTTCTGTATCACAGATCGGAGGGGGGAGTTAGCTATTTGCTTCCTCGCGCCGTTTCTCTTCGATGAGTTCCTCCTGAATCTGGGCTGGCACGGAGCTGTATTTTTCGAATTCCATGGAGAACTCGGCCTTGCCCTGAGTCGACGAGCGCAGCGAGTTGGAATATCCGAACATCTCACTGAGCGGAACCTCGGCGGCAATAATGGCGTATCCCTGCCGGGTCTTGGAGCCGGTGATCATACCCCGGCGACGGTTGAGTCCGCCGAGCACGGCACCGGAGAACTCCTCCGGGCACTCCACTTCCACCTTCATAATCGGCTCCAGGATGACCGGCTTTGCCTTTTTGTAGGCATCGCGGAAAGCCTGACGAGAGGCGATACGAAACGCCATATCCGAGGAATCGACGGCGTGGTTGTCACCGTCATTGATGCAGGCCCGAATATTGACGATGGGAAAGCCGATAAGGCTACCCTCCGCCATGGCATCCTGAAAGCCCTTGTCACAGGCCGGCTGGAAGTCACGGGGGATAACGCCGCCGCGAATCTCATTGACAAACTCGTATTCCTCGCCGTCCTCAGTGGGTTCGATATATCCGATGACGCGGGCAAATTGTCCGGACCCACCGGTTTGCTTTTTAAGCGTGTGATCGAACTCGGTGTGCTCTGTGATCGTCTCTCGGTAGGCGACCTGAGGAGCGCCGACATCGATTTCGGTGTCGTATTCGCGGCGAATCCGCTCGATATATACCTGCAGGTGAAGCTCACC
>SKQC01000027.1 GCA_007119175.1 Myxococcales bacterium | reverse complement strand
CATTGACCAGTCACTGTGGGCGACCAGGTATCGCGCCATTCGTCGGGCCATCGCTGTCCGTGACGGTCTCGGTACTGAGACCACCGGCCGAAGCGAACCTTCGCCCCCACCGCGCCGCCTCTCTGCTCGTCACCCCAGTCGAAGACAGCGCCGGCGGCGATTCGCAGTGGCTCAAAATCGTAGACGTAGGTCACCTCCTGATGAAGCGACTCCTCGCCGTCGGAACCGATGGGAAAATTCCACAGGCGCAGCTCATTCGTCCCGTCGACGCGATTCTCAAAGGACCAGTGTACGGTCCCTGTCAGCGACAGGCGTGACGCCGGTCGCGCCTCCACACCGACGTGGGGCACGGGCCGAATCTTCACGCCAATCCCAGTACTGGTCTGAGCCTCGTCAGGCGAGGTGGCATCCGGAGTAAAGACGGTATTGTCGCTGGTGGCATCCTGAGCCATGGTCATCCCAAGGCCCAGGTCGAGCCACTCCGCAATCTTGACTCCACTGCCCAGGGCGAACGAGGCCCCGACGACGCGATCGCCGAGACGTTCGAAATGCAGTGAATTCGAGAATACCTGCTCCCTTTCGTCGGCGAAGTGGGGGCTCTGGTGGGCAAAGCGATCGGCCGCCATTGTGGCGTGCAGTCCAATGACCCACCGATCGCTGACGATGGGCACGGCGATCCCGAAGACAATCAGGGGTTGCGAAAATGAAGGATCCGACGACCCGCGCTCCCGGGGCAGATCATCGGTGGGCACCGGCCTCGTCGGTGGCGGGCTTCGTCGCCCCTGATCATCTTCGATGCGGGCGTCGTAGATGCTCTCCGAGATGTCTACGCTGGCCGGACGGTCGTCGAGGTCTATGGCCAGACGGCCGACGAGAATGCCACTTCCAAATTCGACGCCTCGCGGTTGTCCGCGCAAACGGGCCGGGTTGAAATAGGTAGCCTCTGTGCCAGAAGCCGTCATCCGCGCCGAAAACGGCCCCTGACTCGTCGGCGCACCGGACAGCTCCCATAGGGGTGAAGCCTGGGCACGCTCAGGCACAGCCAAAACCAGGCAGACACCTAAGATCACAGCCCCCAGACTACCTGCCACAAAGTCGCATCGGAGTTCGTCAACCATATTGCGCTGACCTGGCCGTCTATCGAGTCCTTCCGACTCACTGTCGAGATAAACCACGAATCGCTGTGCCCTTACGCCCGGAGGCCCCAGTATCCCGCGAATACACGCTGGAGTTGGCACCGCTGGGCCTGGGACCACCGAGCGACCTCTTTGTACATGATCGTTTTGCTCAATGCCAACCCGAATAGCTTTTGCATAGGTTTTGAACACCCCCTAGTCTACAGAGGGTCTGAGAACCGCTTCGATCGCAGTTCTCGCCCCCCTCTTTGAATTCCTTTAGCTCCGGTTATCCAGAGTCATCGGCGGCTTGTGTTTATTGTTAAGCTGGATGGCAAGACAGGGGCTTCGTTTCGAACCTGAATTTTTGCCCGGAGTAATCACGTGCCCAGCGAAAAGACCACCATAGTCTGGTTCGACCGAGATCTCAGACTCTCGGACAATCCCGCCCTGACTAATGCCTGTCAGTGCGGCAATGCGATCGTCCCGATCTATATCAACGCCCCCTGCAGCGACGGTTGGCCCAGGAGTGGTCAGCAGACGTGGTGGCTTCGTCGCTCACTGGAGACATTGGGTCAGAGACTGCGCAAACGAGGCTCGCGCCTTGTACTGCGCGACGGCCACGCCGCCGACGTGCTACTCGACATCGCACAGGAGGTCGACGCCGTGCGAGTGGTCTGGAATCGACGCTACCGACCGAGCCTTGCCAGACGCGACATCGAGGCCGCTCACCGCCTACAGGATGCCGGCATCGAGGTCGAGACCTCGGCGGGACGATTGCTCCACGATCCAGAGGAGATTCGCACCACGACAGGCGGCCCCTATCACGTCTACACCCCTTTCTGGCGAAAATTCTGTGACCAGGTCCAGGTTGACCCACCGCTGGACTCGGCCCCGATCAACGAACGGTCAGCACCTTCGCGGTGGCCCGCCAGCGAGGAGTTGGCATCTCTTTTCGAAAATAACGACGAAGGGTACCAAAACCTCTCCGAATACTGGTCGCCAGGCGAGAAATCAGCTCATCGGCGCCTCGACGCTTTCATCGACAAATCCCTGAGTCGTTACGCCGATCTCCGAGACCGCCCGGATATTGATGGAACCTCCAGGCTATCCCCATTTCTCCACTTCGGCGAAATCACGCCTCGCCAGATCTGGCATGCCATCGACGGGTCCAGCGCGGCTGACGAGGCAGCAGAACAGGCGGAGATCTTTCGCAAACAAATCGTCTGGCGGGAATTTTCCTACCATCTTCTGCACCACTATCCGGAGACCGCCGAGCAACCGCTGCGGGATAAATTCAGACAATTTGAGTGGCGCAGCGACCGGGAGGCCCTTGAGCGATGGCAGCAGGGTCGGACAGGATTTCCCATCGTCGACGCCGGCATGCGCCAATTGTTGCAGATGGGCTGGATGCACAACCGAGTGCGGAT
>SKQC01000090.1 GCA_007119175.1 Myxococcales bacterium | reverse complement strand
ATTTGCCTCGGACATCACTGGACGAGGCGATGGTGGCCGATGAAAAACGAAACGACGACGAACGAGCTGTGCAAGGGAGTACTCAATGAGCGAATATTTCGGCATGATCGGGTCTCGCGTCATCACCGTCCTGGTGGTGACGATCGCGGCGTTGACGATGATGACGTCGTCGGCGTCGGCGGAGGTCATCGATCGCATCGTCGCCCAGGTCAACGACGAGATCATCACTTTATATGAGCTCGAAGAGGCGGCGCTCCCCTATCTGGTTCAGGAGGGACAAAATCCTCAAGTATTGCAAGATGACGATCAGCGTGAGGCGTTGCTGGGGGATGTGCTCGACAATTTGATCGGCCGGATTCTCATTGCCGAGGCTGCCGAGGAGATGGAACTCGAGGTCTCGGAGGCCCAGATCGACGAGTGGCTGACCATGATGGCTCAGCAGCAGAATATGACGAAGGATCAATTCCGGCAGGCCATCGGCCAATTCGGGATCGATTACGAGACCTATCGCGAGATCGTCCACGACAACCTGTTGCAGATGCAGATCGCGCAGGTCCGCGCCGGTGGAGGCGGAGTCTCGGAGTCCGAGGTCGATTCGGAGTATCGGCGTCGTTTCGGAAGCCCCGACGCGGTTGAGAGACGGCTCGAGGTTCGCCATATCCTGCTAATTCCCGATCAGGTCGATGGGGGCGAGCAGGCGGCGAGGCAGCGACTTGAGGAGATGCGCGAGCAGATCGAGGCCGGCGAGGCCTCATTCGCCGAACTCGCGGAGAGCGAAAGCCAGGGGCCGGGCGCCGAGCGGGGAGGCAATATCGGCACCTTCGCCCGCGGAGAATTGGCGGCGAGTTTCGAGGATATAATCTTTGAGCTCGAAGTCGGCGAGTTGACGGGGCCGGTGGACACGGAGTTCGGAATCCATCTTATCGAAGTGCTCAATAGCGAGGAGGCGGAAAACCAGCGCGTCGCTCAGCAAAAGCAGCAGATTCGCGCCGAGCTTCAGGAGCGGGAGATGGAGCGTCAGTTGGAGTCGTTTATCGATACTCTGCGCTCTCGTGCATTCGTCGACGTGCGCTTTTGACGGGATGAGGAAAACGGGCATTTCACAACCCGGGGAGGTCATCCGCCTCGGGATTACCATGGGAGATCCGGGGGGCATTGGCGCGGAGGTGATTTTAAAGGCCCTCCGCGCGATGAAGTCCTGCGATTTTGAGGCCGTGATCTACGGGTCGAGTCAGATCTTGGAATTCGAAGATCCGCTTTTGGGCGATGGTCCGGAGATGGAGGTCGTCGACGTGGCCCCCGAAATTTCCTGGTCGAAGCGCCCTGTGGGTCCGACGGGGGAGCGCGGTGCGATTTTGCAGGGGCGGGCCCTCGATGCGGCGATGAAGGCCGTCGATAATCAGGAGATCGACGCCATCGTCACCGCTCCCTGGAATAAGGCGTTATTCGCGGCGATCGATGAGCCCGTGGTGGGACATACGGAGGTTCTCAGCGAATATTTCGGGGTCGACGATACGGTCATGATGCTCGCCGGCGCGAGGCTGCGCGTGGCGTTGGTGACGACCCATGTGGCGGTGGCAGAAATAAGCGATCTGGTGACGCCAGATGCGCTGGAGTCGACGATCCGGGTCTGTGCCCGGGCGCTGCAATCTCGATTTGGCATCGAGGCCCCTCGGCTGGCGGTATGTGGTCTCAATCCCCACGCCGGCGAGCAGGGGCATATGGGGCGCGAAGAGATTGACGTCATCGCCCCGGTCATCAGCCGGCTGAACCGACAGTGGGAGCAGGACGCTATCACCCTGGAGGGGCCGTTTCCGTCGGATACGTTATTCGCCAGGTTTCGCGAAGATGCGCCCTATGATGCGGTAATTTGCCTCTATCACGACCAGGGGCTAATCCCGCTGAAATTGCTTCATTTCGGGGGATCGGCCAACATCACCCTGGGGCTGCCAGTGATCCGAACCTCCGTTGATCATGGAACGGCCTATGATATTGCCGGACAGTCGGTAGCGGATGCCGGTTCGATGAAATACGCTCTGGAGATGGCGCACCAAATGGTTCGGCGAGCAAGGGCAAAAATATGAGTGTCAGTGTAGAACGAGATGGAGCGGTGTGGACCGTGATTCTGGAGCGTCCGGAGGTGCGAAATGCGGTGGATCGCGCCACGGCGGAACAGCTCGCCGATGCCTTCGCCGCATTTGAATCCGACGACGAGGCCAATGTGGCCGTACTATGCGGTGGGGGGGGAACCTTTTGTGCCGGCGCCGACTTAAAGGCCTTTGCGCGAGGCGACGGAAATCGGGTCGAGGCCGACGGACGGGGGCCGATGGGACCGACGAGAATGCAATTATCGAAGCCGGTGATCGCCGCGGTCAGCGGCCACGCCGTCGCCGGCGGATTGGAGTTGGCTCTGTGGTGCGATCTGCGAGTCGCCGAAGAAGACGCGGTTTTCGGGGTATATTGCCGACGCTGGGGCGTGCCATTGATCGATGGCGGCACAGTGCGGCTGCCGCGCACCATTGGAATGGGCCGGGCAATGGAGATGAT
>SKQC01000385.1 GCA_007119175.1 Myxococcales bacterium | reverse complement strand
CGACGAAGAAGATCACCGCCTGGCAGCCGACGAGTTTCACCGACGCTGCGAAGAAGGCGAAGATCAGTTGTGCTACGATGCTGCGACGAGGCTGCTGAAGTTGGGAGAAATCGACGCCGCCGAAGCAGGCCGCCTCCTGAGGAGGGGATGTGATGCCATGGAGGTAGAGTCCAATATGTGTGCGCAGCTCAGAGAGCGTCCCGATGCGGGGGTATTGCTGCAGCCCATCGACGATCTGGCAAAGCAGTGCCTCGAAGAGGATCCAACCGCCTGTAACGCCGCCGGTCACCGCCTGGCAAGGGCGGAGCAAGCTCCTCTCGATGAGGAACGAGCCAAAAAGATCTGGCAACACGGCTGTGACAGCGAAGACGTCGAGGCCTGCCTTAGCCTGGGCAAATATCTTTATTTTCGCGAGGAAGGCACCGAAGATCAGTGGCAACAGGGTTTCGAGTTCTTCTCAAGAGCCTGTGACCTCGCCGACGACGGGCGTGCCTGTTTTGAGTCCGGTGCGGCTCAAATCTCCGGCCCACAGTCTCTGCGCAACATCGAAGAGGGCCAGCGATTGCTCGGCAGTGCGTGCACTGACGGCCATACCGGGGCCTGCGGCCAGCTCGCCCGACTTCACTATCGAGGTGACCAGGTGGACGAAACTCGAGAGCAGGCTCTCTCCTACTTCGAAGCGGGTTGCGAACACCAGGACGCAGCGGCCTGCGTCAACGCCGGGCAAATGCTCCGATTCGGCGACGGCATTCCTCAATCGGCAGATCAGGCGGCGAATTACTTCGACCGGGCCTGTGAAATGGACGACGAACGAGGCTGTGCAGTCGCAGATCGCTTCGCTACCATCGAGACTTGTCTTCAAAGTGGCGATGACATCGGCATCTGCCGTGAGCAAGCGACGAGCCCCGCTCCGTTGAGTTGTAGCAACGACAACGTACAGCGCCTCGCTGAGGAAGATTGGGATAGGCGTGCTGGCGCCGGGATCTTCGACCTCCGCGAGTTGAAAAGCTCCCCGGAAAGCCCCGTGGAGACCTGTGGCGTAAATGAGGCGTATCGCTACGTCGCCGCCCTCCGCTGCAACGATGGATCACAGGGTGTGTCGAGTCCTCAGGCCGCCAATGAGGCCCGCCGCGGCAATGTCGGCCGTGCCGGCCGCTGCAATAGCATGGTCGACGTCTACGAGGTTCCCTGTCCCGAAAAGACCTACGAGGTCTATGTCGATTCCTACGTCTGCCCTGCAGAGTGACGACAGATCTGCGCATCACCGGCCTCCGGGTGTAGGCTGGACTCGTCGTCAGGCGCTATCTGATAATGACCGTCCATTCTCGACTCTTATCGGAGGATAACTACCTTGGCTTATCGTCTCCCCCATGCATCCGCTGATATTTTCGCCATAACACTGGCCATCTCGGCGGGCGTCGCCGCCTTGTTTGTTGCGCCTGCCGAGGCCCAGGCGTGTTCTCCCCAGGATGAATTGCAGATTCATTGGACCATCCCTGCCGATGGCGAGATCACCAGCCCGGACGCTCAAGTCATTGCCGACGTATCTGGATTTGATGCCAACTCTGAAATCATTCTGCGCGACGGCGACGATGTGGATATGGACGGCGCGTGGAGCATGAGTTCAGATGGATTCTTCGGAGGCGTTGGCAGCTTCGTTCCCGACTCTCCGCTGCAGGACGGTGAGTACATTATTGTCGGCCTCGACAAAGGCGAAGAGCAGGTAGAGGCCACCTTTGAAGTCGACGCGAGCGTCATGGTGACCACGCCGGAGTCTGTGGACTTTGAGTGGTATCGAGAAACTCACGACGAGCCGAAGGGGGATATGTGCTTTCAGGGTTCAGTGGCTCATTTCGTGGACATCGTCCCCCCGCAAACCCCTCCGGCGTATTACCGGGTAACCTTCGAGCACAATGACGGATCGACGAGCAGCCGCATTCTTCACCCCGATCGCCGCAGCAGTGATTTTTTCGGCATCGACACCCCGCTATTCGATCCGCCAGATATTCCGGGCGAGGGACCCATCGCGTTTGCTGCTAACGCCGTCGATTGTATCGGCGTAAGCACAAAGGCCATCGACGGGACGAGCAGCGATGTCGTCTCTGTCTGCGAGCCGGATAAAACGCGCCACTACGCCGGCGAAGGTGAACCCTATGTGCTGGGAACCACGGACTGGAGTAAAGACGAGGACCACTCGTCGCAGGACGCTGAATCCGAGGAATCTGAATCCGAAGAGGGTGAGGGAAGCTGTGCGGCTGTCGGCGCGCTGACCCCGCCGATATTCTTATTAATCCTCCTCGCTGTGGGACTACTGATACGACGCAGTGGTAATCTCAATCACATCTGGATTCAAACTCGATGATGGGCTCGGCATCTGTCGTAGCGTCGATGACGTGGTCGCCGGCGAAGTAGACTCTGCGCTCCGGATATTCCCAGTAATGGGTGGCCTCTCCCTCATATCTGGCCTGGGATTCGCGGTAGAAGACGTGACTGGTATCGCCCTCTTCTTCGGGCGTTCCCACGGCGAGGACCACCTCATCGGCAGTCATACCCTCGACCACCCGGTGCTGTTGGATCTGGCGCAGCAATCCGGGGTCGATATCAGAAAGAGAGTTTTCGTAGGTAAAGACATCCTCGAAAAACGGTCTATCCGTGGAGTCGGGCTCCAGGGACACGGAGACAACGCATTTGTGGGTGCAGAGCTCGGCGGTATCCTGCACGGGCTTAAAAATAACCAGGCCGGTGTCTCGCATTGATCCGATGCGCACGGGGGTGCCGGCGCGAAGAATGCGACCGGAGTGGGAACTGGCGCCAATCCGAGCGACATGGATGTTGCTCTGCTGGGGGACGGTCACGGGCATCGCCAGGTAGCGCAGCGAGCCCATATGGTGACCCATCGGATCGTCGGGCTGCAGAATTTTTCCACAGCAGCCGCTTAAGCCGACGGCCATTGCACAGGCGAGAACGATCGTGACGAGTGATGTGCGAATCATGGCACTATTTATCTAACTTCTAGTTGTAGAGATAAGCGCGACCACAATAATCGAGATTACGCCGGTGATCGAGGGCCGGGATAGTTTTTCGTCTTCGCAACATCCTATCACTGAGCGCTTAGACGCGCTCCCTTACCGGTCGTCAGGGCATTGCCTCGACGAGCGCTGGGATGCGGTCGGTGATTGGGTCTTGAAGTCTCACGTTTAGGTTTCACTGGTCGACCACCGCTTGTCCATGCTGCTGGAGTGACCATGTCCTCGAAGGGCGCAGATCAGAGACCTTCACACCACCTCGTAGAACATACCGGGGAGGTACAACTGCAGCTGGAGGCTCCCGACCTGGCGAGTCTTTTCGAGGAAGCCGGCCGCGCCCTGGCCTCGCTGATGATGGAGGAGTCCGCCGGCTCTATGGGGACTGCCATCGCGATCACCGTCGAGGCCACGGACCGCGCAGATCTGCTCTTTGAGTGGCTCAACGAGCTAATCTATCGCTCCGAGATGGACAAGGTGGTCTTCGTCGAATTTTCGGTGCAGGAGATCTCGGCAAAAAAGCTGCGCGCAGAGGTGCGGGGAGTGACGCCGCGAGAGATTCGCACCGCCGTAAAAGCCGCCACCTTTCACGACCTGACCGTCGCCGACACCGCCAATGGGGTGTCGGCGACGGTGGTCCTCGACGTCTGAGAGATCATGGACCTATCGAATCTGGAACAGATCGACGAATTCACCTTTCAATTATCCGAGCAATATCGGGCCGATATGAGAGCGCCCGTGCGGGTCTTCGCCGACCGAAAGACCCTGGAGGAGATCGGCGGCGACCAAAGCCTGGACCAATTGATCAATGTGGCCACCCTGCCAGGGATCGCCTTCTGGGCGCTGGGAATGCCCGATATCCACCAGGGCTACGGATTTCCCGTCGGTGGGGTGGCTGCCACCGAGCTTCCCCACGGGGTGATCTCGCCGGGGGGCATCGGTTTTGACATCAACTGCGGAGTTCGCCTGTTGCGCACCGGCATTGCCCACGACGACATCGCCGACAAGGTCGAGGCCCTGGTCCATGAATTGAGCCGCGCCGTCCCCAGCGGCTACGGGCGCTCCGGACGACTGCATCTGTCGGACCACGAACTCCGCGGGGTGCTCGACAACGGCGCCGCTTTTGTGGTCAATCAACTGGGTCTGGGCATGGGCGACGATATCGAATTTCTGGAATCTCGGGGAATCCTGGATGAAGCATCAGCACGGGACGTCTCCCAGAAGGCTCAGGATCGCGGCCGCGACCAATTGGGAACCCTGGGCGGGGGAAATCACTTTCTGGAGGTCCAGGTCGTCGACGAGCTCTTCGACCAGGTAGCCGCCGACGCCTTCGGGTTGGTTGAAGGAGAGGTGACGGTGCTGATCCACACCGGCTCCCGTGGTCTGGGCCACCAGGTGTGTAAAGACTATCTAAAGCGCTTCGGCCAGGCCATGAAGAACCACGGCATCGAGGTGCCGGACCGACAATTGGCCTGTGCCCCCATGTCGTCCGAGGAGGGTCAAAACTACTATCGAGCCATGTGCGCTGCCGCCAACTACGCCTTTGGCAACCGCCAGGTACTCACCCACCGGGTGCGCGGCGCCATCGATCGAATCCTCGGCAGGGGCTCAGGCGAGCAGGTCAAGATCGTCTACGACGTGGCCCACAATATCGCCAAGGTCGAAGAATTCGATGGCGGCAACTACTGCGTCCACCGCAAGGGGGCCACCCGGGCCTTTGGCCCGTCAATGGCCGAACTTCCGGAACAATATCGAGGGGTCGGCCAGCCGGTCTTCATCCCCGGCAGCATGGGCACCAGCTCCTCGGTCCTGGTGGGTACGGACAGTGCAAAGGATCTGGCACTCAATAGCTGCTGTCACGGCGCGGGCCGCCGCATGAGCCGAACGGCTGCCAAAAAGCAGGTACAGGGCCACGAGCTGCGCCGACAGCTCGAAGAACGGGGCATCACCGTGCGCTGTCCCTCCAACGCCGAATTGGCCGAAGAGGCACCGCTTGCCTACAAGGACGTAGAGCGCGTGGTGAATGTGGTCACTGGACTCGGCATTGCCCGGCACGTGGCGCGACTGCGGCCCGTGGGAGTACTCAAGGGATAGGGGGAGGTCTACCTCGCCAGGACTGGCTGTCGAGTATTAAAATGTCTTCTGGGCGACTCCAATATTTTACATGGCCGGTCTTGTTTTTATACTTTCAGCTTCGTCACGAAGGTCGGGGTAGCTTCGGCAATCACGAAGACATTTACTTTCGGAGATCATCATGAGTACCCCCTTTCGAAAACCCTTGTTCATCGCAGCGCTGTCGACTCTCCTTGTCGCCTTTTTTGCCTTTGGGTGCGGCGATGATGATGACGACGACAATGGAAACGGCAACGGAAATGGGCCCGAAAATGGCGATGGAGGATATTCGTCACTTGTCGTGGAGGGTGACGTAGAGGGTGAGTTCGAAGGTTATGCCACCTTCACGCAGGCAAGTCTCGACGACGGAACATTTAACCTGGGCCTCGTCGACAACGACAATTATAGCCTCAGTCTCAGAATCGAGGTCGATGACGGGAGCGTTCCCGCACCGGGCACCTACGATATCGGTACCGATGGTGGTTTTAGCGACGATGCGTTCACCGCCATCTACGCCGATCTACAAGACGGTGGCGTCACGGACGCCACGGAGTATACGGCCCATCAGGAGGGCTCGGGACAGGTCGAGATCACCAATTCCGACCAGGATTCCGCCGATGGAACTTTCGAGTTTGAAGCCGAGGAAAACCCCTTTGATGATGCGGTGGAGGGTACGATCCAGGTGGAAGGCGAATTTGAAGCCGTCAAAGTCGAGGGTGGCGACAGATTATGACATTCACATCGCCCCCACATTACAGACCGGCCAACTCGAGGGACTCGACGTGGTGATTTCGGTCCGCCGTAAAACGGTAGGAGACTCTCTTGGCATGGGCCCTGGCACTGGGAACGTCGTCGAAGGCATCGAGCCGTTCGATGACCCCGTCGAGCTCATCCCGGCGCTCTAACTGGGCCAGGCAACCGGCGAGATAGACCAGGTGTTTGGCCTGAGGGCTGGAGAGTTTACGAAAGGCGTCGGCTGCTTGCTCATAGCGACCAGTGGCAAAGAGCAGCCGCCCGAGATGATCCTGGTAGCCCGTGGGATGCATGGGATCGAGGCGCATGGCCTCTTCGATCCAACGGATCCCTTTATCCGGCTTACCAAAGCACAACAACACATAGCCTCGCTGTGCGATCAAACGGGGGTCGTTGGGATTGAGGGTCAACGCCCGTTCATGGTGAAATCGGGCCTTTTCCCATTCCTGATCAATGAGGCGAATTTCACAGAGGATGCGATGGCACTCGCTGTCCTGGTCGTCGATCTCGTAGGCCCGGTCGACGCAGTCATAACAGCGCTGAAACGCATTCTGAGGATTGTCAGCAAAGCCGAGGGTTGCGGCGTCGGCGAGGTTGCATGCAAGACAGGCCCAGGCCTGAGCCAACTCGGGGTCGAGTTCAATGGCGCGCTCCAATAGCTTGGTGGCCTCCATATTGGCGTCTCTGGTCTCCTGATGGTGGAGATGTCGACCGGCCAGAAATAATTCATAGGCCGCCATATTGTCGCTGGATTTGCGCCGAACCCGCTGCATGTCGGCGTCCTGTAGCTGGCGGGGCACGGCGGCGACGATGGACTGGGTGACGTCGTCCTGAACAGCGAAAATATCTTCCAGAGTCCGATCGTAGCGTTGTCCCCAGACCTGATGTCCCTCTCGGACGTCGATCAGTTGGGCGCTTACCCGGACTTGGTTTCCCGCTTTGCGGACACTTCCCTCCAGTGCATAACTGGCCCCGACTTCATCGGCGAGCCCACCGGTGGTCATTTTCTCGTCATTGAGGGCAAATGCGGTCTGGCGGGCAATGACGCTGATCGATCGAAATTTAGACAGAGCCGTAATGAGGTCTTCGGTGATTCCATTGCTAAAATACTCCTGAGAGGGGTCGTCGCTCATATTGGAAAAAGGCAAGACGACTACCACCGGTTTGTCTGTCCGATGAAGCAGATCACTATTGGACAGAGAATCCATGCTCCTCGTCGGGGCCGCTGCCAGCGAATTCGGCACCTGGATGGTCTTGCCCATGGCCTGGCTAGTCACAGTTTCCAGGGTGCCCAATAAGCTCTGGAGAGCGCTGGCGTCGATGGGGCGCTTTTCGGGGTCCTTGGCCAATAGCCGCATGATGAGAGCTTCGACGTCTTCCGGAATATGGACATCGGGAGCGACGTCATTGGGCGATGGTGGTGTCTCATTGGTGTGTTTGATGACCATCGCCAGCGGGGTATCGGCCTCAAAGAGTGGCCGGCCGGTCAACATCTCGAACCACATCACCCCCAGGGCATATAGATCGGCCCGGGGATCGCGCTTTAGGCCAGCGGTAGCCGTCTCGGGGGCAATAAACCCCGGCGTTCCCATCAGAACACCGGTCTGGGTATGGCGCTGCACATCGTCGGCGTTGAGCCGACAGGAAAGGCCAAAATCAACGAGCTTCGCACAGGTGCCCGAATCTTGACTGCACAGCATCACATTGGCCGGCTTTAGATCTCGATGGACCACGTCATTTTTATGCGCTGCCGCCAACGCCTCGGTGACGGCGTAGATGATCTCCATGGCCTCGCCAAAATCGAGATTGCCCACCTCGTTGAGTCGCTGGCGCAGGCTCTGACCTTCGACGTACTCCATGGCAAGAAACAACCCTCCCTCCTTGAGATGGCCGAAGTCATAGAGGGTAACGATGCCGGGAAAGCGCAGCGCGGCGATCGCTTTTGCCTCCTCCTCGAAGCGATCCAGCATCTCGGGCTCGTCAGCGGCCTTGCGAATGACCTTGATGGCCACGTCCCGCCCGAGCGGCTGCTGCACTGCCCGAAACACCGCTCCCATTCCTCCCTGACCGATCTTCTCCCGGATGCGAAACCGGGATGCAATCATCTCTCCTTGCTCCAGTGCGAATGCGGTCACGGGCGAGCCTCCTGATGAGTCTAAAACCTCGATAAAATCTGGGAGTGCGAAATATACCACTGCCCCATTGGCACAACAACCGGCGCCGGAGTTTCGCACCATCAATAAAGGGCCAGACCATCTATCCACACCGCCTGATTCTCGTCTGGACGTGGGTTCGCCGGCGACCCGCCGGATCACCACAAATGACTTTAGGGCGTGTCTCATATTTCAGTCTCAAGTTCCCTATTCCTTGAAATGCGGCGGGTTCGCCCTACTCATTGTTGGGCATCTATCATCGCCGCAGCCGGATTTAAGGAGCCACCGCCATGAAGCCACGACCACGTGAAATGACCGTGGTGTGTTTCGCTCTCGCCGCCCTCGCCTACTCCTGTCAGTCCGGAGGCAACCCGGAAGGCGAAGCTACCTCGGCAAGGGCCGATGAACCCACTGCGCAGCGCAGCGCGGCGGCGGTTGGCGATGTCGAGGAAGAGCAGCCGAGAGAGTTGAGTTGGGACGAGCCCATACGGGTCGACCGGGGCGATGCATCTCGCGGCCCCTGGCGGATGAATGAGTCCGATTTTCACTATATCGACGATCCGACCGTGGCGCTTTCGAAAGATGGCACAGCCTTCGTCGCCTGGGTCGACAATCGGCGACAGGATGTGCTCTTTCAGCGCTTTGGAGCCGACGGCGAAACCCAGCTCGAGGTGCCCGTCGATATCTCGCGAAGCCCCGACATCTTTTCCTGGCTCCCACGCCTGGTCGTCGTCGGTGACGAAGGCGAGACGGTCTACGCGGTGTGGCAGGAGATCGTCTTTTCCGGAGGCTCACACGGTGGTGAGATCTTCTTTGCCCGGTCCACCGACGGAGGAGAATCCTTTAGCGAACCCGCCAATCTATCTCAGACCACGGCCGGCGCCGGAAAAGGGCGCCTCACATCGGAGCACTGGCATAACGGCAGCCTCGATATCGCCGTATCTGCCGACACTTCTGAGCTCTCCGTGGCATGGACGGAATACGAGGGAGCGCTGCGATTTAGTCGATCTGTCGACGGTGGCCAAAATTTCTCGGCACCAGAGCATATCGCCGGCGCTACAGATGGAAATGATCCCCCGGCCCGGGGTCCCTCGATCGCAGCCGGAGAAAACGGAGAGGTCTACCTCGCGTGGACCGTCGGCGAAAAGGACGACGCCGATATTCGCGTCGCCCACTCCGAAGATGGCGGGCGCTCATTTGGCGAGGCAACGGTTGCCGAGCAGACCGGCGGGCACTCCGATGGACCGAAGATCGCGGTCGACTCTGCCGGAGATCTGCATCTGGTCTTCGCCGAATCTCCCCACGGGCTCTACGAGCGCTCCCATATTCGCTATCTGAGCAAGCCCGCCGACGAGGAGGCATTTGGCACCTCCCGGATCATCTCCGCTGAACCCACAGATGAAGATGAAACCGCCGCGAGCTTTCCCTCGCTGGCAATCGACGGCGATGACGACCTCTTTGTCCTCTGGGAACATCATCCCCAATATGGCGAGCGGCCCCGTGGACTGGGGTTTTCATTTTCCACCGACCAGGGGGCGACCTTCTCCGCTCCCTCGATTATTGATGGAACAGACGATCGTCGCGAGGCGAATAACGGCAATCTGCAGGGACTATTAATGCGAAAACTCGCCGTCAACGACGTCGGTGACGTCGCCGCAGTCCACAGCACCTTCGAGGAGAATCAAGAGAGCCTGATAGTTCTATTTTTGGGGCGTCTGTGAGGCTGTAACGCCCCTCTGGTTGGATCCGCGCGCTGGCGCCGTCGCGGGCTCTCTTAATTCACTGCCCGACTCGCGCCTTCTCTGCGATTCCAATATAGAGCGCTTACTATAAGGCTAGGAATCCAGCGCGAAGATCGCGTTTCGCCTTGCTATTGCTAATAATTAGCGTTT
>SKQC01000438.1 GCA_007119175.1 Myxococcales bacterium | reverse complement strand
GTGGAAGAGGCGGAGCCGGTGGAAGTCTGGTTTGCGCAGCGGCTGGAGTTATTGGTGGGCTTTGAGCGGCGCGAATACGGCTCGGAGCGCCCGGTGAGCGTCTCAAGCTGGCCGAGTCTCGATCCTATTGACCACCCCACGGAAGGCAGTGTCTACAGCTCAGAAGATGTGGCGAGCTTTGATATTTCACTTATCGAGCCGGTGGACGCGCCCGGCGGCATTTTCGCCACCTATCACGCCTATCCGTATTATCCCGATTATATCGTCGATGATCCGGACTACCGACAATTTGAAGATGAGCAGGGGCCGAATTCCTATCTGGGTTATCTGACCCGATTGCGCAGTCATTATGAGGGCATCCCACTATTTATCGGTGAATTCGGGGTTCCATCAAGTTGGGGGAGCGCTCATTGGGGGTATGAGAATATGGATCACGGCGGCCATGACGAGGTTGAGCAGGGCCAGGTGGGCGCACGGCTAATGCGCACCATTCACGATATCAACGGGGCAGGAGGGGCTTTATTTTCGTGGATCGACGAGTGGTGGAAGCCGACCTGGATTACCGATCCCTTTGATTTTCGCACTGAGCGGCGTTCACTGTGGCATAATCTGATGGCTGCCGAGCAAAATTTCGGGCTCATCGCCTTCGAGCCGGAAGAGCCGGATTTTGTGACAGTCGATGGGGTTGAGGCCGATGGGCCCATCGCTGATGTCGAGGCAGCGGCGGATGCGACGGCTTTTCGGGCCCGTCTGCATCTGGAGGAGCCCATCGACGAAGACGATCAGGTGGTGGTGGGATTTGGGACCTATCGCGATGATCTGGGAGAGTCGATCCTCCCCGATGGCGTGGCGACGCAGAATCGAAACGAATTTGCGCTGGTCGTCGACGGCAGCGAGTCGGCGGAGCTGTACGTGACGCTGGCCTACGATTTATTCGGCATCTATCACGACTCGTCGGACGACGGCCAATTATACCGCTCGACGGCCACCGACGGAGAGCCCTGGCGACTCATTCGCTGGCAAAACGGACACGAGCGGGGAAGCAATGACGGCGAGTATTCCTTCGAGCCGACCTATCACGACGTCGGCGAGTTGCGAATCCGCGGCGGCGATGATGCGGCGTCGAGCCACGACGCGGTCGTGGTGCATGACGATTACCTGGAGATTCGGATTCCCTGGTCGATGCTCAATTTTGTCGATCCCAGCCAACACGAAGTGATGCATGACGATCGCGACCAATCGGGACGACAGACCGCCACCAGCGAGGGAGTGGCGTTGTCGGTGAGCTTCAATGGCGTAAACCGCGCTGAAACCGAGCGATTTAGCTGGCCTGGCTGGGACGAGGCGCCGCAGACCACAGAGCGCTTAAAGCCGGCGATGGACGAGTTCAGCAACGCCCTAGATGAGTTGCCTACCTGGTTTTAGAACGGGGTTATTGAGGCTCAGATGTGGAGCAGGAGTCGACCGTGGGATAGTGGCTGATGGCGACTCTATTTCCCTCGGGATCGCGGGTATAGGAGCTGAAGTCGCTGCGATCTTCGATGGGCGCTCCGAGAGAATTGAGTCGGGCCTCCAGAGCAGACTTTTTATCCGTGTCGACGGAAAATGCGAGCAAAAAGGGGCCGGCGCCGACGCCGTCGATCGGTCGGGGTTTGTCGGTGGTCTTTTCGATCATCAAGATCGCCGAATCGATTTCGAGCCAGATGGAGCGCAGCTCGCCTTTTTCGTCGAGATGACGGTCCAATTCGACCAGGGAGAATGCCTCTCGATAAAAGGCCGCCACGCGCCGGACATCGCGGGCGCCGAGGGCGATGTGGTGTAATTGGCTCATAGGGGGCTTGTGGTTTGGTGAATTGAGTTGTCGGCGCAAATGATCAGTGCCGAGTCACCCAGATGGGGGCGGTCCAGGCCGTGCGGCGAGTCTCCGTATTTTCCACCGTGACGTAGACGAAGTGCTCACCTTTATCGGCGAGAGGGACCGTAAGGCCGTGCCAACGCCGGGGATCGACGTCGGTCATGTGGGTGCGGGCCTGGACTTCGTCGTCGCCGATGCGTCCGTGAAAGAGGCGAATATCGAATGGACCCTCCTGATCGGGAGCGTCAAAATGCAGGTTGAGATTGACGTGATTGGCCGTGGTCGCCATCTGCGAGCCCATGGGCACTCGGTTGTCGGCGTAAAATCCGATGGCCAGATTTTCGTCTTCCGAGGCGTAGACCTGTCGGCGCTCGATACCGTCGAGCAGCTTTTGTTCGGTGAGTTCGGGGGCGATAATCGCGGTGCGCGAACTATGGCCGGTGCCCCAGTTCGCGTAGTGATTGTCGTGGTTCGCCGTGGGCGCCAGGCGAAATCCCTCGAGCAGGTAATAATGCCAGTCGCTCTCGATGCGGGTGTAGTGATAGGGCTCGCCGTCGCGCTCGACCCAGCTTTGATTTTCGCCGTCCTCGTGGGCGATATCCGTGCCGCGACCAATGGTCACTTCCATCAGCCTTAGATAGGGGCGCGAGACCTCTTCGATATTGGATAATGTGTCGCTGACGACCTGACGGGAGGGCATCTCGTCGCCGGCGATCCAGTCGTCGATGACCTCGTTTAGGGGCGGATAGTCGTTGAGGCCGAAGTCGTTGAATTTGTAGCGCCGCTCGGAGTCACTGGGGATCTCCTGGAGGTTGACGCCGTAGATCTGATCCCAACTGCCCGATAGGGAATCCTCGTTCTGGCGAAATGTGCGGGGATGATTGAATTGCAATAAGGGCCGCTCGCCGTCGGCGACGCGATCCGGCAAAAACTCCTCGTAGAGAAGGTCGAAGCGGCCTCGCTCGATCTTAGAGAGTGTGTTGGTGCCGAAGATGCCGACGTGATTGCCCGCGGAGTTGGTATTCCACTCCATCGAGGGGATGGCCACGAATTCGCCCTCCGACTCCTCAGTGACCTGACGGGCGGTTTGGACGAGGGTTTCGTAGCCCTCCTCGCTCATATTGGGGTTGATAAGCGGATCTTCGGCACGGTCCTCCATGACGTGGGGAGATAGTGCCATAAAGTCCATTTTGCCCCGGTCGCGGGCGTATTCCCAGGCGTGGCGTGTGGGGTGGCGATCACCTACTTCGTCGGCCACGCTGACCAGTTCTCCGCCCGGTTCGTCGCTGCGCAGCAATTCGCCGTCATCCAGAAATTTTCCATCCTCTCCCTCAATTTCGTAATGGGCGTGGAGGTTTCCAAAAAAGACGCGGTGCTCGTCGTGGTGTTGGCGGGCGGCGTTGAGCCCGGCGTCCAGCGATGCCGGGCTGAGCGACCATTTCCATAATCGCTCGTAGAGTTCTTTAAAGGGGGTCACCACCTCGTGGTCGCGGTAGCGGACGTAGAATTCGTAGTTGTTGAAAAATCCGCTGCCCGACCAATTTCCGGAGCCGTGTAATAGAGTCCGGCCGTCGACGATTGCCAGCTTGTGGTGCATATACTGAAATTCGTCGGCATTATTTTGCTTAAAGCGAAGCGCTCCGCCGGCGTCGACGATGCGATCCCAGTCGCCGCCCTCGTAGTTTTCGCGATCGTCGCGATTTAGGACGACGCGCACCTCGACACCGCGCTCGGCGGCGTCGCGCAACTCCCGGACCATGCCGTCGAAGAATAGATGATGCATCAGAACGTCGACCGATGTGTCGGCTCCGGCGATACCGTCGCGAATCAGATTTCGGCCCTCGATTCCCGGCGAAAAGCGAGCGTCGTGGGTTGAGCAGCCGCCGCTTTCGTGGGGCATCTGTTTCCAGGCCGATTTGAAGTGGCAGCGAAAGGCGTGGATCAGCCCGTCGTCGGGCTCCGAGGTCATGACGATCGTATTTTCCTCGTTGATCGTCGTTCCCGTGGACGACCAATTATTGCTGCCGGTCAATAAAATATGGTGGTCGACGATCATGAATTTTGAGTGCATCAGCCCGTAGCGGTCCTGGTTGCCGACCTGGTTGCCTTTTATAAAGCGCACGTCGACGCCGTTGTCCTGCAGGCGTCGGGTCAACGAACCGGGGCGATCTTGGCCGTCGTCGATGGCCACCCGGACTTCCACACCGCGATCGTGAGCGCCGTAGATGGCGTCCTCGATATTGCGATCGCTGAAAGTGAATTGGGCGATATCGACGGTTTCTTCGGCGCCGTCCAACAACTCGATGACCCGATCGGCGATCTCGTTATTGGCCGCCAGATAATCTTTGTCGTCACCGGTGCAGATGTCGCAGAAGGGCTCGGTCAAAAGGACCTCGAAGTCCCGTGAGAGCATATCGTCGGCCGGACCACCGCCACCGCCACCGCTATAAAAGGGCGTGTCGTCGTTGGTGTCGGCCGGCTCGGGATCGTCGGTGCAGGTCAGTCCAAGGGCAGCGGCGATGAAAACCGCGACGAGCAGTGCGCGGCCGATCCGGTTTTGGTAGATAGATACACAATAAGTGGTGTTCACTGGCGATCCTGGTCGAGATAAAAGCAGGGCGGAAAGTAGGGCTGTTGGGATAGCCCTGTACTGAAGAGATTGACCGTCAGTCAATATCAGGCAAGCATGGTCCACAGAGTACGTAATTAAATGCGCGACGAAAAGCATTTATTGAGGATGCTTGCAGCGACGAATGCGAGGTCTGTGTCGAGACTTGAATAGGGAGTTTATTATGATTCGCAGTGGCTTTTGGGTTCTGATTGTGTCGATAGCAATAGTCGTCTTTGCCGGGTGTTCCGATGAAAACGGCGAGACGCCGACAGATGATATCGGGGTGGATGCCTCGGCAGATATCGGCCAGCAGGACGCCAACGGTGAGAGTGGGCCCGACGCCGACGCCGACGCCGACGCCGACATCGACAGTGACACCGACACCGGCAACGGCGAGGAGGGACGGCCCAGCGGGGAAGTTGCCGAGGTGGTGATGGGCGACGCCCTCGACGTCGATGAGGCGCGGGCAGACGCGGCGCGTGAGGCCTTTGAGGAGCTCGATAAATCCGATCTGGAGGAGGGGTTTTCGCCAGCCGAACTCTACGAGGTATTCAACGAGTTTGCGTTGACCCATTTCGGTGTGGCCAATCAACCATTGGTCGAAGAATTTACCGGTGATGTGCTCGATTTTAAGCCCGATGGGGAATGGACGCATATTTCGAAAAATTCGGCATCTGTGGCTTTCGAGACAACGCTACCGGTGCGTGGAATGATCGAATACGGCACCGACGAAGAGGCGCTCGACGAGTCCACCGAAGAGAGCGAGCGATATTTCTTCAACCAGTTGCATCACTTAAGCGATCTGGAGGCGGAGACGACCTATTATTATCGACTCGTCGCCCGCGGTGATGACGGCGAGACCATCATCTCTCATACCCGTTCTTTTACCACGGAGGATGGCTCGGACTGGACGGCAGTTCCCGGCGATCTGGACGGGCCTCCGTACCGTCTCGACGACTCATCGACGACGTATTATCTGACTGAAGATCTCTCGGCGCCCAGGACTGCATTGGTGGTGGAGGGGACGGATATTACCGTCGATTTAAACGGTCATACCGTGATCTACGGCGATGACGAATTGGGAGGGGTCGACGAGAATGATGCCGAGGAATCGGCCAGTGGGATCTGGGGTCGAACCGGAGAGTTGTCGGATATTCGCATCGTCAACGGCCAGTTGAGCGAGGGCCATGTGGGCAATCAATCGACCTCCAACGGCGGGCTCAATCCGATCTATCTGTCGGGGGTCGACGATATCGAAATCGCCGGGGTGTCGATGGACTACCATGCGGCGCAGATTCACGCGTTATTTTTGCGCTATCCCGGCGGGCGGGTGCATCTGCACCACAACCGATTTACAGATCGCGGATTTGAGATCCTCGACCGCCACGGTTCCGGCGGCGGGCGTCCCCTTCGGATAATCGCCAGCGACCCGGACGAAGGCGAGATGGACGATTTTGAGCTCAATCACAACCTGGTGGCCCGGACGCGACAAAACGGGCTGATGCGGGCGCCGTTGATGCGAAATAACGAGGTCTTCGTCGATAGTTGGTCGACCAACTCCTTTGCCATGCAGTCATTTTCGCGCGAGGGATTCGACGCCGGGACGATGAGCGAAAATAAGATTTTTCTGACCGGCTATAATGCCTACGGATTCGGTTGGGCCCATCAGGGATACTTCGTGGAGGGTAATCTGGTGCAGATGGAGGGGGTTTCCAGCGACGATCGCCGATATTACGAAGACTGGGGTGAGATGGACGCCATGGCTGCATTTCGGATCACCAACTACGGCTCCGGCGGACAGCCGCGCGAGGATTTAACCTACCGCGACAACGTGGTCATCGGTCGCGCCCGGGGAGAGGGGATAATGCGGGGAACGATGTTTTATACCGACGAGAGCATCGAAAATACGACATTCGAGCGAAATTTCGTCCATGTCGGGGCCGCCGACGACGTGGCGATAGAGGCAACCCCTGTGGTTGGTCAGGGCGTATACGCCAATCGCGACGATCACCTGCCGGCCTATTACGTCGACAATCGATTGGTCTCGAATGTGGCCAATGTGCGCTTCGGCGATGACTACGGCCGAGGCGATCGCCATACCTTTGTGGACACCACATTTGTGCGCCATGGAGATCACCCCGATTACCATACCTTCGTATTCGACGCGGGATTCGACAGCAATCGCCACCAGGTCATCAACCCCACCTTTGAGGGCGGCGCAAGTTACGATGACGTCTGGTGGCGACGGACGAGCGTCTTTAGCTATTATAGCGTGGGCTGGAGTCTCGATATAAGCGGCGAGGCCGACGCGTCGGTGGTCATCAACGATGTGGACGGCGAAGAGGTCTTTTCGGGGGAGCTCGATGAGGACGGCGAGTTGTCGGTGCCGTTGATAGCGCTGACCATTCGGCCCGCCGAATGGGAGCCGGGCACCGATGGGTTCGAGGTCCAGGAGCGCTTCTCACACCAAGAAATTGAGCATACGCCCCATGAGGTCATCGTCGGCGGAGAGTCCGAGACGGTGGAGATGGACGAGCGGACGGCCATCGAGTTTTAATAGTACAACATCACTTATCCACGGCCCATCGCCGGTCGCCTGCACCAATGGCGGCGTTGACGTGTCTCGACGATGCACTGGCATCGCCTCCGTCACGTCGCCTAGCCCTTGGCACAGGACGCCTCAGCGCATGGGCTCACGCATAGGTGATGTTGTACTATTAAGGGGGCGACGGACGAGCCGGGGCAATGGCCACCGGCTCGCGGGGGAGGTCAATCGTATTCGTGGGTCGAGGTTTCGAGGCCGTCGGGGGCGTCGTTGTCGCTGCCGCCGCCGGAGCCTCCCTGGCCGCCGTCGCCGGTGGAAATGCTGACATTATTGATTTCCATTTCGGCGTCGGTATATAGCACGCCGATAGACGCTCCGCCGGCCCCGCCGGCGCCGCCGCCGCCATCTTCGCCCTTGCCGCCGTCGCCGCCCTTGCCGCCGTCGCTGGCGTCATGACCTTCAAAGGATGAGCCCTCTCCACCTGAGCCGCCATCGCCGCCGTCGCCGCCACCGCCGCCGGAGCCACCGTCGCCGCCATCACCGCCGTCACCGGTGGTGATCTGGGAGTCCGTGACGTCGAAGGAGCTCGATTTGGCGATAATGCCTAAGGAGGCGCCACCGTAGGCGCCGGCATTTCCGCCCTCGCCACCGCACCCGCCGGTTCCGCCGGCGCCACCGCCACCGGCGTGTACTTCCCAGCATTCATTTGCGGTCCAGGGCACGTAAGAGCCGCCGCCACCGCCGCCGCCACCGCCGCTGACGCCGGGATCGCCGTTGTCTCCGGAGGTGCCGGAGGGGATATAAAAATAAATCCAATCTCCGTCGCCGTCGTGGAGGCGAATCATCGCCCGGTCCTCGTCGGCTGTGGGAGTGCCGTCGGTGCCAGTAGAGCTGGTGCCCACTGAGGAGCCCGCCTGGGGAGAAGAGCCCACATTTCCACCGCTGCAGACCGGATCGACGAAGGGTTCACCGCCGTCGCCGCCGCTGGCGCCACCTGTAGAGCTGCCATCGTCGCCGGACTCGTCGCCGAAGCCGCCGTCACCGCCGGCGCCACCGGGATTGGGGGCGTCGCTATAGCTGCAGATCTGAGCAGCGGTTTCCGAGGCGCCGGCTCCATCGGTACCGGCGCCGGCACTTCCCGGGTCACCTTCATTTCCAGATTCGCCTTCATTGCCGGAAAACCCGCTGCCGCCGTCGAAGCCGTTACCGGCCTCGATGGTGCTCTCCCAGATCTCGACGTGGCCGTCGTTGTCGTAGAGCATAATTCCAACAGAGCTTGACGACAGGTTGAGCGTCGAGCCCTCGGGGGCGGCGAAAAATTGGCCGGAGGCGTCGTTGGCGACGATGGTCAGTCGGTGAAGCTCGATATCGGCGTCGACGCCGACGATTTCGACCGCCGCCTGTCGGTCAGAGCTTCCGCCGCCGATGATGATCGAATCGGCGTCGGGGTCTTGTTCCCAGTCCTCGTTGAAGCCGCCGTAGAGGCTGACCGCGTCGCCGTGAAGGTCTACGTCTTCGTGGTATTCGCCCTCGGCAATAAAGACATTTCGGTCGCCGTCGTCGTAGATAGAGGCCAATTCGATGCCACGCTCGATGGTGCGCACCGGGGCGTTTTGGCTTCCAGCGTTGCCGTCGTCGTCGCCGTCGGTAGAGACATGGATGGCGACTACGGTCTCCACACAAATATCGTCCTGGTCTTCGAAGCCCTCGTCGCAGTCGCAGAAATAATCGCTGCCGTCTTCGACACAGTCTCCGTGGTCGCCGCAGTCGACGCCGTCGCAGGGCGAGGTCTGCTCGACACAGTCGTCGCCGTCGAAGAAAAATCCCTCGTCACATTGGCAGGTGAAGGTGGTTCCGGTGGGAACACAACTGCCGAGTTCGCCGCAGTCTGCTTCGTCGCAGGGGTCGTCGGCCTCGACGCAGACGCCGTCGTCGAGTTCATACCCCTCGTCGCAATCGCATAGGTGGTCGTCGCCGTCTTCGACGCATTGTCCGCCCTCGCCGCAGTCGATGCCGTCGCAGGGCGAGGACTCCTCGATGCAAATGCCGTCGTCGAGTTCATACCCGTCGTCGCAGTCGCAGAGGTGGCTGTCGCCGTCCTCCACACAGCTTCCGCCCTCGCCGCAGTCGACGTCGTCGCAGGGCGAGGAGGCGTCGACGCAGATATCGCCGTCCAGAGTAAAGCCGGGATCGCAGTCGCAGATATAGTCTGAACTGCCTTCCACGCAGGTGCCGCCCTCGCCACAGTCGACGCCGTCACAATACGAGATGCACTGGGCGTCGTCGCAGAACTCGCCCTGCGAGCAGTCGTCGTCGCCGTCGCATTCCAGGCATTGATTGTCCACGCAGACGCCGTCCGGGCAGTGGTCGTCGGCGTGGCAGGTCACACATTGGCCGTCATCGCAGTAGCCGTCGTCACATTCGCTGTCGGCGATACAATCGGCGTCGACTTCGGCGACTGAAGACAGATTGCAGGCCGTGGCAATGCCGAGCAAAAAGGCGATGATGGCGAGATTGTAGATCCACTTATTGGCGGGCATCAAAACTTTCCTGGGAGCAAGTCGTTGAAAGTGAGTTTATTCGCTCCCCATAGTTACGAATTGGGCACAGCGGTGCAACTCTCAGGTCCACCCGGAATGAACGCCGGGCCTGCACGTGGGTTGGGCTCAAAAAGCGCGAATCGGCCGCACGTAATAGGTGAAGTCCTTTCGCCACTCGGTCTGGAGGCCGGAGTGGAAATTCTGGCCCATGGCGCGTTCAAGGCCTACCTCAGTGGAGCTCCAGTAGTTCGAGTCCTGAAAATCGCCCAGTTCTTGCAGGTGAAGTTCCTCGTACATCAGCTCTAATTCGTCGCGAGACGGTAAAAACCAGTCATCGTAGCCGCCGACTTCGAAGTCGGCGGCTACGATGACTGGTTTTTACCGTCTCGCGACGAATTAGAG
>SKQC01000013.1 GCA_007119175.1 Myxococcales bacterium | reverse complement strand
TGGCCGCATTTCGGGCTGCTAGCCCGAACCCTGGGTGACGTATAGCGTTCGGGGCCCGCGGCCAGCCTGGCCGCATTTCGGGCTGCTAGCCCGAACCTTCAACTCAACGCTCATTAAAGAATCTCCAAACCAAGATATAGTTTTCTAAATAAGGAATTCCAAGATGTCCAAAATCAGATTTGGTGCCGTTGTATTTGCTCTTTCACTCTTTTCACTGCTTATCGCCTGCGACGACGATGACAGCGATCCTGTCGACGAGAGTGAAAGCGAGCTCGAAGCGGACAGCGAAGATGAAACTGCCGAGATCGAACGCGATGGTCTTCAGGTGCGAATTCAGAACCGCAGCAGCGGCGACCAGGCGCTGGTTGTGACTATGGATGAGGAGGGGCAGGGAACCATCTTCTGCTATTCTGACGGCACCTGTGAGGAGTATGAGGGCGACGAGGATATGAGCACAATGCCGGGCAATAGAACCTCGACTGTCATTGCCGAGTCTGAGTCTGGAAAAGTGGCGGTCGGGGTGGAATCGAAATTTACTGTCGAAGAGGGAGAAGGGATGTCCCGGGTTCACGCCGGCAGATTCCAGGAAATTGGCGGCGGTCCCGGAACGTCATTTGAAAATACGCAACCGGTCCACCTCGTCTCCGACCTCGAAGAGGGCGCCGAAATCACGGTCACCTATGGTGAAATCCACGACTGAATTTGTGTCGCTCCTGCTGAGCGCCGCCCCGCTTTTGGCCTATATTATTTATGGGCGTGCGATATTCTCGGGAATTGGACATCGCCACCTCAACTCAGATCAATTCTCGTCGTGCCACTGTTGATAAAAAGCCGACTCCAGGTGAATCCGCTTCGTCGCATGTCCCTGGTCACCACTTATATTCTCGACGGGCGTGGAGTCGGTCCGCAAACGCAGCTCGGCTTCCGGATGCGTCCACCACCAGATGCGATGGGTGCCGTCCCGCTCGAAGTATCGGGTATGAGTCCCGTAACGTTCGCTGTATTTTGAAAACAACTCATCGCGCACCTTCCCGTAGTCTTGCGGAGCGTAGGCGACGTGTTTTTCGCAATAAATCCGGCACAGACCTTCGTCGTCGCAAAAATATACCTGACATCGAATTTCCTCGCCGAGCAGCGGTGTTTGTACCCACCAATGGGACCCATCGGGCATGGGACGCCCCGCGGCCCTTCGCCGCCATTTTCGCTCCTCCGGCACGGCCTCCTGTGCTGTCTCGAGACTCATTCCCAGTCGCAAGGGGCCTACCGATGAGGGAACATCCTGTGCTTGTTGAGGAAGCGGTGGCTCCGGTGTGCGGCGACGCTGCTGCGCGCTCGGTCGATCCACTTCTGTCGGCTCAGAGGCGCTGTCATCGCTTTTTTGCCCCTCTTTAATCAATCTCTCCGCGATCTCTGCGGCGCTCCGATCTAGTTCGTCAGCAATGGTTCGGCCGTTGGACCTCGCCTCGTCTTCTGTTGGCATTTCTGTTGATTCGACAGCCACCGACGGGCTCGGGTCTTTGGATCCCTCCTGTGCTGGCTCCAGTATCAGATAGTACACTGCAGCAATGCTCAAAACGCCTGCGAGCGAGACGAAGGCCAATATTCTTCCACCGGTATGAGCACTACGAGAAGTCTCTTCGGGAGAGCGTTGAGGTATGAGAGCTCGCAGCACCACCTTAACCAGTCGCGTCATCGCCTCGACGCCGATATCGCCATCGGAGCCGGCGGGCAGCGACGCTTCAAGGCGCTGGCGAAATTGCCGGTCGAGGGCCTGCCCTCGGTCGACTCTCCGCTCTTCATCAGCCGGTTCCACGAGATAGACGGAGGTCCTGGCGCGGACACCCCCCATCACCACACACTCCAAGAGCTGCGGCACATCGCCGGCATCGATCCGCTGTGCGCTGCGCTCCGTGCGCCGGGCTTCCGACCGGATCATCGACCTCTCCGATGGCGGAAAGAGTAATTCCGTCACGGTCACCCCGGCGCCGTCGGAGAGTCGCGTCGCCCGAAAACGCGCCGTCTGTGGTATGCGATGCAATTCCTCTTCGAAGCGATACTCGCCACGCAATATCGGCCCTCGTCCACAGGAGGGACATTCCGAAGGTCTCGGGTCCCACGCTGCGGTGGCAAATTCCTCGGTGCATTCCGCGCAAATCATCTGCTCTCACTGTGTTGATGGAGTTCTGCCGCGATCGCTGATTATCCCCCCATCATACCACTAACGAGATACCGCCCGTAACGAGATACCGAGATACCGCCCGAGAGACGATCATCAGCCAGTCGTTTCGCGCCGAATCGTGGGACGGGGGCTGCCAGTGCGCTATGCGCAACAGGCTGCCGGTGTACTGCCGAGCAAAAACTACTTGAACGATATTGCCACAGGTGACATAAAGCCCGTCGGTTTCGATGTGTGAAACCCGACCTCCAAGCGCCCGTAGCTCAGCTGGATAGAGCGCCGGACTTCGAATCCGTAGGTCGCAGGTTCGAATCCTGCCGGGCGCGCTTTTTTAGACGCTGTCAAGATAGTCTCCCATCGACATTCGCTGGCTGATTTTTCCGCTCTCTTTGCGCTA
>SKQC01000347.1 GCA_007119175.1 Myxococcales bacterium | reverse complement strand
CTCCTCAAAAAAGAGCGAGACCTGGTCGCCATGCAGGGCTAGCCCGGATTATTCATGACACGCCTACTGTGGCTCATCAGCGCCAAAATCCCTTTATCTCGCTCCTTGACGATGCGCTGCACCCCAGGAGTACTTGGTCGCTTTGCTCCCGGCGCATCGCCTGCGGGGCTCGATTTCGGGCTTTTGACGCTGATTTTGCCTCGTGACGACGTCTCATGAATAATCCGGGCTAGGCATCAGACACAATTGATTCCGCGACGAGCACCCCACTATCAGTCCGTCGCCAGACTCAGCCTTTGTTTTTCTTCGCGTCCTTCTTTGTTTTCCTTCGCGTCCTTTGCGGTTCAATCGTCGTTTTTTTTACGTGAGCCCACCATGTTCGTCGACTTCTTTTACCATCTGCGCAAACGGGGCATCCCCGTTTCGCCCACCGAGTTTTTGACCCTCCTTGAGGCACTCGAGGAGGGGCTGGCCGCCTCCAGCCTGACCCGGTTTTATGCTCTTGCCCGGGCGGTGCTCGTCAAACGGGTCGAGCATTTCGACCTGTACGACGCGGCCTTCCAGGAGTTTTTCGACGACCGCCCCTTTACCCATCCGCAGGCTGCCGAGGGCCTGACCGACGACCTTCTCGACTGGCTGGAAGAAGCGCGCTTTTTCCGCGAGCTGACCCAGGAGCAGATCGACGCCCTGGAGCGACTCGACCTCGACGAGCTGCGCGAGCAATTCGAGGAGCGCCTCGCCGAACAAGACGAGCGCCACGACGGCGGCAGCCACTGGATCGGCACTGGCGGCACCAGTCCCTTTGGCCACTCCGGCCATCATCCCTCGGGCATTCGCGTCGGCGGCAAATCAAAGCACGGCTCGGCAATGCAGATCGCCTCCAAACGGCGATTTAAAAACCTAAGAACCGATCTCGTTTTGGATACCCGTCAGATCGGCGTCGCCCTTCGAAAACTGCGCCGGCTGGGCCGCGGCGAGGGACCGGAGGAGCTCGATCTGGACGCCACGATCGACGAGACGGCAAGAAATGCCGGCCATATCGAAATGGTCTTTCGTCCCCCCCGAAAAAATCAGGTTAAATTATTATTATTGGCCGATGTCGGCGGGTCGATGAATCCCCACTCCGAATTGACGAGCCGCCTCTTCTCCGCAGCCCACAGGGCGAATCACTTCAAAGCATTCGAGGCCTATTATTTTCATAATTGCCCCTACGAGACGCTATATTCGGATATGGCGCGCCGGAAGGGAAAACCGACCGCCGAGGTGCTGGCGAATCTCGATCGAAGTTGGCGCTGCTTTATCGTCGGCGACGCGGCGATGGCCCCGCCGGAGCTCACTCAGCCCGGCGGCAGTATCCACTACTACCACCACAACGAGGTCGCCGGTATTACCTGGCTTCGCCGCTTTCGCGAGACCATGCCCCGCATCGCCTGGCTCAACCCGGATAAACCAAGGTGGTGGGGCGGGTATACGACGCGCAAAATCGGCGAGATTTTTCCCATGTTTCCCCTAACCGTCGACGGGCTCGACCGGGCCATCGCCGAGGTTCGCTGAGAGGCCAAGCCACAGCTCGGCGCTCTCCTCGACCGTTCTGGTCCACTGGCGAAACTCACCGTAATCATCGGCGGCGATCCGCTGGCGTGGAAGTCGGATCGACGTCTCCAGCCGAAGGACTCCGTCCTCCATCCAGGCGCGCCGATCAAAATCGCCGAACGCCGTCGTGGCCTCCTCGACATCGACGGCCCGCAGCCTGGCCTCCATATTTTCCGGAACCGTGATGGACAGCGAATAACTCTGCTCTCTTTCATAGCCCACGAACATCGACGTATGCCGCGACGAGGGCTGGGTGTAGATGCGCTGCATGGCCTCTCGAAAGATGGGCCGGTCGATGATCAATCCGTCCTGCGAGGCCCGGGCAAATCCGTCGCGCGTAAATTTGACCTCGAATCGAAGCGGTTCTCCCGGCTCATCCTCTCCGCTAATTTCGACACCCTGCAGATCGGCTCCGGAGATCTGGCCCGTTAATACCTGCTCAAAATAGGCTCGCCGGTCTTCCTCGTCAGATCGGTTGCGCAGGGCCGCGCGCACGCGAACAGCCCGGATGCCATCGAAGCGATAATCGAGGGTGCCCGACAGGTGGCCCTGCTCGTCGAGCTGCGCTGCCACATCGATATGGCGGCGCGGGCGCTTTTCATCCTCCATTTTTACGGTGTCACGGCGAAATTCATCACAGGTGATGCAGACTGCCCGCTGTCCATCGATTTCAGGATCGAGAGCCCCGAACATGGCATCGCGGCGCTGCATCTGAACCCATTTTACGCGGCCCGACTCGGGCATCGTAATTCGCAGCACAGCCCGGCGATAACGGCCGACCTCACCGACGGCCTGCTCTTTTAGCGGCTGCTCGTCAGTTCTCGCCAGATACACGTCGTGATCGACTCCGAGCTGAGTCAGCACCAGGTGGAGAATAACAAAGGGACTTCCCTGGCGCTGCTGGATGATATGGGCGGCATCCGTGCCGAATGAGCGCGCTGAGATCTGGCGGATCCAGGCCGCCGTACCGTAATAAAGCCGCTGTACCTCGTCGTCGGTGACGGGACGGCCGTCGAGCTCACGCCCCAGCCAGGACTCGACCTTCTCGTCGACCACCGGAGAGGGGCGGACGCTGCCCACCAGCGATTCGCGCTGATAAAGCCGCTCTACGTCGAGCGTCGGCTCATCGACGCCGGGCCGCACCTCGCGCACCCAGGGTAGATATTCCTGGGCATTGACCCGCCGTGGCTCGCTTCGCGGACGCCGCGAATCACGCTGCACAAAGCGCGTCGCCTCGCGACCGTCCCACTCGAATTTCTCGGGCTCCGGAGCGCCATTGGCGCTCTCAAATCCCATCTCCTCAGTACCGATGACCACATACTCGCTATGCCGCGAGGACACATTGGCCATCTGAAAATAAAAGCGCCCGCCGCTGACCTGTGAGGCCACCCGGCGCGGCCCCCGAAATTGCAGATAGGCCATCTCCACCATATCGCCCCGGGCGAGCCCGGGCATGCTCAATGTGGAGTCGCCGGAGACCCCGTCGGGCATGCGAACCTCGCCGTCTTCTTTGATGGTGCGCGCCTTTAGAAGATAGGCGCCACTGGGCACCGTCATCTCCGCATAGCGGTCAATCGCCCCCCGGGTCATCACCCGCACAATCTGGTGGGTCAATGTCCACGATGAGCCGTCTTCAAAATATTTTCGGCCCGCAAAGTCGACGACGTAATAGGCGTCGTCGAGCCCCATCGCCCGCTCGTCCTCATCGAATGAATCCTCGTCGATTTCGTCGCTCGTCGTGGTACGCTCGATCTCGTCGCGGGCCGCCTCGAGCCCATCGCGCATCAATCCCTGCAGGGGCAGTTCGTCGTCCAACCGGGCCTTTTTCCACTCCAGACGGCTGCTGTTGCCGAGCCTGGCGCTGGCTTCGTCGAGCAATGCCCGGGCCTGAGCGTTGTCGCCATCGCCCATGGCCAACTCGACCCGCGCGCGCCACAACTGGGACTCGTCGGGCATCTTGTCGGTGGCATCAGCCAGAACCTCTGCCGCCTTGTCGCGATCTCCTGCTGAGCGAAGAATATCGGCATAGCTGCGCTGTCGGGTGGCATCGTAGGGATATCGCCCGGCCTGCTGAGCGGCGAATTCGAGGCGATCATCGAGGCGATTTGGATGATCCCGGACCCACCGATCGACGAATCGCGGACAGGAGTTCCATTGCGAGCTCAGCGCGTCGGCGTCGGGAAAATAATTTCGCGACCGATACAAGCCGTATAATTGGCGCACGGCAGTGCAGTGATTGGGATTGATCTCAAGTACTTCTCGCCACGCCTCCTCGGCCTGCTGCGACCATCCCTTGCGCTGCAGATGACGGGCCCAGGAGACCAGCGGCCGCAGTTGTCGCACAGCCCCGGTGTCGATGTTGGTGCCCGAATGGCCGCCCTTCGTCTCTCCGATCGTCGCGCCGGCTTGGGCTGATCCGGTGGCCAGCGGCGGCGCTTCGTTAAGCGCCAATTCGCGAGCTCGCTCCAATACCCGGCGATGCTCCGAATCCTCACCGCGATCGCGCAGCGAGCGCTCCAATCGCACCAATACGTGCAAATTGTCGGGGGCCAACTCCTCGGCGCGCCGCAGCCGCGAGATGGACAGTGATTCGCGAAGCTGAGATGGCACATCCCAGCGCATTCGCACCTGATAGCTCCCCAGAAGATGGCCCGCCGCAAATTCGGGGTGGCGCTCCATTAAGGCCTCCCAGGCCGCCTCAAATGCCTCGTATTCGCCACTGGCATAGGCCGATAGAGTTGCCGCATATAGCGTCGAACTCGACATCTCGGAGGCGGAAATATCGCCCGCAACGACGACCGGTTCCAGCTCCGCCGCATCGTGCTGCTCACTGCGAAGGGTGACGCCCGCCGGCGCTCCCTTTAGCTCGGGCTGAGCGCGCAGTCCCGCGTCGGCCCAGATATTGCCGCTCATGGGGACAAACCCAAGCTCAAACCAGTCCCGGGAGCCGCTTCGATAGGCCAATTTGACGAGCACCCGGTGATCGCCCGGTTCCAATTCGATCTGCCGCATCACCCGTCCCGGCTCGTAGGCCTCCTCGCGCCGCTCCAATACCTCTTCGCCGTCGATCCACACCCGGGCCGCCCCGGGAAATCGTCCGCTCAGCGTAATGTCTCGCGACCGATTTCCCTCCACCGTCAACTGACTCTCCAGATAATAGATCCCGGAGCTTCCCAACTGCATACGCTCGCCAAGGCGGTCGACAGAAATGGTCTTCGTCATATCGCGATTGGCCGGATCATCGACTCCGACCCGGGGGCTCAAATAGCTTTCTTGCAGTCTATCCGTTTGCTCCGGAGCCATCTCTTCGTCGAAATCGAGCAGGCGCCACGGCGATAGCGCTGGCGTCACCCGCCACTGATGAATCATGCCCACCTGCGCCGAATCAAAGGGCTCCGAAGCATCAGAGCGCCGCCACAACTCCTGGCCGACCTCATGGGATAAACGCATCAATTCAAGCCGCGTCAGCGCGCTTTCGCTGTCGTAGGAAACCTCCTGTAGATCGTCGACGATTCGCGGTGCGAATTCGATGACATCAAAGCGCAGCCGATATAATCGGTGGACGGCGTAGCGATTTAAACCATGACCGGGGTGATCGCGGAGCATCGCCACATAGCGCTGATATGCTGCCTCGAGATTTCCCTCCCAATAATCGGCCTCGGCAGCCACAAAGAGTTCTTCAGCGCTTATTGGATCGGCAATCTCCGGCCGCTCTCCGTCAAACCACGCCGACATCGCCTGGGTCGCCGGCGCATCGGCGTCGAATTGATAGGTTTTTTTGAGCTCTACCTCCGGCGTCGTCGCACACCCCGCAGCGACAGTCCATAAAAGGGCAAAAACGGCAACATAACCGGCATATCTCGCAGAAAATCTCATCGTCTCCCTCATCGGCTGACCTCGCTTTCCACCAGCCGTATCGTTTCGTTGAGAGCCTGGTCCATCTCGGCAATAAAGCGGCGAAATTCGGGGTAATCCTCGACGTCGATGCGCTGCTGGGTAATCGCGTAGCGCAGATCGACTATCAACTCGCCGTCGTCGTATTGATAGGAGATCTCCATCTCGCCGAACGGCGACTCCAAATGAGTCGACTCGGGAATCTCCTCAACGGCCATCGCCTCGGCAAGTTGGTAGTGCACCCGGGCCTCGCGGGCGAAGGGAACACGGAATGTCAGATCCTGACGGCGCGTCGATTGTCGGGCGTAATCGCGCAATAACTCCCGAGAGGTCACATAGGGATAAATCGAGTGTGAGCCGGGGCTTCCACGCAGAACACCGGGGGCCTCGGCAGTAAATCGAATCCGCGTCGGCACAGTCAATCCATCGAGATCTTCGTACTCCGCATCCTGAAGGGTCAGCCCCGAGAATACGCGCCGCAATCGATCTTCAAATGCCTCATCGCGGCGATCCGGATCTTCGAGTTGCCTCCGGTCGCGCACAGCATTTGCCCCGTGGGCCTCGATATGGCCGGTCATTCGCGGAACGTCGCCGCGCAGATCGACTTTGAGCGTCTCTCGAAATAAATTGTCCTCGGCGTCGTCCACTGGCATACGACGCCACTGCGTAGTCCCTCCGTCTTCGACCACCAATGCGTGGGCTCCCTGATCCATCTGCGTCAACTCGTAGGGCCCGTTAAACCGCGCCGTGGGATCGAGATAGAGATCTTTCGACGGCACATAGGCCACGGCGTGATTAAATACGTGCATACTCGCCGGATAATCGTCGACCAGGCCCAGACGACGCGTTCGCACCAGGACCATCTGGGTTTCAATCCCCGCCTCCTCGAGCATCACCTTCAACAGTGCCGCTTTGTCTTTGCAGTCCCCGTAGCGATTTCGAAAGACCGTCGACGTCCGATATGGCTTCCAGCCGTGGATACCCAGTCCCAGGTGGAGATATCTCGTATTTCGCACCACATATTCGTAGATCGCCTCCAGCTTCTCGTCGTCGCCGTTGAGCCCGTCAATGACCTCGGTGACCGTATTTCGGATGGCATCGTCGACCACCATCTGTTCGGCAATCAACTCCCACCACCAGGCGCCGATCTCGTCGTAGGTCTCCTTGTTGGAGACCATGATATGGTCGTAGATCTCGGTACTTCCGGGCTGGTCGTCTTCGGTCATCACCCGCGGAATATCGCGCAATTCAAATGCCGTAATCCGGGCATCTGAGGAGGGCTCACCACCGGGGAATTTATCCTCCCATCGCCGGTAATCATTCTGCGGTGGTCTAAAAAACATCTCCCAGTCGTCGGGATAGATCACGGCATATCGCCCAAGCGCCACCGGACGAGTGCGCTGGACGTAGCGGACATCGCCGAAGTAGTCGCCGCGGAAATTCTCATTGGCCACCTGATGGACCACATAGCGAAATTCGACGACATCTCCGACGTCGACGTTATTGGCGCGCATCGTGACGTAGCCCCGGTCATTATACTGCCGAGCCCCCTGCCGGGTCTGGCTTCTGGTCCAGTCGTCGTAGTCCTCGGAGAGCGTCCCGTCCGCCTTTAATACCCGTACCCCTAAGACCTCGACGCGCTCATCGCCGGGTCGGTAGGAAACCCGCATCTGGCGGGCGCCGCTGACCCCTTCGTCGCGCAAGACTCGATAGGCCCGCTGCTCAAATCGACGGGCCAATCCATTTGACGATACCTGCTGGATTCGCTGGTCGACCAGAAAATCATAGGTCTGCGAGCCGGCCTCGGTCTCCTCGGCAAGCTCGCGCAGATTGGCGACCACCCAGGGCTCGTAAAAGCGCGACGACTCGGGCTGAAGATGATCTAAAAACTCCTGATACCGAATCGTCTGCGGGCGAAGGGCGATCGCCTCCTCTACAGCCTCGATAGCAGCCTCTCGGTCGCCGGCGGCGAGCAGATACTCAGCACGGCGCTGACGAAGGCTGGCGTTGCCGGGCGCCTCCTCGATGAGCCCGTCGAGGATCATCAATGCCTCGTCGAGCCGATCGGAGGCCCGGTGAATCATCGCCTCCTGAAGGCCCCACCTGCGCGACCATGGAGCCCGCTGACGCAGTGTTTGCGCTCGCATAAGGGCGTCGTCCACATCGCCGGCGGCCATCGACTCCCGCAATAGATTCCAGCCGAAAGTGCCGCTCAACTGGTGGACCTCGGCGGCCTTTCGCCGCAACTCGGAGGCCCGTCTGGCGTCGCCGACATCGCCGTGCAGCCGCGCCGTGCGCGACACCCAGGCCGGCGTCGACTCCCGCTGGTCGTCGTCCCACTGCTCCATCACGCGCAGCGCTCTATGAGCCCCCTCGTGCTCTTCGAACCACCGGGCAAGCGATCGCCGGGCCATCAAAAACCGGGGATTTTCCTCGACCAGCGATTGTAGCTCGCGGCGTTGCTCCTCCAGGCTCATCCGCGACAGGGTCTGCCCCCGCTCCTCGGCGCGGCTCCAGCGAACGAGCAGATCGTCGCCGCGCTCCGCTGCCGAGTCGAGTACGGCCTGACGCCGCCAGTGTTCTTCGTATAGCCGTGCCAGCCACACCATCTCGCGATCGGAGAGCGCGTCGCTGTCTTCGGCGAGGCGATCGGCCACATCGCGCCAGGGCGTACTCGAGTCATCGGAATATAGCCGACTCCACAAAATAGCCGCCCCGAGCGCCGTCGAGGCGTCACCGCCGAGCTCGACCGCCTCGGCAATCGCCGCTCGCGCTCCGCCGTCGGGCTCCAACTCGGCATTGAATGGCTCAACGACGCTCGCTTCGACACCGCCACTGGCGCTCCATCCGTCCAGCGATTCGCCGGACTCGTCGACCAGACGGGCCACCCAGGACAGCCCGCCGCTACCCGACGATCCGAGCTTGACAAGAATCTCGTTTTCTCCGCTATCGAGGTCGATTCTCCACCCTTCGGCGTCGAGCCCCAGCCCGTGCTCATCTTCTCGTTGACCCACCGGATCGCCGTTGACCCACACCCGGTAGGCGCTCCTGGCTCCCACCAATAATTCGGCTTCTCGCGGCGTCTCCACCTCTATTGTGGTCGCCAGATAAGCCACGGCCGACGTCGAGGGATGAACCCGCGATCCGAGCTGATAAGAACATAGATAGTGGCCTGAACTGAGCCCACGCCAGTCGATCTGAGCGGTGCGCCCGCGATAGGGTCCGACCTCGCCGGCCTCCGGAGCCAGCGGCTCGTAAAATCCCTGCATCGACGAGTTTTCAAACGGCCCCAGTAGTTCCCAGTCGACCAGACAGCCCTGCTCTCTGGCGAATTCCGCGTCGTCGCCCCGATCTTTTAGCCCCGCGTCGAGCCCGGCGCGCATCGACTGCCGCTGCACTACGAAGGCCACCATCGGATCGTCGATCTGAGGGACCGCCTCGTCGAGCCGACCGGCGAACTGCGACGCCACCAGATAGGGACGCATCTCTCCCAGTAGATGGGCTGCCGCTAAGCGATGTGCCCGATGGGAATCGCCCTCCACGATCTCGACGAGGCGATCGAATTCCCCGGCCACCGACTGCTGAGCCAGCGCCTGGGTCGTCCACATTACTCCCGCCGCGGCGATGACCGCCCACAAGACTGTCCGGCGCATCATCCTTATCCCGTTGAAATGCCTGGCTATTCGCATCAATTGTCCCGTCTAAATGGTATTCCTGCCGACCAGCGGCATTACACATGCGATGTCTTGAACTTCAATCCCCGCCAATATCTTCCTTATTAGTTCCCGTCCGGAACCTTATTAACTCGCCTGCCGAGCGTCAGTTACCAAAAAAAGATGCGATCGATCATCCAATATAACGCGGCACCCACGATCGCTGCATTTATCCACCGATTGACCCCGCTGAAGAGTTTTTCTTTATTGCTGCGGAGCCAATATACGAGCGGAAAGGCCACGGCCACCACCGCCAGATGCCCGATTTCAACGCCCAGGTTAAATGCCAATAATGCCCAGATAGCCTGATCGGCCGGCAGTGGCAGGTCACCCCGCAGGATATAGGAAAACCCAAACCCATGGATCAATCCGAACGCCAGCGCCAGACTCCACACATGGCGCCAATCGCCGCCGCTGACGATATTTTTCGCCGCCACATACAAGATGGACAAGGCGATCAGCGGTTCGATAATTCGCGGTGAAATCGTCCATATATCGAGGGCGCTCAGTGCAAGGGTGAGCGAATGTCCCACCGTAAACGCCGTCACCACCACCACGAGTGACCAGAATCTGCGCACGGCGAATAAGAGTGCGAGGATGAACAAAATATGGTCGAAGCCAAATAAGATGTGCAACAGCCCCTGCCAGACAAATCGAGGCTGGGCAGACTCGGCCTGCGAGGGCTCTTCGTCGATATCGGGATAGACAGCGTAGGTGGGAAAACGTGTATCAAAGACGGTGGGATGAATCGCTTCACCGACTTGAATGCGCCCCATATGCCGGTAGCCGCCGGCGGAATCGATCATGATCCGATTTTCGAAGGCCACCTCGCGGGGGCGAGGCGGACATTGCCACTTCTGATGGTAGTGAACGCGGCCGTCGGCAGCGGGAAGACCGACAAAGTCGGTCTCTATGAGCTCACAATGCTCATCGTCGGCGATCACCGCCGTATGCTCATCGATATAGTCGCCAATCTCGTCGCGAAGCTCGCGCAATATCTGTGATGACGGCTCTTCGCCATGCTCGACGGCCCCCAGATGATGAGCCAGGTCTTCGGCGGAAATACTAAATAATTGCTCCACCTCCCCCGTCTCGGGCCGAACCTCACTGGCCTGCTCGGCCTGCTCGGTCTGATGGGCAAAGGCCGCACTGAGACTCAAAAAAAATATCGCCGAAAATGCGACAAGCAGTGAACTCGATCTGGCCATAGACATGGTTTAAGACTCCCGACTTTTCGCGCCGACCTTTCGTTTTTTTCTACTGCGTCGAAAGACGTAGAGCACCCCTCCCGCACAGCCGGAAGCGAGAATTCTCGACTTTAGCGCCACCTGCTGGACCGGTGCCGGAATATGGATCTCCTGCTCCATTTCTGCCGTGGCTGCATTGTATAGGAGCAGCCGGCCGTCCTCCCCGCCGGAGATAAAATGCCCGTCATCGCGAAACATCACCGCCCGTCCCTCGCCGTGATGACCCTGTAGCTTCACCGCCCGGCTCGCCCCCTCCTGCATCATCGACAGAGCGCCGCTTTGCTCAGTCCACACGACGTTTCCCTTCGACGCCTCTATATCACAGACCGCTCCAGAGGCTTTGATCTGGTCGATCAACAATCCACGGCGATTCCAGAACCGAATCTGACCGTCAAGAGTCGCTGTAATCGGCCCCTTCTTTCCGAAGGTCACTGCCGAGACAGGCCCATCGTGGCCTGTCAGTCGGGCCAGACATTTACCCGTTTTCAGCGACCATAAATGGGCCAGTCCATCGTCACTTCCGGTCAATAATTTCTCACCCTCGTCGGTCATATAGCCACAGCGATAACGAATGGCCGACTCTTCGATCACGGCCTGAGGAAGCTGCGAGGCACTTTCACTCACCGCGAGCGGCAGGAGCCACAGATAAATTCGTCCCGACTTATCGAGACCGAAGATAAGGCGTTCGCCCTCAATAAAGCCGAGCATTAGCCACTTCGCACCGGCGACCTGAAAGTGAATCGCGTTCCCCTTTTTGAAATCCCATACTTCGACCGTTCCCTGCTGGCCTCCCGTGACCAGCCGTTTTTGGTTCGGTGAAACGGCGAGGCACACACCACCGCGGTGGTCGGTATCACGCTGCCGAAATGGTTGATACTCCCCCCCTGGAGAGAGCCGCCGTTTTAGAATTCCCATCTGCGGGGCCGCCCCCGAGGCGCGCTGCCACATCTCCGCCAGCGATATTTCGTGGATCGAATAGGAGGAATCGCCATTCTGTGTCGCCGCAGACTTGCTTTCTTCGGGTTCTGGAGTCTCCACCCCGCTCTCTGTGCCCGCGGCCACGAGATTGAAGCGACTTTCCGTCTCTTCGCGCCCCAATGCCTGCGCCGGAGGCTCAATTTGCATCGACTCCATCTTGAGCACACCCGTATTCTCCAGCCCTCCATCTGTCGCCTCGGATTCGAGATCATTTTCTCCCTTCGCCTCACTCACCGGATCGACGGGCGACGCTTTTTCGACCGGCGACGCTTTTTCGACCGGCGACGCTTTTTCGACCGGCGACTCTTTTTCGACCGGCGACGCTTTTTCGACCGGCGACTCTTTTTCGACCGGCGACGCTTTTTCACTCTCTAACTTGCGCGACAGACGCTCCAATAATTTTCGCCCCTTAAATGACGGCGACCACGGCTGTTCTTCGCCGTCGACATCGTCGATCACGAAGGGATCATCATCAGCCACCACACTTGAAAAGGGTGTCAGCGTTCGATTTCCCTTTGTGGGCTCGACCTGATCCTGTGCTTGGGACGGCGACATCGGCCGCCCCCCCAGACGATAGCCCGGAGCCGTCGAACTTCGGCTCGGCTTCTCGGAGTCCGACTCGGCAACCGACGACGCCTCGGAAACCGAATCGTCAGTCTCCGAATCGCCAGGTACAGCAAGTGGTTTTCCCCTTGTCAGCGTCGTCGATTGACGCGACTTGCTCCACTGAGTGGCTTTCCCGTCGTCTGCCGCTTTTGTCGTGGAACCTCCAGCAGACGACGGTTTAGCCTTTCCCGGCGGACCTCGCTCTTCGTCCGATGTCTCATCTTCGACGTGCTGATCTCGATCGCCATTGTCGTCGCCGGCATCTTTATCGCCTTCTTCGTCCCCTTCACCACCAGCGTCCTCGTCCTGTCCTACGACCTCGGCAAAGGAGCTCGAAAATGCCAGATCGAGCATCTCATCGTCCGGTAATAGCTCGTCGATCTCATCATCGTCACTCAGAGGCTTTGGATCGTAGAGCGGCCCCGAGGTAGGCATTCGCTCCTCGGATCGGGCACGTGCTGCCGCCGATTTCTCGGGTTTTTCCGACTCCTCCGACTCCTGTAACGACTCCTGTAACGACTCCGAAGACTCTCCTTTTTTGTCGACATGGTCGAACTCAGAACTCATGATATCGATATCGTCGTCGACATCCCCGAAGGCATCCTCGACGAATTCCTCGGCAGTGGCCGCCGAGCTGGCATCAGACCCGTCGAGATCCAGCTCTTCACCCAGATGCTCACCGCTGGCGACTTCCATCTCCGGTGCATTGATGAGTTCGGCCGGATCGGAGTCCTCTTCTGACTCTTCTGGCCCTTCTGGCTCTTCTGACAGATCAGATACTTCGGACCCCTGAGTTTCTTCGACATCGGAGATGGCGTCCAAAACCATATCGCTCAACTCGTCGCCCATCTCAGGCGAGGACTGAAATTCATCGATCTCGTCGGACCTTTCGGGTATTTCGGCATCCAATTCAGGAGCCTCGATATCTTCTGAGGCGTCGACGGCCTCTTCCAATATCGCCATCGCCCGATCACCGCCCCCCGCCGACAACGACGCTTTCGCGCCGTCGAAGCGGCGCACCACCCGCGTCTGTAATTTCTTCAAATCCGGTCCCTGACGCTCCTCTCGACGATCCTGACTATCGCCGACTCCAAAGCTCGCCAGGTCGAGCCCGCCCTCCAGCTTAAAGGTCTCGACTTCCGGTTTTCCCAACACGGCCACGCTCTCCAGATCGGCGGCCGACCACAGCCGAGTCGTCCCATCGCTGGACAAGCTCGCCACCACTTCATTGCCGAGCCACACCACGTCAGTAACCCAGTCGCCGTGCCCCTCGAAGATGGCCTCCAGGCTTCCCTTTTGCCAATCCCAGACGGTGACCTCACCATCGTACGAAGCGGCAAAGACGAGCGTCGAATTCGGTACCGGCAAGACGCTGACCACATAATCGCCGTGGTACATAAACTGCAGCACCGGCTGAAGTGGATCGGCGCGATAGACTCCCACCGTCCCGTCCCAGGAGGCCGATAAAATAGTCTCGCCATCGCCGACAAAAGCGACGTCTTCGACCCAGCCATGATGATCGAAACGTGTTCCTATCAGCGGATTATCCGACGCCTCCAGATCCCAGTGATAGACCCCGTTGTCCATACAGCCACTTGCCAGGCGTCGACCGTCATCGGAGAAGGCCAATGACAACGGCCATCCTCCAGAGCCCTTCAACCGTTGCACTCTCTTAAGTGTCGCGCCCCCCTCTTCGTCTGTCGCAAAATCCGGTGCCCAGATGGCGATTTCGCGGTCTCGACCCGACGTAGCCAACCGCCGGCCGTCGGCGGAAAACGCCAATACTTCGATTTTCTCTGCATGTCCGTCATCGCCCGCCGTCCACTGCCCCTCATCGGCGCCATCGAAGCGTCCGATGGCCAGCCCGCCCTCGGCGCCCCCGAGGGCCACAAGACACGGCATTGCCGCCGTCCCCCGATGAGCCGTCACCTGGCGAACGGTCATCCCTGTCTCATGTCGCCATAATCGGGTGGGCTCTCCCTCGAGAATAGACTCAAGACTCCACCCCACGACCTCACCCATCTCGTGCACCGTCACCAACTGAGTATCGCCGGCAAATGCTATCCCCACCAGCGCTGTTTCTTCGGTTTTAAGCTCTCCATCGGGCTCGTCATTTTCCCCTGCGATATCGCCCAATTGCCAGATCTGAACCGTCTGCGTTCCCAGCGCCATCGCATACCATCGACCGTCGGGTTCAAAAGCGTACATCGGGCGCTGGACCATTCCCTATCACCGTTCTCCACATTGAATTGACTCGAAACTAACAGTCGAACTCTACGACATCGCCGACAGGGTGAAAAGCCTGCCTCGGCGTACACGTTGTTACATTTTTGGTGCTTTCACGCTCCCTTCGGTTGCCTTGGCAATTGAAACACACTATCTTTTTACTAGTAGTCACCGTCGATGTATCCTCGCACTCGTCTCCTTGGCGTGGATACTTACCACCAAGGACTTTCAGCGAAATGGCGTGCAGATGACAGATGACCACCCCGATGGACCCCAGGATCTGGCGGAGACCTCAGATGCCACGATGATCGTCAGCACTGATGAGCTTCGACAGGCCCAGCAACAGCATACCAGGCAGGCTGAACAGGCCTATCTCATCGTTATCTCCGGTCCCCACGTCGGTACGATGTTTAAAATCGACGATACTCAGGCGACGGTCGGACGCTCATCGAAGGCCGATCTATACGTCAACGACGTGGGAATCTCGCGAAAACACGCACAGCTTATCTCCTACGGCGACGACGTCTTCATCGAGGATCTTCAGAGCGCCAACGGTACATTTTTAAACGGCGCTCCTGTCGACCGACGCCAGCAGCTTCAAGACGGCGACAAGATCACTCTTGGCTCAACGACGATCTTGAAGTTCACCTATCACGATGAGCTCGATGAAACGTTTCAAAAAGAGATGTTCGACGCCGCTCTGCGCGACGGACTGACCGGGGCGTATAATAAAAATTACCTGATGAACCACCTCAATACGGAGCTCGCCTTTGCCCTTCGTCATAAGACGCCGCTGAGCGTCATCATGTACGACGTCGACAAATTCAAGCCCGTCAACGACACCTATGGTCACCTGGCGGGAGACGCCATTTTAAAACGGCTTGCCGAGCTGTCGATCTCGACGCTTCGCTCCGACGATATCTTCGCCCGCTACGGCGGTGAGGAATTCACTATCGTATCTCGGGGCGTGATGGCTGCCGAAGCGGCGATCATTGCCGAGCGTCTGCGCCATATCGTCGAGCGCACCGATTTCGTCTTCGACGGCCAGCATATCCCGATCACCATCAGCCTTGGCGTGGCCGCCATGCCCGAGATCTCGGTGACCACGCCGGAAGGGCTTATCGGTGCTGCCGACAAGGCATTATACGAAGCCAAAAACGGCGGTCGAAATCAGGTCCGCGTCGCCAGCCCGTAACAGACACTCCCCGTCCCCCAAAAATTTGCGTCCTTTGATTTCGGCGATAGGCTCAGCGATGTCATGCATCCGCTTATTGCCCGAATTCATCCCGCGTTTCGAACCGCCCTTCTGGCCTGGCTATTGAGCCGCAGCGCCCTGTGGCTCATCGCACCGCTGCGTCCATCAGAGCTGGGTTCGGGCACTCCACTGCCGGGCCTTTTGACCTCACTTATTGAGGAATTGAGCGCCGCGGTGAGCTCCGAGCCGGCGACGGTCATCATCGAGTTGAGTCCCTGGATCGCATTGGAGGTGATGCTCTTATTGGCGGGCATCGCCGTATATCGCTTCGCCCGAAGCACAGATCTGCCCCAGATCGCCGAGCGAGCCTGCTGGCTGTGGTTTTTCAATCCCGTGCTGGCGATGAGTGTGCTCGACTGGGGCACCCAGATGGCGGCCGCGGCGGGAGCGATTGCCGTGGCCGGTGTGGTCACCTACCGGCCGAAATTCGCCGTCTTCGCCGCTGCCGTGGCCGTGGGCTGTCGACTGGAATTTATTTTGATGTGGCCGGCGATCGCCGCCGCCACCTGGATTCACCGCCGCCGCGATGGGGAGTCGATGGTTCCGATCGCCGCCGGGATCCTCGTGGTTCCCGTGGCGTTTACGGCCTGGATCGCCGCCAGTTGGCACCTTGCCGGCGCCACCCATACCTCGCTTCGGGCGATGCACGGCGAGGCGGTGTGGCGCGATGCGACCACCTTGATTCCCTCCTTTCCCGACGAATTGCTCCTGCTCTTGGTCCTGGCGGCGGCTGTGGGATTGATGGTCCGTTATTTTCGACGTTTTCCCCGATGGTACGCCCTATGCGCCCTGCCGGCACTGGCCTGGCCCTTTGTGCAGGTTCCGGCGTTTTTTGCCGCCGTCACCGTCACCTGGGCCCTTCCCGTTTTCGCCTATCTGGCCGTGGTCTCCGATGACCGGGCCGTGGAGCGCGCTGTGACGAGCGGCCTGATCATCGCCTTTATCTTTGCCGCTCTATAAATTTCTCGCCGTTCAACTCCGATCAGTCATGACCCGGCTCAGCGCTGCTCGACCGTCGTCTCCTCGGCCTGCTGGCGGGCACGGGAACGGATATCATTGGCCTGTGACTCGTCGATATAGTCCAACAACTCCAATTCGCGCTCTGCGTCGCGGCGCTGATTTTGCGTCTCTCCAGCCACCTCATGATAAATGATCTGCACGGCACACTGCCTTGCCGAGACCCGGTGGGCGTGGACCTCGTAGTGATATTGGCGCATATCGTCGTGATCGCGCCACTCGGTGCGCAATCCGTCGTTATCACCCTCATACGAGATCTGGTGAAACCCGCGATCCCACAATAATTGTTCGGCCATCGGCAGCAGGGCCTCACAGCCCATTTCGTAGACATGGCCCTGGATCATCCGCTCCAATGCCACCTGGTAGGCCCGCTGGGTTTCGGCGTCCTGACCGGTTCGACAGCCCATCGCGGCGACGATACATAGAGTAATAATCAGTCCCTGAATGGCCATCGGTCGATACAGCTCTGGTGCCGAGGCCGGCATAAGATTCTGAAGCACTGCCAGGTGTCGTCCCATTTCACCTCCCATAGATTCGGCATCATCTGCGATTGTCTTACCTCAAAATGATCACCAACTGCGCCGGCGCCACCCGCGGCGATGACGGCAGCAGGGAGGCGATCGTTGTCCAACACCTGTTCATCATCGTGTTCACCTTGGCGATCGGCGACGATCGCCACAACCGAATCGAGATCGCCGTCCCCCTGATGCGCGGCGTCTTAAGTGGCCTCATCGGTGCTAAAAGAGCATCCCCACCTGTCTATCGATCGCAGAATCGCAACACTGATGCTTGCGCTTCCCAAAATGGTGTCGAGCTTATTTTCCTACCAGCAAACTACTGACATTTCAGGCGCTTAACGCCTGTTCAAGTCCTGTTCATACAGGCTGGGGATCGACTTATTTCCATGGGAGTGGAAATAAACGCCCAGTCTGACTATGTTGTGAACAGGAAGATGGGGCAAAATCCTGTTCAAAAGATGCACACCGAACCAGGAGATGTCATCAGATTCCTAAACCGATGTAAATCAGTCTGGGAATCAGCCCAAGGAGAACCCTGAGAAGTTCGACTTCGACGCACTATGCCTAGCCAGTGGAAGGACAGATGGCCGTGGTAGTCCGTTCACCAACTTAATGAACCGAAGGACATACAGATGACCATGACTCAGCCGACTGTCGAAAATTCAGCATCCATGCCCGTTCTCGCCGAGCTGTCTGGGGATTTGAGCTTGCCCATGTTTTCGGAGGGAAATCTCAATATATCGCCCGATACGGACGCCACCAGCGCCTATTTAATGCGCCTCAATTATATCGAGCCGCTGCCGGCGGAGGAGCAGCAGGAACTGGCGGAGCGATACGTCAACGACGGTGACCCGGAAGCGGGTAAAATGCTTATTTTGACCAACCTTCGATTGGTGGTCAAACTGGCCCGCGAGTACTCCCGCCGGTGGTCGAATCTTCTCGACCTCATTCAGGAGGGAAATGTCGGCCTCGCCGAGGCCCTGACCCGCTACGATCCTTATCGCGGCGTTAAATTCACCTCCTATGCCCAGTACTGGATTCGGGCCATGATTCTCAATTATCTGATGAATCACGTCCATCCCGTCAAAATCGGCAGCTCTCGCGCCGGACGAAAGCTTTTTTACAACCTCAAAAAAGCCCGCCGGGCTTTGATAAAGCAGGGTCACGACAAACCGACGCCGGCCCTGGTCGCCGAGTATTTGGATGTGGATGAAAAAGAAGTGGTCCGCGTCGCCGCTCAACTCGACGCCCCGCCGGTGCGCCTCGATGCCGAGGCTCCCGGCTACGACTCCACCACCATCGGCGAGCGGATGCCCTCCGATGTGGCCAGCCCGGAACAATTGGCCAGCGACTACGATCTGGCCAGCCGCCTTCAGGGCGCCATCGACGCCTTCGGCGATCAAATCGACACCGACCGAAAGCGCGCCATCTGGTTTGAACGCATGATCGCCGAGGATCCCAAAACCCTGGTCACCCTCGGCGGCGAGTGGGACGTCTCCAAAGAGCGTATCCGTCAGGTCGAGGTCCAGATCCGCGAGGACTTCAAGGGATTTCTCTTCGACAAGCTCGGCCGCGATATCGAGGTCGAGTTTTTGGAGTCGATGTAATCTGCCCATCCTGATAAAATCTGCCCCAAACGGGGCGCATCGCTACTTCGATGCGCCCCGTTTGCGTTTCTTGTTCACCACCGTGGATTGAGGTTAACACAGCCCACCGTCTGAAGCTGGTTTTTCAGCATACCAATGCCTCCACTGGAGTTTAGCGATGAAAGTTCTGCTTTGTATTATTTCCGCCAGTATTTGCCTACTTGCCGGTGCCGGTTGCGACGCACCGGTCGACGACGACAGGGCTGACGGAGTGCCGGCAGACGAAGTGCCGGCAGACGAAGCCCAGGCCGTCGACAGCGACGTCGACTTTCGCTGGCTCCCCGACGATGATGCAGAAAAATTAAAGGCCCTCGAAGATCAACTCGGCGGATTCTCAGAGGCGATGCGCAAAACGGGCTATCGCTACAACGAGTTGTACTGGGCCGGCGACGATCGCAACTGGGATTATGCGGATTATCAGCTCGAAAAGCTGGTTGGCTCCATCGAACTCGGCTTAATCCGGCGGCCCGCCCGCGCAGAGTCGGCCCAACCATTTCTCAACGAAGCAGTGCCGGCGCTGCAGGCCACGATCGATGAACGCGACGGGGAGGCATTCGACGAGGAAATAGAGGCATTTACCCAATCGTGCAATACCTGCCACGCCGAGGAGGCGATGCCCTTTATTGTGGTCGAGCCGCTCGATCACAGGTTGTCACCGGCGGCGACTTTAGGCGATTAAAAGCCGGTCGAAGAGATCATCTCCGACCGGCTCTTAATCTTCGTGTTGGCAGGATTATCAGATCAATCCATGCCGATTGCCCGGCGCAACGTCTCCTGATCGCTGGGATCGAGCACGTCCGGTGAGACCTCGGCGGTCACCCGCAACTCAAAGGCGTCGAAGGGAGTGGTAAACTCGATATATCCCGCCCGGTCAGCGCCCAGTCGAAGCTGTCCCATATTATAGGACACCTGCGAGTCCTGCGGCGTCAACCAGACGACAAACGTCGACATGCCCTCCTCCAGACGCGACGGGGGCGGCAGGTGAGCGACGCTCATCTCAATAAATTTATTGTCGTTATCATCGTGATCGATCGATACGAGCCCTTCACTGGAGGCGGTTCGCTGACCGGGCTCCATCTGGTACTCCATCGGCCCGGAACAGCCGAGCAGCGTCACCGCAAAAGCCACGGAACATACGAGAAACATCGAGCGAATTTTCATACCGTTCATGATAAAACTCCTCTTCGCACACTAGTTTTGCACGGCGCCTAATTTGGCGCCCCTATTTGCACATCGTCGCATTCCCGGCGCTTTGCCACAACACCCCGTGAAAGGCTCGCGGTCGGATTCCACGCTCTGACGCCATGCTCTCCTTAATGGATCGTGTCTCAAGGTGCCAGAAACGGCATCGCAAATCGACCGTAATTCACCAATAATACGAGGCTTTACACACCGCTGGCCATCGTTGACCCGAGATCGTCATTCAAATTCGCTGATCGCCACCAAAAGACTCTTATAAAAGCCCCCCTGCACCTGCCTGCGAACAGTACCAGGGCGCACTCCAACCCTCTTTGGCCCGCCTCGGGCCCTGTAAACTGCGACTAACAAACAAAAAAACCATCCCCACGAAATAATTGGCACAGGTTTTGCTTTGATCGACCCACGGCGGAGCGATGTTGCGTCCGCGTTCATTTAATACCCAAGAGGAGAACCTATGCTTCCAAAGAGTCTTGATCGATCGGCGATGGCGCTACTGGCCACGATTTTGGCCATTGGACTCGCTATCGGCATCGGCTGTTCATCTACACCGGAGGCCGATGAGACCGAGCCGACGATGGAACCGACCGAAGAGATGGAACCGAGCGATGATCCCTATGCGGAGCCACAACAAGAACCACAACAACCACCGGCCGGTGCCGAGCAACCGGGCGATCCGATGGCTCCCGAGGCCGCTGAGGTCGATGATGAACAGCTCAATAAATTCGCCGATGTCGTCGTCGCCACCGCTGAGCTGGAACAGGAGATCGAACAGCGAATGCGCGAGGTCGAGACCCAGGAAGAGGCCCAGCAAGTGGAGATGGAAATCCTCGCTGAACTCGAAGAGGAAGTCGTCGCCGCCGGACTGACCATGGAAGAATACGGCGCCATTGCCGAACAACTGCAATACGACCCAGAATTGGGCGAGCGTCTGCAGACGATCCTCGAGGATCGCGGCGAGGGCCACCTGCTTCAGCAGCCAGGTATGTAATCTGAGCTCTCATCTCGGAAGCTGTGGCATTGTGCAACATGTATCATTCTGGCACAGCTACGGGGGGCTTTCGTTTACCAACACATAATCCGTGGAAATCACGGTCCTTCTCATTGACTGGCACCTCCCAGGGGACATAGGTTTTTTGCCCACCGGCGATGAGAAGGGAATTTGTTTACAACGAGATTTGCTCGCCTTATGAACGATTCACGCTGCCAGTTTCGGATAGGTTCGCGACCGGCCACTGCAGCGATGGTATTTGCCGTCGCCATTGTGCTGGTGAACCTGGTCGGTTGCCAATCCTCACCGGATACCACCGACGAGCCGATGGTCACCGACTATGATGATCAGGAGCTTCCCCCGGAACAACAACAACAACAGCAGCAGCCGCAGATCGAGGATGCCCCGGGCGATTGGGGAGACGACACTGGCATCCCATCAAGTGACGAGACTGGTATTCCCTCACAGGATCCGGCGATGGAAGCGGAACCACCAGACGCATCGTCGGCCCCTGCTCCCCCCCAGAATGCACCAGCAGGTGCCGAGGCACCGAGTGCGATGGAGGACGAGGAGCAGTCCGAAGCGCCTGTGGACGTCACGGAGGCACAGGTGAAGCAATTTGCCGCCGCCTACGTCGACGTCATGGATATCCAATTCGAATTTGAGCCACGCTTTGAGTCAGCCTCCGATTCCGATGAACGCACCGCTCTTCAACAACAACTGGAGACGGAATCGATCGAGGCTATCGAAGCCCATCAAATGAGCGCCGACGAATTCAATACCATTGCCGATTTATTGACCCGGGACCGAACGCTTCGCGACCGGGTTCAAGCGGAGGTCGACGCCATCGCTCACTGAAGTTTTTCTGTTCATTGGCTCCCCGAAAGGGGACTTAAAACAACCCGGAAACGTTCGCTTAAATCAATCACGACACGACTCAAACAGAGGTACTTATGATGAAGAAATCGATAAAAAAATCATTGGCTATCGCATTGGCTGCCGGGCTCGGCTTTGCCGGGATCGTCGCCTGCGATCCGCCCGAGGAAGCTGCCGATCCGGTGGCTGAAGAGGCCACCGAAGAGCTGGAAGCCCCGGAAGCTCCCGAGCCGCCCGATCAAGCACAGCCGGGCGCCCAGGAAGGGCCCGATGATATGGCCCTCGATCAGCCACCGCAGGGGATGCCCGGCGAGGGAATGGATCTCGATGAGGAGTTGAGCGACGAAGAGGTCGACCAATTCGCCGAGGTCATTACCACGCTTCAGGAACTCGATGAGGATCGCGAAGATCCGCAGGCGCGCATGGAAGCGGCGGAGACGCCTCAGGAGCGCCAGGAAATTCAACAGGAGCTGATGACGGAGATGCAGCAGGCCATCGAAGACACGGGAATGAGCTTTCATGAGTTCATGATGATGTCTCAGCGGCTTCAGCAAGATCCGAACTTTCAGGAACGCCTCGAGGAACGAGTCGACCTGAGCGAAATCATGCAGGAGCAGCAGGACGCTCCGCCCCCGCCGGCTCCGCACTGAAAACCCGCCTGATATCCTGACTTATTTGGCCCCCGTCGAGTTTCGCTCGACGGGGGCTGTTTTTTTATAAAATCTCGTCGGCAGCCCAGCGCAGCACGTCGACGGCGCTGAGCACCCCCACGACCTGCCGATCATCGTCGACTACTGGAACGGCGCCCACGCGGGTGGCGACCAGCATGTCGATCGCTTCTTTTAAAGGCGTATCAACGGCGACGGTCACCACATCGCGCTCGACGAGAAACCGGGACTTCATCACCACCGCCACCGGTGCAGCCAACATCTCTTCGACATCGCTGTCGTCGACCTTGTCGGAGACTCCCGGCAGCCCGTGAATAAAGGTCAGATCTCGGTCGCTGACCACGCCGACGATTCCCTCCTCGTCGATCACCGGCACGTGGCGAATCGAGGCCTCTCTCATCAGAGCCAGGACCCGTGACAGGGCCACATCGGGCTCGACCACAATTGGATCGGCAGTCATCAGGTCCGATACGTAGACCGGGCGATTATCGTCGTTTTGTTCATCCATTTGTCATCTCCCTATCTTAAGCCTATCCCGGATTATTCATGAGGTGTCGTGACGAGCCGCAGTAGACAAGTCATGAATAATCCGGGCTATTGAATTGAGTCGACCGTCACGCCTTCGTCGCGATAATCGCTGAGTCGATATTGTACTTTTCGCACACTGATATCGAGAATGTCCGCCGTCTCCGAAGTGCTCCCACCGGTGGCCTCATAGGTGCTGAGAATGGCGTAACGCTCCAGCTCCTCCAACGTCGCCCCGGGGATATGCAGTCCGTCGACGACGGTGGAAGAGGAATCGCCCAGTCCCGAGGGAAGATGTCGACACTCCAGGCGCTGCCCTTCGGCGAGGACGACGGCGCGCTCGATGACATTTTCCAGCTCTCGCACATTGCCCGGCCAATCGTAGTCTTCGAGCTGGGCGACGGCCTCCGGCGAGATCTCGCGGATTTCCTTGTCGTTTTCCGCCGCATAGCGGGCCACGAAATGCCGGGCCAACACGGGGACATCTCCCATGCGGGCGCGCAGCGGGGGCACCTCGACGTGGATGACGTTGAGGCGAAAATATAGATCCTCGCGAAAACTTCCCTTCTCCACGGCCTGTTCCAGATCGCGATTGGTGGCGGCGACGATCCGCACATCGACACTGAGCGTCTCGTTGCCGCCGACCCGTTCGAATTCTCGCTGTTGTAAAAAGCGAAGCAACTTGACCTGAACACTCTGCGGGATCTCGCCGATCTCGTCCAGAAATAACGTCCCCCCGTCGGCCTTCTCAAACCGGCCCTTTCGCCTTTCGGTGGCCCCGGTAAACGCCCCCTTTTCATGGCCGAATAATTCACTCTCCAACAGGCTCTCCGCCAGAGCCGCACAGTGCAGGCGTACAAAGGGTTTTTCGGCCCGCGAGCTCTCCTCGTGAATTCGCCGGGCCACCAGCTCTTTGCCGGTTCCCGAGTCACCGGTGATCAAGACGGTGGCCCGGGAGTCGGCGACCTGATCGATAAAAGAGACCATCTCCTGAACCGGCGGACTATTGCCGATAATGCTCGTCTTCTGAGGAGTGCTGCGCACGGCGCGCAGCTCCTCGAGCTCGCGGCGGATGGCCAGACGCTCTACGGCCCGCTCCAAAATCAGTGCTACGGCGTCGAAATTCAGTGGCTTCGTCAAATAATCGTCGGCCCCGGCCTTCATAGCCTCCACAGCGCTCTCCACGCTGCCGAAGGCCGTCATCACCACGCAGCCCAGCCCCGGATATTCATCGCGAGCTTTTTTCAGCAGGGCGATCCCGTCCATCACAGGCATCCGCCAGTCGGTCAACAACACGTCCGGCTCCCACTGTCGCAATACACCTAAGGCTTTGAATCCGTCAGAGGACTCCTTTACATCATAGCCCTCGACCTCCAGCAGTTGGACCAATGCGGTGCGGGCCCGAGGCTCGTCATCGACGACCAGGATCCTCGGATTGCGACTGGTCTCGACCAGTGATTGTTCCTCGAGTTGCTCGGCCATCGAATATCCTCTCAATGAGGGCGCGGTAGAAATACGGTAAATGTGGTCCCCTCGCCGGGGCGGCTCATCACGTCCAGGGAGCCCTGATGGGCCTCCACGATCTTGCGGGCAATCGCCAGTCCGATCCCCGTACCACCGGCTTTCGTCGTGTAGAAGAGATCGAAGATCTGATATTTGAGGGCCGGCGACATGCCCTGGCCATCGTCGATAAACTCCACGACCACGCCACTTTCACGTCCATCGATCTTGACCGTGATCGTGCCTCCCTCGGGCATGGCCTCCACGGCGTTGGTCAACAGATTGATAAATACCTGAGTCAAGCGGTCGCGGTCGCATTCGAGTCGAATTTCGCCGCTGGTTTCGATCTCCATGTCTACGCCCCCGGCGTCGAGGGTCAACTGATGAGCTCGCTGAATCTCCTCGAAGAGCTCGTTTAAGTCGGCGGGAGCCACCTCGATATCGACGGGTTTGGCGAAATCTAAAATCTCGGAGTTTAGCCCCTGAATTCGCTGCAGCTCGATCTGTACCGCCTCCAGCACCGGTTCATAGACATCGCTGTCGACCTCGGCGCCCCGCAATTTTCGCTCCAGCAACGTCATCTGAAGTCCGATGGAATTGAGTGGATTGCGCACCTCGTGGGCCAATCCCGTGGCCAGCGCCGCCGGAATCTCAAGCTTCTGCTTCATCAATACATTCCAATACGATTGAACCATGATCGTCAGCTCAATATCGAGGATGCGGTCCACACTCTGGACCGCCTGGCCCGGAGCATCTTTTTCCTCGAGCGCCTCGCGGACCGACTCCTCTTCGATATCGAGCAAAATTTCGACGAATTGATTTCGAATCAGGTTCATCGCTCCGAACATAAAATGAGGCATCAGCCCCACCTCGACGTGAACCCTTCCGATGCGCTGGCGCGTCTTGAAATATTGCTGGTCATAAACCCCTCCGAAGACGCTGCGAAGCCAATCCTGTAGTGATTGTCGCAATCGCTCGATCTGCTCGGGGCCGACGAAAACACCGCGAGCTCGGGGATGAGCCATGAGGCGGTCATAAAATTCATTGACCACATCTTCGAAATGGGGCTCAACGACAGGTTGCAGCCGAAGCAAACGATCGGCGTCGAGCTGTTGAAAGCCGACGTAGGATTTAATTTCGGCGAATAGATTCATAATTTCTCTCAAAAAATCGCGATATTGGACGCCTCGCATCGACGGTTCGACCCGTCAGCCTGCATCTCTACGAGCAAGACCGATGCCAGCATTCGCGAGACAGCATCGATCTCACGAGTTCGGTCCAATTTCGGATGGGACTCCCCTGTACCACTTTGAAGCAATTCGCGATACAGGGGATCTCTAGTTGGGCCCCATCCAACGGGCCTCTTCCGTCCTCTGTGGCGACTTTTCGCCCCTATCATCGACAGATAAATAATTTAGCCGCCCCGGGACCATTTTACTCACCGGATCTCTCAGTTCGGACTTATGGAACAGGACTGCCGACGCAAATATTGCATCTCGCCGGCCGGGTGTGCATATTTTGCGTTTCCGCTCTCCACCAAAACTTCCTCGCTTGATAGTTCTTCCCACCTGTGGAGCCGTTTTTTCGACATCCCACATATTTGTTGTTTCTCCAGCGTTTTCACCTTCATACGGCTATTTATTCGCACCATACCAAGGATCAGACTCACTTATTTTCCCGTCGTGGCACAGGCCTTGCTCTTTAGAATAAATCGTAAGACTCGGCCCTCGTTGTGAGGGAATTCAATTTTTTGGAAGAGTCGCTAAAAGGAGGATTATCCCATGGCAGCCCCACTTTCATACAACGAGATTTCGCCGCCCACTACCGCAGCCGGGATTCCCGCCAACGCTGACGTGGTCCTCCATCCGCTGGCCAAGATGCGCGGAAAATGCCGCGCCGCCGCCAGGCTAAGCGACGATACGCTGACCACTTATATGAGTCAGATTCGTCGCGCCGAGGTGCTCGCGCCGGAGGTACAAAACGAGCTGGGACGAGCTTTTGTAAAAGATGGCGATGCGGAGGCCGGAAAGGCCCTGATCTGGTCCAATCTGCGATTGGTGATCAATATCGCCCGCAAATACCACCATTCCGGCCAAGATCTGATGGATCTTATCCAGGAGGGCAATCTGGGACTCAGCGAAGCCCTGGCGCGCTTCGATCCCGACAAGGGCACGCCCTTCGTGGGCTACGCCCAATTCTGGATCCGCGCCATGATTCTCAACCACCTGCTAAACCTGAGCTACCCGGTGCGGCTCGGAAGCTCGCGGGATAGCCGCAAGCTATTTTTCAATCTCCGCAAGGCCCGTCGCACCCTGGCGACGCGAAATATTGAGCCCACCGCCGAAAATGTCGCCCAATATCTGGACGTCGATCCCGACGAGGTCGATCGAGTGGGCACCATCGTCGACGGAGGGGTCGTTCAGCTCGACGCTCCTTGCTTCGGTGAAGAAAGTGGGGTCAGCGGAATCGATTTTATGGTCTCCGAGAATATCGATCCCGACGAAGAGGTCTCCCAGCGTCTGTTTCGCAGCAATCTACACCGCCTCGCCGAAGAATTCGTGGAGACGCTCGACGACGAGCGGCGAGTGAAAATCTGGCATGAGCGAATCTTGTCGCTGGAACCGCGTTATCTCAAAGATCTGGGCGCCGACTTCGGCGTCTCCAAAGAGAGAGTTCGCCAGCTCGAGATGGACGTTCGCCGCCGGTTTCGCACCTTTCTAAAAAAGAATATGGATGCCGAAGAGCTGAAGTCTCTATTCAATGACTGATACTCGTCTGCGCCACCGCCAGCAGGTGATCGTCGATTCGCCGCAGCAGCACCTGCCAGTCCTCGGCATTGCCATCGGGAAGATGGACGAGCCTGGGGTGATTGGCATCGTCAAAGCGGTAGACCACCTCTTTTAGACCGGCGCCGATGCCCCTGCCGTCGGCCTTCATCCAGGCTTCTTTTAGGACCCATAATTCGAGAAATCGGCGGCGCCTTCGGGCGCCGTCGAGTTTTTTGAGGGCCCGGCGCTCCGAGGGATGAAAAAATTGACTGGCCACCAGGTCGTGGTCGACCCGTCGATCCTCGGGCTCCAGGTCCACGCCGACGCGTCCCGAACTGCTGACGACCAGTACTACGGCGCGATCGGAGTGGGCGATATTAAAATCCATCCCCTCCAATTCTGAGGTGGGATTGTTTAGGTAGGGACGTCCATGGGGACCGGTGGAAAACGCCCACTTTTGGGGCTGACGGCTGCCGAGTCGACTCAGGGTCTGCCGAACCAACTGGCGAGTGACCAAAAAACATTGCCGCGACGGCTCGTGGCGATATTGCCGGTAGCGTTGCCGCTCTTCATCGCTGCAGATGGTGTGGATCTTATCGACTTCGTCGGGCGATAACTGGCGCACCGGTGTCCAGAATAGGCGCATTCCCAGCGCGCTCAGCCCCTCGATGGTGCGTTCCTTGCTCACAAAAAATCCTCGAGACATCGTCGGCGGTGACTTCGGGCGCACAATATCACGAGGCGATGCGGAGTCTATGTGCAACAGGCTGCTACTGGTGCTCGGCGGATGTCCTGAGCCGTATTCGGCGAGGACTGGGCGACGAGGTCGAAGTCGTCGAAGTGAGGCGATGCTTGTGCATCGTCGAACATAGACGGCAAAGAGATCGTCGTTCAGGACCGGCGAAGAGTG
>SKQC01000080.1 GCA_007119175.1 Myxococcales bacterium | reverse complement strand
CGCGCGAAGCCCATCAAAAAGGCGAGATATTGGGCACGCCGCGAACCTTCGCTATGGGCGATGTGGACGCCGCCTGGGAGAAGGCCGACGTCATCGTCGAGGGCCGTGCCGACGTGGCCGGACAGGAACATCTTTATTTAGAAACTCAGCGCGCCCGTGCCGTGCCCACCGAGGGCGACCGGATTCGCGTCTACTCCTCGACCCAGAGTCCCTACGCCGTTCAAAAGGCGGCGGCCCGCGTCATCGGCGTGCCCAACCACAAGGTCGAGGTCGACGTCATCCGACTCGGCGGTGGCTTCGGCGGAAAAGAAGACCAGGCCACCTCCTGGGCCTGCATGGCCGCCCTGGCAAGCCATCTATTGGACACCGCAGTTCAGCTCGTCTTACACCGGCTCGACGACCTGAAGATGACCGGCAAACGCCACCCCTACACGGCGGATTATAAATTGGGGCTAAAAGACGACGGCACCATCGTCGCCTACGAGGTCAGCCACTACCAGAACGCCGGCGCCAAGGCCGACCTGTCACTCGCCGTATTAGAGCGCACCTTATTTCACTCCACGAACGCCTATTACGTCCCCAACGTGCGCGCTTACGCCGCATCGTGCCGCACGAATTTGCCGCCCAATACCGCCTTTCGCGGCTTCGGCGGCCCCCAGGGCATGTTCGCCATGGAGAGCGCCATCACCGAGGCCGCCGAAGAAATGGGGGTCAAACGAGAGGTCATTCAGCGAAAAAACCTCATCTCCGAAGAGCAATCCTTTCCCTACGGCCAGCGCGCCGAACGGGCCCGCGCCATCAGAACCTGGGAGGAGGCCGACGCAGAATACGATCTGGCGAAGATGCGCGCCGAAGCCGACGCCTTCAACGAAGAGCATACGGACAAAAAGAAGGGCCTCGCCGTCATGCCCGTCTGCTTTGGGATCTCCTTTACGGGAACCTTTCTCAATCAGGCCTCGGCACTGCTGCACGTCTACACCGATGGCAGCGTCAGCCTGTCCACCGGCGGCGTCGAGATGGGCCAGGGGGTCAACTCCAAGCTCATCAATATTGCCGCCCGCGCCCTGGGCATCTCCGTTGAACGCATCAAGGTTGAGACCACGAATACGACGCGCATCGCCAATATGTCGCCCAGCGCCGCCAGCGCCACCACTGACCTCAACGGCGGGGCCACCATCCTGGCCGCCAAAGAGCTTCTGAGCCGATTCCGCGAGCTCATCGCCCGCGAGATGGGAATCCAGGACGAGGACAATCTCGAGTTTAAAGACGAAAAGGTCTTCTACCGCGGCCGGGAGACCGAGTGGAACTGGGAGAAAACGGTCTCCACCGCCTATATGTCGCGCATCTCGCTGTCGGCACAGGCGTTTTATGCCACGCCCAATATCTGGTTCGACAAAGAACACGAGGAGGGCCGTCCTTTCGCCTATCACGTCTACGGCACGGCCTTTCTCGACGTCACCGTCGACATGCTTCGCGGCACCTATCAATTCGACTCGGTGCGCCTGGTCCACGACCTGGGACGTACGGTCAACGAGGTCGTCGACCTCGGCCAGATCGAAGGCGGACTCGCTCAGGGATTGGGTTGGATGACGCTCGAGGAGTTGGCCTTCGGCGACGACGGAGAGCTGCTCTCTCAGGCGTTGTCGACCTATAAATGCCCGGACGGCTACTTCATGCCCGACGACGTGCGCGTCAAATGGCTGGAGGACGAAAACCCGGAGGGTCCCTACGGATCGAAAGCGGTCGGCGAGCCGCCGCTGATGTATGGAATTGGCGCCTTTTTCGCCATCCAGGACGCCATGCGGGCCTTCGACGCCGACGGCGACTACGCCTTCGACGCCCCGATGACGCCGGAGAAAGTGCTCTTACAACTGCACCATGATCGCTTGAGCGATATCTGGGAAAAACCGCTCTCCGAGCAATCGACCAAAAAGATAGTCCTCGCCGGGGAGTGAGATGAACCTCGAATTCTGGACATTCGTCGCCCGCCGTCTGCGCGACGATGGGCAGCTTTTTGTCGCCCACGTCGCCCACCACACCCGGCACTCGCCGGGGAGCACGGGTGCACGCCTGGCCGTGGCCGGTGACGGCACCACACAGGGCACTATCGGCGGCGGAATCATGGAAGCGGAGGTCATCGAGCTCGCCGAAGAGGCGTTGACCTCCGGGACTTTTACCCCGCGATTCGAGCGTCTGTACCACCGCCGCGGGGCTCCGGATGATGAGAAGAGCCGAAAATCCGGGCTTATCTGCGCCGGAAATCAGACCAATGTATATCACCGGGTCGAAAAAGACCGCGATCTGGACATCATCAAAGAGGTCATCCGACGGCTTGAAGACGACGAAGCCGGCCTGCTCCACATCTCCGAGTCCGGCCTTCAGCTCGAGGATCACAGCCCGGACCGGATCGAGGCCCCCCATCGTTTTGACGAAAGCGACCCCTGGCGATTTTCATCGCAATTATTGAATTGGAAGCGGGCCGCCATCATCGGCGGCGGAATCATGGAAGCGGAGGTCATCGAGCTCGCCGAAGAGGCGTTGACCTCCGGGACTTTTACCCCGCGATTCGAGCGTCTGT
>SKQC01000002.1 GCA_007119175.1 Myxococcales bacterium | reverse complement strand
TAGGCGGTGCCCCGTGAGGCGAGTGCGGTCTGCAGCAATTGTGTCCGTATTACTTTGTCGTCGGTGGCTTCGGCGTGGCGCCATTGCCCCCTTGCCTGATCGACATCGCGGGCGGTCCCGAAGGTGATCTCCGATTCCCGGGTTTCGATCTCTTCGGCGGCTTCATCGGAATCACTCTCCGAGCAGGCGGCGGCAAAGATCAAGATCAGCAGACCCACAACCACAAATACGGCACGTCTTGTGCACTCTCTCTCTTCGATTTTGCTCTGGTTAGTTTGCATCAAAAAACTCCATTAAAAGTCAGCAATTTGTCAGTGTGGCAAGCACTAATTTGGTAAGAAAGAATCTTCAAAATTCCTATTTATCGTCGTCTGACGCCGAATTCCGGGATGGTCGATAATTTCCAGCCGTCCCCAAATTTGAGTTGGTTAGCCTAACTTCAGGGTAGCTACGCCTTCCAGCAGGGTCAATAGCGTAGTGTCTAAGCGGTCTGGTGCCTCACCGATTGCGGTCTGGCTCCGGGGAGACTACTGTCGCGATCGCTAATCTCGATCGCGATCAGCAGAGTCTATGATGCCGAAAGTTCTCATTCTCCATACCGGTGGCACCCTGGGGATGCGCGGTGAGCCGCTGCAGCCCGACGCCTTTTCTACGGCGCTGACGGAGGCGGTGCCCGAGATTCTGGGCCTCGCGGAGCTGGAGGTGCGAATTGTATTCAACCTCGATTCCAGCGATATCGGCCCCGCTCATTGGGCAAAATTGGCTGCCGAGATCGACGCCGCGCGTGATGAATTCGACGGGTTCGTCATTGTTCATGGCACGGATACGATGGCCTATACGGCTTGCGCGCTAAGTTACGCGTTGCTCAATCTCGATCGGCCCGTGATTTTGACCGGCGCCCAGCGCCCGTTGGCGTCGCTTCGCACAGATGCCCGACGAAATCTGGTGGACGCCGTGGAGGTGGCCACTCGCGATCTCGACGAGGTGGCGATCTGTTTTGACGGACTTTTATTGCGGGGAGTACACGCCACCAAGAGCAATGTTCACGACTACCGGGCCTTTGAGAGCCCCGGGATGGCGCCGCTGGCCCGGTTGGGCGTCGACGTCTCCATTCGCGAGACCGAAGCGGTGTCGGTCGGCGGTTATGTCTGCCGCCCCGAATTCGAGTCGTCGGTGCTCGTGGTTCATGTGGTGCCGGGGATGCGGCCCCAGCTTTTTTCCAGACTTCTCGACGACAGCACCGATCTTCGAGGCCTGGTCTTGGGCGCCTATGGGCTCGGGACGGTGCCCGCGGCGGGGCCCGACGTACCACAGATGGTCCGCCGTGCCGTAGACAAGGGCATCGATGTACTGGTGGTCACGCAATCGGCGGGAAAAATCGATCTCAGCCAATATGAAAATAGCCGTGCCCTGAAAGAGGCGGGAGCTATCTCCGGTGGGGAGATGACCATGGAGGCGGCGGTCACGAAGATGATGCACGCCCTGGCCAATTTCCCGGATCGCAGAAATCGGCGCGCCTACCTTTTGTCCAATATTGTCGGCGAGCGCGGTGGGGGAAGCTCAGACAAGGTCTGAGCTCAGTCGGCGACGAAGAATTGATAGCCTTTGCCGTGGATGGTCTTGACCCATTCGGCGTCGCCGCCGTACTCGACCAGCTTTTTCCGAAGTCGAGAGATATGAACGTCGATCGTCCGATCGAGTCCGTCATATTCTCGATCGAGAAGTTGCATATACAGGTCGTCGCGGCTGACCGTCTTGCCGGCCCGTTTGGCCAATACCCACAATAGATCGAATTCGAATGTCGTCAGCCGGACCTCGTCGTCATTGATGCGCGCCTCTCGGGCGCGGCGATCGATAAAGAGCGGTCCTTTCTGAAACTTCTTACTGTCGATTCCGGTCAGGGGTACGTCGGTGACCTCGGAGATCTGCTCAAGGCGCCGCAGCAGCGCTTTTAGACGCGCCAGGAGCAGGGGAGTGGAGACCGGTTTGGTGACGTAGTCGTCAGCACCGGCTTCCAGACCTTCGATATGGTCGTTGTCGCCCTTGGATCCGGTGAGCATGATGATCGCTCCCATATAATCGGGACGCACCTTGCGACAGACCTCAAATCCATCGGCATCGGGTAAATTGAGATCGAGGATGACTGCTGCCGGGGCTTCCTCGAGAATGCGCTCCACAGCGCGCTCTCCGTTGCGTTCCACGTCAGTGGCATATCCCTCGTTGGTGAGAAATTCGTCGAGGGCGCCTGCGAGGTCGGCGTCGTCTTCTACGATCAAAACGGTCGCTTCATTTTCCATCATGCTGTCGCGCTCCTTGAGGAGACGTCACTTCCTGGGACTGCTCAATTCATCGTTCGATAAAACTTCTGGCGATACGAATCACTGAAGATTTCCTTTACGAATTACCACATCTGTCGGTGAAAGGCGATTCGTTGCAAAGAGCTAATCCCGAGTCGTCGTCCGGCTCTATTTTCAATTATTCACAAGAACTCATCATACATTTCTATTCCGTATTACTCCCTCGGATCACCCCTTGAGGGTCTGTAACTCATTTATGCTGACGACCACCATTAAACCCCCCGACGATGGTA
>SKQC01000470.1 GCA_007119175.1 Myxococcales bacterium | reverse complement strand
GGAATGCCGATCGCGAACGCCTCCATGTACGACGGCGCTCATGCAGTGGCGGAAGCAGCGCTGATGGCCCAGCGGAGCACTCGTCGGAATCGCGTCCTTGTGGCCGCTTCGGTCCATCCCGAGTACCGGGAGGTGATCAAGACCTATTTGCGCTGGCAGGATGATATATACGCGGAATTCGGCACTGACGAGGCGACGGGGCGTTTTGACCTCGATGACCTTCGGGCCCGTATCGGCGATCCTGCCGAGGTAGCCTGTGTGGTATTTCAGACGCCCAATTTCCTCGGGGTTCTCGAAGATCCCGAAGAACTCGTAGAATGGGCCCACGAAGAGGGAATTCTCGTGGTGGCCACCTTCAACGAGCCCCACGCTTTCGCTCTTGCCAATCCACCTGGCAGCCAGGGCGTCGATATCTGCGCCGGCGAGGCCATGGGACTCGGCATGGGCCAGTCCTTCGGGGGACCGGCACTCGGCATTTTTGCGGGGCGAAAACGGCAATTGCGTTCGATGCCCGGGCGACTCGCCGGGCGCACCGTCGACGAGGAGGGGAGAGAGGGTTACGTGCTCACGCTCTCCACCCGTGAGCAACATATTCGCCGGGAACGGGCCACCAGTAATATCTGCACCAACCAGGGTTTGATGGCCCTCGGGGCGGCGATATATCTGAGTCTGATGGGGAAACAGGGATTCCGCGATCTGGCGCGACTGAATATGTCCCGCGCTCGCTTTGCGCTCCAGCAATTCGAGGACCGCGGTATCGGTACAAGGGCTTATGATGCGCCATTTTTCAATGAGTTTGTTCTCCGATTGCCCACCTCGGCGCGCCAGGTGATCGACACCTGCCTGGAGGACGATGTCATTCCCGGCTTCGACCTCGGCGCTGTCTCTGAAAAGTGGTCCAATCACCTGCTGGTCGCCACCACGGAGATGGTTGACCGACGCAGTATCGAATCCGTCGTCGATGCGGTAGAGTCGGCGCTCTAGAGCTACTTACTTTCCGTGTCATTTCTGGCGTTGCAGTAATTGGCAGTAAGGCGTCCCGACGGACGCCTTTCTTGGTTTTCGTTCTTTGAATGAATTGCAATGACCTAAAAAGAGGACTTCAGGGATGCTTAGTTACGATAGCAGCGGACTTTATCAGGCAGGCATGCTCTCTACCGACCAGGCGCCACCGAGCGGTGACGCGTCGATTCAGCGGGCTGTTGAGTCGCTCCAGGGTCGCTTTGAATCCGGCGAGCTCGGCTTCGTCGACACACCGGACACAGAATTTGAGCCCATTGAAGCCTGGGCCAAAGAGCGGCTCAACGAGCAGTGGGAGGCCCAGCTCGTCATCGGTATCGGTGGCTCAAGCCTCGGCGCTCGGGCTGTCTTGCACTCCGCACTTCCCTCCCAGCGCGACGGACTCGACACCTATTTTGCGGACAACCTCGATCCAGAATCGGTGGACCGCCTATTTAGCTTTCTCGATCCGGAGACGACGCTGGTGGTGGTGATCACCAAGAGTGGAACCACGATCGAGACGATGAGCCAGTTCTGGATCGCCCGACAATGGATTGCCGAGGAGGTCGGTGAAAAACGCGCCGACCGCCACGTTGTGGCCATCACAGATCCGAAAGAGGGCGAGCTGCGAAAGATGGTCGATAAGAGCGGCTGGTACGATTTTTCGATTCCCCCCAATGTGGGCGGGCGATTTAGCGTTTTGACGCCGGTGGGACTGGTTCCACTGGCGCTGGCCGGATATCCGATTGGCGAATTGCTCGCCGGAGCACAGGCTGTTCGCGACCGCCACGCCTCCGCCGAGGCCATCGCCAAAGCCTGGGGCGTCGCCGCCGCCGAACACCTGGCGTTGGCCGACGAGGGCGTCGACGAGTTGGTCATGATGACCTATTCCGATCGCCTTCGCGACCTGGTGGACTGGTTCTGCCAGCTCTGGGCAGAGAGCCTGGGAAAGGCCAAGAATCGGGCCGGCGAGTTGGTCCACGTCGGTATTACGCCGATTAAAGCCGTGGGCGTCGTCGACCAGCACAGTCAGGTTCAACTCTATATGGAGGGACCGAAGAACAAACACGTCTCGTTTTTAGAAGTGCGAAACTTCGATCGCGACCGCATTATCCCCGATTCACCACCAATGCCCGAAGCACTTCGTCATCTTCAGGGAAAACCGCTGTCTCAGATCTTCGCCGCCGAATTGCAGGGAACCCGGGGCGCTCTTATGGAAGCCGGTCGGCCAACGTCGAGCTGGATCTTTGAGCGGGTTACTCCTCGCTCGGTGGGAGCGTTTTTATTTTCCTGGCAGATGATCACCGCAGTGACCGGGGAGCTACTTCAGATCAACGCCTTCGACCAACCCGGCGTGGAACTCGGCAAGCGCATCGCCCACGGGCTTTTGGGACGCAGCGGACACGAGGAATTCGCAGAGCTGGCGCGGCGTCGCTCCCCTCGCCCCGACGCCGGGGCGGTGCAGTTACTCTGAATTAGGTCCAAATTTTAGCATCGCCGATGGCAACAGAGGGTTGATTTTTCGCCTCGTGACGACGTATGGATGATGCTATGAGCTTTGCATTTGAAGTGGGACTTTGGTTTAATGGGAATAGAACAATTCCTTAAAGGAATAAACATTGCAGTTATCCCTCGGTCCGCCCGTGTGATGTCGGTGGCGGTCGTTCCCTCAGGCTGGGTGCGACCCTTCATCGCCCTGCGAGTGTAGCCAGGAAGGGGCGCGATCGCCCCCCAAGGCGATTGCGCACTCAGGTGGTGAGTGTTTAGGATTTTGGGACAGGTTGGAGAAGAAGAAGGCGAACATGGCTAAGGACAACACAGTCATCACGGTCATCCGTCCCATGCCTCCGAAGGCGTCGTCGTCGCGGGATGCATGTCTGGTGGTGATCAATGGCGTTGACCTGGGAAAGAAATACAATCTCTCCCAGGATTCGACCGTCGTCGGTCGCTCCAGCAAGGTCGATATCCAGATCGATGAGGACGCCATATCGCGCAATCACGCCGTCATTGAAAATGATGGTGAAGAGATTTTGATCCGCGACCTCAAATCCACCAACGGCACCTACGTTAACGATCGGCCCATCGAGGAGCGCACATTGCGCGACGGCGATCAGGTCAAGATCGGGCGCACAATCTTTAAATTCTTGTCCGGTAGCAACGTCGAAGCATCCTACCACGACGAGATCTACCGGCTGACCACCACGGACGGCCTGACTCAGGTTTATAATAAGCGGTTTTTCCTGCAGGAGATGGAACGGGAGATGAGCCGCTGTCTGCGCTACCAGCGCGACCTGTCGCTGATCATGCTCGACATCGATCATTTCAAGCCGGTCAACGACACCTACGGGCATCTGGCCGGTGATCATATCCTCAAACAATGCGCGCAGCGGATCGTGGCTTCCATTCGTCGTGACGATATCTTCGCCCGATACGGCGGCGAGGAGTTTATCTTGTTGTTGCCCGAGATTGAGCGAGAACACGCCGTGAAGACGGCGGAAAAGATCCGGACTACCATCGAAAATGAGCCCTTTACCTTCGACAATGTCGATATCCCGATCACCCTCTCGTTGGGAGTCGCCGATATCGCCGAATACGTCGAGCGGGGCGGGGGCGGTGATGGCGATCCCGCCTCCCAGGAAGTCAATCCCTTTGCCTTTATCAAATTGGCTGATGACCGTCTGTATCAGGCCAAAGAGCAGGGCCGAAACCGGGTGGTCTGGCAGTGAATGCCGGCGCGGTTTCCCGCGATTGACAGATTAATCATCGAGGCGGTGGAATTTAATCAGGTTCGTCTCCGTGCCTCCGCCGGCCGGTGAGCCCATCACGACGACGATCTCGTCGCCTGCCTTCGCCTCGCGCTTTTCGTACATCAGCTCTTCGACGCGCTCCAACATCCCATCCGTACTGTGCATCATGCGGATCTGATAGGGCTCGACGCCCCAGTACATCGCCATCTGGTGATAGACGCGTTCGCTCGGCGTACAGGCAATAATCGGTTTTTTGGGGCGGTAGGTCATCATCAGGCGGGCCGTCGAGCCGGAATTGGTCAGTACGACGATGCCCGTTACCTTCAGTTCGTCGGCGGCGATGGTGGCCGCCCGGGCCACGGCGTTGGGAAAGGTCTTCAGGTGACTGATAAAGGGCAATTCCGGGCCCGATTGAAAGCCCAGGCTCCCCTCGACTTCCTCGATGATCGACGACATCATCCGCACCGACTCCACGGGGTATTTCCCGGTAGCCGTTTCGCCTGAGAGCATTACGGCATCGGTGCCATCGAGGATGGCATTGGCCACGTCCGATGCCTCAGCGCGGGTGGGGCGGAAGTTTGCGGTCATCGACTCCAGCATCTGCGTTGCCGTAATCGAAATACAGCTCATCTTATTTGCTTTCGTGATCGCCGATTTCTGAAGCATGGGAACCCGTTGTGGGGGCAGTTCGACGCCCAGATCTCCGCGGGCGATCATTATCCCGTCGGACACGGCGATAATCTCGTCGAGTTCGGCAATTGCCTGGGGCTTTTCGATCTTGGAGATGATCTTGATATCATCGACCTGCTCGCGCGGGATCTGCGATCGGAGCTGGTGGATATCGAGGGCGGAGCGCACAAAACTCAATGCCACGTAGTCGACGTCCAACTCAAGGCCGAAGGCGAGGTCCGTCTTATCCTTTTGAGTCATGCTCGGGGCCGAGACGGCGGCCGTCGGAAGATTGATTCCCTTGTTGTTTTTTAAAATCCCACCGACTTCGACGACGGTGTGGACATCGAGTCCGTCGACGTCGACGACGCGCAGCCTCAAAAGACCGTCATCCAGTAGCAGAATATCGCCTTCTCCGACGTCCTCGTGAAGCCGGTCATAGGTCGTTGAGACCTGCTTGTGATTGCCCGTGATCGGCCTCGCCGTAAGCGTAAACCGGTCGCCGCTATGCAGGTGGACCGACTCTTCCTCGAAGATTCCGACCCGGATTTTCGGGCCCTGCAAATCCTGAAGAATGGCCACCGGACGGCCTAACTCAGCCGAGACCTGACGGACCGTCTCGTAGGTCCGGCGGTGATCTTCGTGTGTGCCGTGGGAGAAATTCAATCGCGCTACGTTCATTCCGGCGAGGATCATCTCTTCGATGATTTCGGCAGAACTGGAGGCGGGGCCGAGTGTACAGACAATCTTGGCTTGTCTCATAGACCTTCGAGAGTGGGCGCTGGAGTGGAGTGACGTAAGGGGCATTTCCACGGCTCAGCGTAGTCTGCGCCTGCGCGGTTTGCAATCGCGTAGATGGGTCCGCTTCGCCACCGAAAACCAATCGCGGCCTGCGTAGCACGGCCAATTTAGCCGAGAAATATTTGTCCGTCGGGCAGCAACGCGCCGAGGGTCACGACGTTGGGCTGGCAGGGGGCTCGTCAGAGTCCGAATCCATGGATGATAGTAGTTCGTCGAGATAGCCCACGTGGTCTGCCAGTTGATCGAGTTCTCGGCGGTGGTTCTGAAGCGCTGATTGGCCGTACATCCAGCCGCCGATACCGCCCAGAAGGGCCGCGGGCAGTCGTCCGCGCAGCCAATTTCCCCGACCCGAGAAAAGGCCGAGTTGAAAGCCCACCACCGTGAGCTGCAGCGGCATATCCACCTCCTCGCGAAGAGATTGTAGATGCCGGTGAGCCCCGTCGATTCGCGCCGACGCCGCGCGCTGCTCACCGCGGCGGATATGGGACTCGATTCGCAGGATCTCCCGGGAGAGATCGCCGAGGCGTTGTTCCATCTGTCGAAGCGGCTTTTGAAGGTCGGCCATTGTAGATCCTTGGCGGTGCGAAGAAATTTAACAGTCAGCGGCAGTGGACTCGAAATCTAAGAGAATCGACGCCTGCCGAGATTGTCAAGCAATAAGGGCAAACTCCGACGGATCGAAGTCCCAAGTCGAGGCGGCTAGGAAATGCTCCTTGCTAGGCAAAGAATTGATCGAAGGGATGAAACAGGCGGTGGTGTACGCTCGAGGCGATGCCGATGTTGTGGACCATTGTTGAGCATGAACCGGGAGCCGTGTTGCGCGCCTTGCATCAGAAGCAGAAGTGCTGAAAGCGCACAATGACGGCACGGAGCTTTTGGATCCGATTTCAAGAGGAAATCAGCCCAAAGAGCGGTTCGGAGGGGAACGATTCGACATTGATGAACAGACGGGAGAAGTCCGAAGCTGTGCAGCCGGTCACGCCCCCATCGGCACGGAATGAGACGCTCAGCGGGACGTCGCAAAGGTAAATCACTGCACGTGTACTTTTATCCCAGACAGTGTGCGTCATGCCCGATGTTCGAGCCGTGTCCCACGAAAAAACCCGACAGTGGACGCCGTGCTTGCCAACTGGAAGTTCGTTCCACGCAGAAGGCCCGTGATCGGCGGCTGGCACAGCAGAAGTTGACCGTTGGAATTGTGTTGTCGAGTGCGAACGTTGACGATGTAGTTGCACAGTGGAGTTGCTCCTTTATCGTGTTCCAATCAACCAACGTCCACGAAAGCGGGTTAACTCCATTTTCGAGCGTTTAGTTGTCGACGTCAGGGTCGGGACAAATACCGTTGCTAAGTTCGGGGTCCGTGGCTTCGCGGACCTGGTGGTCATAGTGGACTGAGGTATTGCCTTCAGCGGACAGAAGGTTGCCGGCGAAGAGGCCACCAAAGACCTCGAGGTTACCCTCCAGGGTGATGTGATCTTCACCCAGCAGATAGCCATTGAGTTGAACGTCGCCCTCGAGCGAGATCTGATCATCGATGTAGATGCGGGTAGCCGCAGGATAATTGGGGGAACCGAGGGTCAAAGTACCTTCGGCAATGATTTGTCCATCGATGAAAAGGTCGAGTTCGGCACCTGGAGCAGGCAGGATTCGAAGATCGCCGCCTGCCGTGAAGACGTCGTCGATATAAATGGCGGTGCGCCCGTGAGCGATGATCGTGAGGTCCGTCTCCACATCGCTTCCATTGAGGAAGAAGTGACCGCAGGGGAGTGCGAGGTGCTGGATGGAGTCGTAATGCTCATTGAGAATGGCCGCATCGATGCCTATCTCGGCGTTGTCATTATGGTCGCGTCGGGCGTCGACGATCGCGGCGATATCCGGGATGGAGTCGCAGGGGCAGGGAGGATCGACAACGACATCTTCCTCCAGGAGTTCGCCATATGAATAGTCATCGAGATCGGTGCCTGCGGGGACTGCAAGGCTTCCGCCGACAGACAAGGCAGAAGCTGAGATCCCGTCGGCGATAGCGGCATTGCCGTCAACTGTGGCATCGCCAGATACGCGAAGGTTTTCGCCGACAGATAGGTCGTGCGTGATGAGGAGGTCGTCTTCGACATCGAGACGTCCCGCTACGGTGACGGAGCCATCAAAGAAGGCGTGATCTTCAATGTCGAGATGATCGTTCATTCCTACAGGGCCGTCCAGAAGTTCTGGCTCGTAGGGGCCAACCGCGCTGTCGAAGCCATCGACGTCGAGCGTACCTTCGAAGACGGCGCGATCGCAGCTGCAGGTGGCAAATGTAAAGAGTTCCCGCCGAAGTTGGCCACTGCAGCGATCCCCCCGGGTGGGGTCTTCGATCAAGATCGCCGGCCCACCGGACACACAGTGATCGTCGTCACGCTCAAAGGCCATGGATTCAACGCACTCGCCGAGACTGCAACCCTCCTGATCACCGCAGGAATTATCGCATTGTCTGCAGTGGTCGGGGTCGGAGTCGAGGTCGACGCAATGTCTGCCGCACATTTCCAGGCCGGCCCCACAAGTTTCGACGCATTGCCCGGAGAAACATGCCTCGCCTTCGCCGCAGGTCGTACCGCAGCTACCGCAATGGTCGGGGGTGGTATGAGTTGAGATACACTCATCGTCGCAGAGTTCGGTATAGGGACCAGGGCATTGCTCTTCAGATCCCTGATTCTCGCTTTCGCCCGGGTCATCGGAACAAGCGCCCAATATCAAAAGTAAAATTGCTAGCACGGCGAATAATTCAGTGATTTTTCGAAGCTTGATTCTTAGCACAGAAACCTCATCGCTGGTCGAAAATGAGCGCTTGCCTTCAATTATACCGAGAAGCTTCCCGGAGATAATTTTGGGTGTCCACAATCGATAAATCACCTTCGTATCGTGGCATGCATCGCCCCTAACTTACATTAATTTGAGGCCTCTTTCCTCAAGGTATCGTACTCGACCTGTGTACGATGTTCATTCGCGCCTGTTTACTATGCGTGGGAGCAGAGCCTGAAAGAGGGTGGTTCATGCGATTTTCCATGGTCGCTGACGCGTGATTTTTCCAAAATAGCACTCATTTGAGGTTTGTAATTGCCGTCGGTCGCCTGCCGACCATCCGTGAGTTCTTTTCCGTCGCCACCAGCAGATGAGTCGATAAAAGCGTCCTGTTTTCAGATGACTTCGCAAGGTGAGCATCGCCTCGGCGTTCTCCTCCTTCCAAACTTTGCCGTTCCCTTTCACTCGCAGCCGGATCGCGGCCGGTCACGACAAAATCAGACACGGTGAACGCCACGTCGTCACTCGCGAGGACGTCGGCCGATTCGCTGCTGTGGTAGAACGCACGAATCGGCGGGAGTTTTCCCGTGCCCTCCACGCCCAAGTTGCATCGTCTGCCTATGACTCATTGCCGCAATCGCGGACCGAGTAAGAACACCTCGGACTGACGATCCGTGTGCCTGCAAGTTGGTGCGAACTGGTCACTTGCTCCCTGACCGTCGTTCGACGCAAGAACGAAACAACCCCGCAAAACCTGAGTGGTTCTGCGGGGTTGTTATGAGTGGAGCCGAAGGGGATCGAACCCTCGACCTCGTGACTGCCAGTCACGCGCTCTCCCAGCTGAGCTACGGCCCCAAAAGGTTGGCATCTCGCCAACGGGGGGCAATGTATAAGGATTGGTCGCGAGGCTGTCAACGCCTGTCTTGAAGGGGGGCGAGATGGGGCACATGGGGGCTTAAACGGGTCGATTAACTTTCGCCGATTCGCTGCTGTCGTTGAATCTCTTCGTAGAGGGCCTGGTAAAACTCGTTGTCCGGGTTTTCTTCGGCGAGTTCCTCGAAGAGCTGGAGTGCCTCGTCGGCGTCTCGACTCGCGGCGTCAAGGCGGGTCTGAGCCAGGGAGAAATCGTAGTCCGAGGGAAGAAATGCTTTTGCCTGCTCGAGAAATTGGTGGCGCTGACTCAGTGTAAATGCCTCGCTGTCCTCGATGCGCCAGCGGTAAAAGAGCTCCAATTCATAGGGGGCCAGTTGGTAGTGGACCGGGAATTGTCCGCCGATGAGGTCGGCCCATCGGTAGCGCTGAAGGATATCCACCAGTGTCGGGGTGTCGTCGTGGGTCCACTCACCGTCGGAAGTGACGAGGTTGCGCTCGATGAGAAAGGGCAGAAGGTTGCCGCAATTTTCCCGATATTGAGCGAAGCGATCGGCTGGTGGATCCTCGGCAGCCTGTGAGAGCGGTAGATTGCCGGATTGAATAGCGGAGAGAATATCTTCGAGGCCGGCGCGACAGGCGTCGAGGACCGGTGCGCCCACCGACTGAAATCCGCGCACTCCGGCAACCACCAGGACGTCGTTGGCCAGAAAAGTGACTCTGGCGACGTGTTGTTCGGCGGACAACTCCTCTTCTGGTCCGTGAGCCGGAAATTGTGCCAGATTTGCCTCCCGAAAGGTGTCCAGCAGCACATCTACCTCGTCCTCTATCAAAGTGAGGTCGGGCTCGGTATAAAAGTCGTCTCGATCGCGTTGTAGACGCCGCTCGTCAACCGTTAACGGGGGAAAGGATGTGCCGCTTCGGATATGGGCGCCCTCCTCGTCGCTCCATCCATCGATGGACCCCGGGCCCCACTGAAACCAGGCGACACCGCCGATGATCAAAGCAATACTGATCAGGCAACCCACCAGCAGGGCGGGGGCCATCGGCTCGGGTTCGAAATCAGAGGGGTTGGTCATGGAGCACTCCGTCGATTGCACTCGATTGGGATCGTATGAATAAATTCGATGCTGCTGAGATTTAATCCTCGAACGTCAAGCTGGTGCTGAGAGTGAGGTGTTGCCACGCAGTGTAGCGTACCGCTTGCGCTGGGAAACCGAAATTACCGTCTGG
>SKQC01000256.1 GCA_007119175.1 Myxococcales bacterium | reverse complement strand
GCACCTTCGCCGTCATCGGAGCAAGCGGCGAGTGTCAATGCAGTAAACAATACAATTAGGCTCAGGCTTACATAGCGCTTCATCTTCTCCTCCAGGGAAACCCCATTTTTATAGTTGTAGAGCTGATATAGGAGGCTTTTTGCGCTTTTTCAAGGGGAGAATATCGGAAACTAGCTGCCCGAGTGCCGATCAGCGAGTCTCAGCTTTTTCGCGCCGACATGATGAGGGCCTCCCTCAAAGCCTCTCCATGAGCCGATTTTTTGCGTGCACGTTGACAATCGGTCACCTCGGCTTGGACTATTTTGAGCTGCGTCTTGTTAGATCAAGACAGTCTTCCCCTTGTGTGGCTTTACGGTCCGAGGGGTTAGCCCGTGTGTCTGAGGACTCCAGACGTGATAGGCGACCATGTCGCCAGGGTGGTCGGTTCGTTTTCTTAATCGATCTTTAAGCCGGATTATATAATCCCGGCTAATAACAAATTCAGGTGGTATGTGATGAAGTGTAAGCCTTTCTTCGCGTCTCGTATTCGTGTCGCGTTCTTCAGCTTTTGTTGTCTGGCCCTGCTGGTCGGTTGCGGCGATGACGCCGATGATGTCGAGGATGTCGGCGTGGTCGACGATGTCGGTCCGACAGAAGACGCCGACACGACACAGGACGCTGACCCGACACAGGACGCCGATCCGACGGAAGACGCCGATCCGACGGAAGACGCCGATCCGACAGAAGACGCCGGCCCGACCGAAGACGATATCGCAGATCTCGGCATTGTGACGGAACCTCCGGAAGTCGTGATTGCCGGCGAGCCCTTTAGCGTCGAGATTGCGCTCGTCGGTGAGGCGGGTCATCGAGTCGAAGAAGAGGGCGTGGACGTTTCGCTGGCTATCAGTCGAAATACGTTTGCCGACGGCGATGACGTCGCAGTGGAGAGCACAAGCGCGGAGGGAGTTGCCGAGTTTGAATTGGTCATCGAAGAGGCCGCCGAGGCGTTGGTGTTGACGGCCTCTGGCGATCATCCAGATCTGGCAGGGGTATCGGTGAATACGGACCTATTCGATGTGGTCGACGCCGATATCGCCGACATCGGCATTGTCGCAGAGCCGCCATCGGAGGTCGTCGCCGGTGAGGCTTTCGAGGTCGAACTCGAATTGCTCGACGACGAGGCCAGACGAGTGCGAGTCGAGGGGCTCGAGTTGTCGGTGATGCTCAATGAAGGTGAATTCGCCGACGGAGAAGACACCTCGACGGCGAGCACCGACGACTCGGGCATTGCCCACTTCGACTTGGTGATCGAGAAGGCCGGCAGCGATCTGGAGCTGACGGCGATGAGCGATTACGAAGCCCTGCAGGACGTGACGCCGAATACGGAGTCCTTTGACGTCATCGCCACCGAAATCGATGAAGATTCATCGTCAATTACGGGAACCCATGGCGTCGCCGATGGAAGCGATGAGGCGGAGATCACCATTGCCCTGCACGACGAATACGAAAACCCGGTCTCCGGCGAGTCACCGGAGTTCACCGCCTCCGGCCAGGGAAACGAATACGGGGAGTGCTCGGAGACTGATAGTGACGGGACCTCGACCTGCACGATGACCTCCACGGAGGCCGAAGAAAAGGAGTTGGAGCTCGTGGCGCCCATCAATATCACTGGAGACACCATCGGGTTTTATACCTGGGATTGCGACGAAGACGCCGACCCATTCGGCGGTGGTGCCGGCAGTGACTCGGCGCCCTTTCGAATCTGTTCAGCGGAACAACTAAATAATATCGGCGACGACTCGACTTTCCTGGGCGATTCCTTCGTTGTGGCCCGCCCATTCGATATGGCCGACGTCGATGATTTCAATACTATCGGCGACGGGGATGCTGGCTTCTACGGTGAGTTTGATGGCGGCGGACATAGCATCGACAATCTCACGATCGATGCCGAGAGCGATGATTACGTCGGGTTATTCGCTTCCGTCGACGAGGATGGGGTGATCGAAAACGTCGTTCTCGAAAACGTCGATGTCACCGGATACGAGTATGTCGGTTCCATCGTCGGATATAACGAGGGGCATATTACAAACTCGGAGTCTTCCGGCGACATCTACGGAATTTTTAATTTTGTTGGAGGCATCGTCGGGTCCAATAGCGAGGGCACCGTTGCGGACGCCCATTTTTCTGGAAATATCGATGGTGATGCCTTCAACGTCGGTGGTCTGGCAGGCCGAAACGAAGACGGTACCATCACGGACGCGACCTTCTCCGGTGATATTGACATGGCCGCTGGCAGCATCGGAGGGATCACAGGGTCTAGTACAGGTGAGATCACAGATTGTGAGTCGTCCGGAACGATCCGTGGAGAGCTCACTCGTGTCGGCGGAGTTACCGGCGTCAATGAGAGTACCATCACGGACTGTACGTCGAGCGCCGATGTTCACGGAATTGTCAGTCATGTCGGTGGAATCGCGGGCGAAGCCTGGGATGAGGGTATTATTTCCGACTCTCATGCCACGGGAGATGTTTCCGGCGGCGCCGGGGGCCGACTCGTCGGCGGGCTGGCGGGGACGAATCGTGGAGTGATCGCCGGTACCTCCTCGTCGGGGGCTGTCACGGCGGGATTCACCGCTGCAGGTGGTCTGGTCGGTGAGAATGTAAACGAAGGCGAGATTGTCGACTCGTATGCCAGCGGCGACGTGGAGGCCGGAGATCTCTGGGCCGGTGGACTCGTGGGCCAAACTAATGCCGATAGTGAGATCATGAATTCCTACGCCACCGGTGATGTCCAAGGCGACAGTGGACATGTCGGTGGACTCGTCGGTAGAGCACAGGGAGATATCATCGCCTCCTACGCAATGGGAGATGTTAGCGGAGTGCTCGCCGGGGTCGGTGGGCTCGTTGGGACCCTTGCATCGTCTGCAACCCTCAGCGACTCCTACGCCACGGGCAGTGTGGAAGGGGAGTTCGGAGGAATTGGTGGACTCGTGGGATCGAATGACGGCGCGATCAACGCTTCTTTTTGGGACGAGGAAACCAGCGGGATCACCGACGGTGACTATGGAGAGCCCCGGTCGACTGCCGAGTTCGATGATGACGACTTCGGAGGCTGGGACTTCAACCAGAGCTGGCAAATCGGCACTGCTCCCGACGGAATGACGCGACCGATCTTTCAGTGGCAATAAGACCTGCCGAGGGGGGGCGGAAAATTCGGATTGGCTCGCGAAGACAGTTCGTGAATACTTCTGGGACTGGATATAGGACGAGGTTGTATTCCCTGGGAGATAAACGAGTTGACGATGGCCGAACAAAAAGACTCTGGATTTCTCGAAGAAGAGGTGGATCGCCTTCTGCGGCCAGTGGATGAGTGGTTCCGTCGAGTCTGGTCAAATCAGTCATGGCGGTTCGTCTCCCGGAGTTCAATAGCTAAGATTGGCGCGCTCAGCACGACAGCGGTACTGGTCGCAATATTGGCTTCAAAGCTAAAAATGTGGCTTCCAGGATACCACTATGATTTCTGTAGTAAGTTTTGTTCGCCCGTTGTCGACTGGAGTTGATCCCGTATTCACCAGCGGATGGCGTGACGTTGCTCTGTCGATCGTTGCCCTTTAAAATCGGGTTAAATTCACACGTCACCACTGCATTTTTGCGCTCTGCCAGGAGGAATTTCTCATGGAAGATAAGGACCCTCAATTTTGTCCGATCGCCCAGGCAGCAGATATTGTCACCGAAAGCTGGACACCGCTCATTCTGCGCGAGGCGCTGATGGGGAGCCACCGATTCAACGAATTTAAGCGCGCCATCCCGCAGATCTCGCCGAGTACTTTGTCGCGACGACTGACCACGCTGACTGAGGCGGGGATTTTAGAAAAGTCTTCGTCCCGCGATGATGCGCGAGGCTTAGAATACCACCTGACCGAGGCCGGTGAGGAACTCAGACCGGTGATTATCGAACTGGGAAAGTGGGGAATCCGCTGGGTGCGACGCAAGGCGAATCTGGGAAAACACGACGCGGCGGCGATGATGTGGGATATGAAGCGTTGCGTCGATGCCGAGGTGCTTCCCGACGAGCGATTCGTGGTCAAAATCGAAATTCGCGGCGTCGAAAAGAGGGCACGAGACTGGTGGTTATTATTTGAGGAAGACGGAAATACCGACCTATGCCTTCAACCTCCGGGCCACGACGTGGCGCTTAAGGTGGTGGCCACCATGGAGACCTGGGCCGACGTCTGGCTCGGCCACCGGCCCATCCATGAGGCCATCGACGGGGGCGATATGCGTCTCGAAGGCGACCGACTTCTGCAGGATAGTATCGAAGACTGGATCGGGCTGAGCGTCCTCGCCCCCACGCCGCGCCCCTGAGAATATGATAAAAAGTGTGCCTTACTCTTTTCGCGCCGACATGATGAGGGCCTCCATTGAGAACCGAAGCCCCTGATCGTCGATGTGCGAGCGCAGCCTCTCGTCGAGATCGCTGACCACGGCCCGACGGTCGTTGTCGTCGAGCTCGCCGATGGCTCCGGCCAGCCAACTGACCACTTCGCGCCGAAAAAATTCCTCCGGCGAGGGGTGTCGTACTTCGCGAGAGACGGCGCGGACGTCGGCGTTTTTAAAGCCAGCATCGTCGGCCAGTCCAGTGAGCGATTTCGGATCGTTGAGCAGAAAGGGGGCCCGCATCATGGCTGCCGGCTCATCGCCTAGATGCTTTTCGACGGCATCGGTCATCGCGGCGTAGCCCGGAGTATTCTCCAGGGGACCCCAGACGCTGATCGCCATCCTGCCGCCGGGGCGCAGGACTCGATGCATCTCCTCGATGGCCCGGGCGGGTTCGGGCATAAATTGCAGCCCCTGCTGGCAGTAGACGACATCTACCGATTCATCATCGACGGGCATCTCAGCCGCGTCGGATTCAACCCATTCGACGGGGACTTCGAAATCAGTGTTAAACGTTCGAGCCACGTCGAGCATGGCGGGCTCGATATCGACTCCCGCCAGGGTGGCGTTTCTGCCGAGTCTGGAGGCCGCCTTTCGCAGGACAATGCCTGTGCCACAGGCGACGTCTAGGACGTCGTCATCGGGCTTTAAATCCGTCATCTCAAAGAGCTCGTCACTCCACATGGCGAGCACGGGAACCAGATATTTCTCATAGCCCTCGGCAATGCCCGCAAAGTCCCAGCGATCATTCGTTTTGCTGCTCATGGTTTCTCCTTTTGTTCTCAAAGGTTATTAACGCTTTTCGAGCTTGCTGTTGCCCCTGCTACGCTCTGTTGTTAATTATCGCCAATGCGATTAATTATACCGATCGGTATATTGCCATCTGGCGCCTCGTGTTGCCTTTTTAGTCCTTTTGGGGCGTGTTATATCTATTTTCTGCATTCTAATATTATTCATCTGATATTCATTGTCAATATTTAAATACCAGTCGGTATGTTCGCGCTTTATCGCGCTCTTATTGGGGTGGCTCTCAGGTTGGTAATCAGCGAACCTGGCAGGGGTCCCGCCCCGACAACTCTTGCGTTTTTCCCGGTTCTACTCCAGATTTGAGCGGCCATGGACGACGAAATACACAGCACACGACAGCGCCTACTCGACGCCGCCGAGGAGTTGATTTTACAGCACGGCTTTGCGGCGACCTCGTTGACGATGATCGTCGAGGAGGCGGGGCTGACGAAGGGAAGCTTTTTTTATCACTTCGAAAATAAGGCCGATCTGGCCCATCAGCTCATCGAGCGCTTTGCGAAAACGGATCGAGAGTTTCTCGAGGATACGATGCGGCGCGCCGAGGCGCTGAGCCGCGATCCGCTCCAGCAATTGCTTTTATTTGTGGGGCTTTTACTTGAGACCTTCGGACCTCAGGGCGAGCCACCGGAGGGGTGTCTTTTCGCCTCATATTCGTATGAAGCGGAGTTATTCGACGAGCAGGTCCACGAGATTTCGCGGGACTCGATGGTGTTGTGGCGCCAGACCTTATTGGCGAAGCTGCGCCAGGTCGTGGAGTGCTATCCACCGCGAATCCCCGTCGATCTGGAGTCGCTGGCCGACACCGTATCCGTCGGCTTTGAGGGGGGATTTATCTCGGCAAGAATTCTCGAAGACCCGCAGGCCATCGCGGCTCATCTCGAGCATGTCCGAAATTATTTCGAATTGCTCTTTTGCCCTCCCGAGCGGTGACGCCAAAAGCTTGCCTGTACGGACCCCTTAGTAACTTTTTATAGTAAGCGTTCAGCCCCCGGGGTCCGCGGCCAGCCTGGCCGCATTTCGGGTTATAGTAAGCGTTCAGCCCCCCGGGGTCCGCGGCCAGCCTGGCCGCATTTCGGGCCGTCAGCCCGACCCTTTCAGGGCGCTTTGGCGCATGACTTCGTCACCCCACTGAACGCTTACTTTTTATAATACCTGTTGGGGCGTCAGTTGATCATCGCTATCGCCGATGCCGAGGGCGCCTTCTTCGCCCCAACCCCAGCACCACAGGGTGTCGTCGTCGCGCAATCCACAGGTATGCAGGCCGCCTACGTCGACGGTGCTCCAATCTGTGTCGCTACCCACCTGTTCGGGTACGTATCGATCGTCGAGGTCTCCCAGCCCCAGTTGGCCCGATGAGCCCCAACCCCAGCACCACAATGTGCCATCGTCGCGAACACCACAGGTATGCCCCTGTGCGGAGACCATACTCCAATTGGCGTCGCTGCCCACCTGTTCGGGCGTGCTGCGATCGTCGATATCATCGACTCCGAGCTGGCCGTGGTCACTATCGCCCCAGCACCAGAGGGTGCCGTCGTTGCGCACCCCACAGGTATGATTGCCACTGGCGGAGACCGAATGCCAATCTGCGTTGTCGCCCACCTGTCCCGGTGAGGGGAGCAAGAAGACGTCATCGCCCATTCCGAGTTGTCCACTGGAGCCGCTTCCCCAGCACCAGAGCGTGTCGTCATTGCGCACTCCGCAGTTGGGGCTGGCCGTGGCGATAGAGCGCCAGTCTGCGTCGTCGCCCACCTGTTCCGGCGTGGTATAATCTCCATCGTCGCCGAGTCCGTGGGAGTAGTTATTACCGAGGCCCCAGCACCACAGCGTGTCGTCGTCGCGCACTCCGCATGTGTGGAAGCTGCTCGTAGAAACTGAGCGCCAGTCAGTGTCACTTCCGACTTGTTGCGGTGTCGGTGCAAAGCCGACCTCACCCAGTCCGAGATAGCCTGATCCCCAGCACCACAGCGTGCCATCACTGCGCACCCCGCAGGTGTTGTAGAGGCCGCCGGCGGCCACGGATCGCCAGTTTGAGTCGCTGCCCACCTGTTCGGGGATGAATCGATCGTCAGTGTCGCCGAGCCCGAGCTGGCCGTCCTCATTGTCGCCCCAGCACCACAGCGTGCCATCACCGCGCACCCCACAGGTGTGAAAACCACCGACGGAGATCTCCGCCCAATCCTCAGCTTCGACGGTGGGCTCTCCCGTATCGGTGCCTGCGTCTACCCCCGTTACCGGGTCATCCTCGGAGTCACAGGCCGTACCCAGTGACAAAACGAGGAGGAAAATACAGCACCAGAGGGAGGCAATAAATCTACTTTCTGAGGGGAATATCGACACAGCATGAGCCCTTTGTTTTAATAACATTTGCACTGTTGCTTTTTGTATAGATGACATCTTATATCCTCATTGGCGACATTTAACCCGGATTATTCATGACCTGTCTACTGCGGCTCATCAGCCCCAAAATCGCTTCATCTCGCTCCGCGACGATGCTCCGCATCGCCTGTGGGGCTCGATTTTGCGCTTTTGACGCTGATTTCGCCTCGTCACGACACCTCATGAATAATCCGGGTTAATCAACACCGCCTCACGTGCAGATCAATCACTCGGCGCGCCAGAAGGAATGGAGATGCTGGCCGATGATGTCATCGGGGAGTGTTTCGCCGAAGACGCCGTATTCGTCGGGCCATGCCCGGGGAGGGATTTTGTGGGAGCCGAAGAGCCAGTCCAGACAGTAGTGGGCCAGGTCGGCGCGCCATTTCGGGCGGAGGAGCTGTTGTGCGGGATGTTTGGCGTAGGACTTTTCGAGGGGCAGCTCCAACTGCTGGACCAATGGCGGTGATCCCGATCGTTCAATGCACACAAACGTCGTCTTCGACGGGCACGTCGAACGCCAGGATTTCATCGCCATAGCTGAATTCGTAGCTTCCCTCCTCGAGATCGAGGGCGCCGCAATCGACGTCGCGATACGCCAGGTCGGCGGTGCATTCGCCGTCGAAGGTCACGGTATAGCGTCGATAGGTTGCAACCATCATCACCGAGTAGTCGCCGTCGTCTTCGTCGAGGTCGCATTGGAGTTCGTAGCCGTCGATACAAGAGGTTGCGCCCGTTTCGTGCGTCGCAACGAGTTCGACGTTCGCATCCTCATCTTCAACGGGCCGGACGCAGAGCTCGGCAGTGTTCTCCTCGACGATCTCTTCACCGAGCCCGAGACAGGTGGTGCGAGATGTCACGCCGTCGTCCTCTGCTTGCGATAGATCCAGTTCATAGATCGTTTCCCCCATCCGGACGGTATAGCTTTTTTCCTCCAGCGTGATCTCACTGCACACCACGGTGTACGGCGACCTCGCCTCGTCGAAATACGAACTGTCTTCATTCGGGACGAAGACTCCATTGTCGACGATGATTTCGTCACCATCGACGGTGACGTCACATTCACCGGCAAAGCCACCTTCCACATCTGGAACCATAGTTTTATCGACGTACAACACCAATGGCGTAGATGTCCCCGGTCTGACGCCAGTTTCCGGCGCCGCCGGGTTTGTGGTACCGAAACAGATCGCTCCCTCGCCTTCCAGCTCGTATACCGCCTGATCCTCCGACGGTACGTCGTCCTCTCCACAGGCGCCAATACCCACGACAAGGATGCCGATGACGAAATAACCAGAGATTCTCCAATTCATAATCAATACCCCTCGTCGCAAATGAAGTGAGGTCAGATACGGTGGAGCAGTCTCCCATTTTGCAACACTCCAAATCAAATCATCTCCGCCAGCGCGCAGGATACGGCGGATACGGCACCCCAGATGGAGTGCATCGCTATCGAAGTGATCGAAGCGGTGGCCCGGGAGTAGATGGCCTCGCGCAGAGTCCTCCCGGCGTTCGTTCTCCGCGATTGACTTCGTTAGAGCTCCTTGGAAGCCTGTCCTACCCCTTCGCACCTGCTCATTGGCTCTGGACGACGGATTTATTCATGGATGTATCGCGTACGTTACGCCCCATTTGCGGCCTTGTTGTATCACTCTTTTTTGCGGCGTCTGTCGCCCTTTTCTTCGGTTGTAGCGGAGACGATACGAGCGAAGCAGATGCCGGCGACCCAACGGAAGATGTGGCCCCCGTCGACACCGGTGAAAACGACCACGATGCCGATGCTGACGAGGTACCCGATGCCGACGAGGCACCCGATGCCGACGAGGCACCCGATGCCGACGAGGCACCCGATGCCGATGTCGATGCCGACGCAAATGGCAACGACGACCAGGATACCGGGGAGGATTCGCTGGAGGGTGATCTTCAAGCACTACTGGACATCTACGAGGCCACCGACGGGGATAACTGGGACAATAATGACGGCTGGGACTCCATGACCGTCGACACCATGGGAGATGCCTATGGCGTCGAGACCGACGCCGATGGTCGCGTCGTCGAGATCAACCTGGTGGAAAATCATCTGGTGAACTCCGAAGTAGTCGGAACGGACTCCGAGGACACGGACATTCTCGAATTGATCGATGGACGCGAATTTCCGTCGACGGTGATCAATCTCAAGCGACTGCGGTACTTCAATGTCAAAGCCAATCATATCACCGGCCCCATCCCGGAGGGGTTCATGCATCTCGAAGAACTCGAGCAGCTCCTATTGAGCGGCCGCTCCCAGCAAGACCCGCGCTTCGACAACGAGAATCATCCCGGCAAGTCACATGCACACGACCTCCAGAACGCCTGGACCGGGGAATTGCCGAGTGACTGGAGCAGGCTGACAAATCTATTTGCCGTCGAGATCTCGCATCATCGAATGGAGGCCGGTCTGACCGGTGAGCTTCCCCAGTCGCTTTTCGATCTGCCGAATATCGAGCTGATCTTGTTGTACACCAACAATTTTACCGGCGAGAT
>SKQC01000343.1 GCA_007119175.1 Myxococcales bacterium | reverse complement strand
ATTCGAAAATTACGGCAATGATTCGGCGAGTCGCTCGGGGTTTGATCCACCTTAATCGGTCACTCCTCTTTTTCGCTGGTCTCGATGGTATCCCTGCCATCGCGAGCGTTCACGACACGCGCCTTGCGGCGCGGCGATGGCAGGGACGCCATCGACACCATTCCCTATTCGCCTGAATACCGATTACCGACGGAGACCGATCACCCCGTCGTTCGATAGCAATCGCAGAGAATCGAAAAGGTCGGCTATCCTGAAGACGCATATGATCCGGACAAATCGAACTCTCGTCAGCGCTTTGTTTTTTGTCTTTCTGTCGACCGGTTGCGGGCTCTATGACGGGGTGTTCAACGATCCCGTATCCGATGAAAACGACAAAAATCAGCTAAATAACGACAATAATGATCCCGAGGATCCCTGCGAAGGGTGCGCCGGGTTATGCATCGACGACCAATGCCGGGCGGTCACACAGATTGTCGCCGGTGCGCGCCACAGTTGTGCATTGCTCGACGCCGGCGATGTGGCCTGCTGGGGCGATAATGGCGCCGGCCAGTTGGGAGGCGACGGCGGTGAGCACGGCACACCCCAACTCGTCGACGGCCTGGAGGCGGCAGTATCTCTGAGCGGTGGCTGGGAACACAGCTGTGCCGTCGTCGAATCGGGTGCTGTCTACTGCTGGGGCAATAATGCGGAGCGCCAGCTTGGTGGCGGCGACGATGTAGCACAGCGCGCCACGCCGGAGACCGTGGTCGGGCTCGACGATGTGGAGGCTGTCGCCGCCGGTTATAATCATAGTTGCGCCGCTCACGGAGGAGGTGCCGTATCGTGCTGGGGAAGTGATTTGTTGGGGCAGATCGGCCAAGGCGAAAGCGACGGCGAAGGCGACCATATCGTGGCCACGCCGACGGCCGTGCAGGGACTTTTCGGCGGCGGCTCAGCCGTCCGCGCAATCTCTGCGGGGTGGTTTACCTCGGCGGTGGTCGATAGTTCCGGTGAGTTAAACGCCTGGGGCGACAACGAAAATCACCAGCTCGCTCAATCGGCGTCGGAGCTCGAATATTCTTCGTCGCCGACGGTCGTAGAGCTCTCCGGCGATATAAGCTCGGTATCCACGGGGTGGCGTCATATCTGCGCTGTCGTCGACGATCAGCTTTTGTGCTGGGGCAATAATCAGACCCGCCAATTGGGCCGCAGTTCAATCGACGATCGCAGTCAGACGCCGTCGCCTGTCGAAGCGCTGACGGACGTCAACGCCATGGATACCGGCTGGGGCGGGCATAGCTGCGCGGCCTCCGACGACGGAGCCTATTGCTGGGGTGACTCGAGCTCCGGTCAGGTCGGAGACGGTCAATCTGGCGCCGATACAGTGATCGGCACCCCGGAGCGCGTCCTAGAGCAGGAGGCGATCGACGTGGGAATCGGGCTTGAGCATAGCTGCGCGCTGACCGCGTCGGGAGAGCTATATTGCTGGGGTAGCAACCGGCGTGGACAACTGGGACTCGGCTCGTCGGTCGACGAGGTGGCACAGCCGCAGTTAGTCGAATAATTACACGCCGCTAATTACACGCCTTCAAGCGCGGTGACCAACTCGGTGCGGCTTCCAATGCCGAGGCGTTCGTAGATATTTCTTAAATGCACCTTCACCGTATGATGTGAGATATCGAGGGTTTTACCGATTTCGCGAGAAGTGGCTCCGGCGGCGGCGTATTTGGCGATCTCGTACTGTCGGTCAGTCAGCCGATGTACGGGGCGGATTTTTGCCCGTTCGAGCTCGTCGATCGCCACCAGATATCGAACGCCGTCGTCGCCGTCGAGCCGAGTCATCCGTACCTCGGCACCGCCGTGGATCTCGATGCCCAGCCGGTCGATCCCCTGGTCGGCGTCACGGGCCCTTCGGCGCAGATAAGATGACCTGGTTTTGTCGGCCCACTCTCCAAAGGCGTCGCTCGCGTATTCAATTCCTCCTGCCGGGGTGAGCATGGCGAATAACTCGCTGTCGAGCCTCGCTGATTCCAGGCTATTCGCCATGGATAACAGGGATTTGATCTCTGCCGTTGCAGCTCGCGCTATCTTGCGCTCGCCATCCCGAAATTTAGCGTCATCCCCCTGTCGCATCATGCACAGGTATCCCAGCAACGTGGGACCGTCGTAGAATACGCAGCGCAGTTCACCGGTGATATCCAGTGGGTTCATCATCTTCTGGATTACCTCTAAATTCTGCAAATATCCGTCGGGGTAATATCTGTGAACGCAGATAAAATTGTCGATGACCTCGGAGTCGATGCGGTGCGGAAGCCAGGGGCAATCTAATGCCGGTCCCTCGCAAAATGGCAAGACGCCGTCCACGAGTTTGTCTCCGACGGCCACGGGAGCTGTGAAGTGATACTTTCCTTCGGAGTCTTTTGCACACTGCAAGTGGAGGGCCAGATTGGTATCGAAATACTCCAGAAGCGTCTCCGCGAGTTCGGTGCGGATGGCCGCCGGATCGTCGTGGTGGATCGTCGACAGGCGATCGGCAAGTTGTGAGCCCGATATATTCATGAGTGTCCCCAAAAGACGGGATCAAAATTTAGCTACTGAAATGATTGTAGTGGTTTGTTGCGCGCGGGTAAACCGAT
>SKQC01000471.1 GCA_007119175.1 Myxococcales bacterium | reverse complement strand
CGATAAGAAAATCCCCGTCGTGTTTTCAACTGCTGCAGGAGAGATAATCTCAGCGGTTGATTCGTCAAGTAATTGACTTCCTGTCGATGTGGTTACGGTTTGTCGCTCCTCGATAGATATCAGACCTCCGAATCGGAGACACGACTATGGGCTCTCGCCTCTACGGTATGGCGACGGCGCTGCCGGAGCATACGGCGACGCAGACGCACTCACATCGATTTATGCGCAATGTCATTGAGGCGCGCACCAGTGGCGCAAAGCGCGACCGGGCCCTGATGTATCTGGACGGAATCCACGAGGGGTGTGGCATCGATCGTCGGTATAGCGTCATTGAGGATTTTGCGCGAAGTGATGCCGAGGCGTTTACTTTTTTTCCAAAAAACTGGGCGCTCGAGCCATTCCCCACCACCGGCCAGCGCATGGAACGCTATGAGCAACGGAGCGTGGATCTCGCCGAGAAAGCGGCCCGGAAGTGTCTGCGCAATGCCGAAATATCGACTGATGAGGTCACGCATGTGGTCTTCGTGACCTGCACCGGATTATTTGCTCCCGGACCGGATATATTATTGGTAAAGCGGCTCGGTCTTCGACCGGATACGCGGCGTACGGTCATCGGTTTTATGGGATGCTACGGGGCATTTAACGGATTGCGCACGGCGGATCAGATCATTGCCTCTGACCCCAATGCCGTGGTCCTTCAGGTCTGCGTCGAGCTATGTAGTCTGCACTATCAGATCGATCCGGAGCCGGAGACGATCGTCGGGAATTGTCTTTTCGGCGACGGATGTGCGGCCGCCGTCTTTGCCGATGGCGAGCGCTTCGGCGGCGGAGCCTGCGATGTGGTGGCAAGCCACTGCCATATCAGCGATGACAGCCTCGATCAGATGCAGTGGCATATCGGTGATCATGGGTTTTCGATGGTCCTCGATGTCGAGATTCCGGCCACATTGCGACGTGGAGGCGCGCGGTTTGTCGATACCTTGCTGGCGAGGAGCGGGGTGTCGAAACAAGATATCGGCGCCTGGGTGATTCACCCCGGCGGACCGCGGATTATTGACGCCGTCCGCGACGCCGCCGAGATTGACGAAGAGGAGGTGGCGCTGTCACGGGGTGTCCTGCGAGACTTCGGCAATATGTCGAGCGCTACCGTGCTTTTTGTGCTGAAGCGACAATTGCAGAGGCGAGAAAATGACGGCCCGATTGTCATGCTCGGATTCGGACCTGGATTGACGATGGAAGGAGCAGTGTTGCAATGAGCCAATCTCCCACGGAGCGGACGGTCATTCCCGATTTCTCGCAGCGCAGCGCGCGTCCGGAGCTGATGGACGATCCCGTCGTCGATCGCGAGGAGTTGGAAGGGGCCCTGGACGGATTGGCCATGGTCAATTCGCTACTCGGCGGCAATCGAACATCCATCGACGGCGTCGAAAGACTCGTGGAGCCCGGTCGCCTGGCGCTCTCCGTGCTCGATGTGGGCTCCGGTGGCGGTGATTTTAGCCGAAGGTTGAGCCACTGGGCGAATCGCCAGGGGATCGATCTATATGCCAAGGGCATCGACCTATCGACACAGGCCACCCGCTATGCGCGGTGGCGCTCCCGGGCTTATCGCGACCTGGAATTTGAAGCCCGAGATTTCTTCGACGTGGCCGATGACTCCTGTTTCGACATCGTTCACGCCTCGTTGATGCTCCATCATATGAGCGATGAAGAGGCCGTGCAGGGACTGCGAAAAATGTACGATATCAGTCGGTTGGGAGTTGTGATCAACGACCTTCACCGCCACCCGATAGGCTATCTGGGTAGCCTGGTAATATTGCGGATTTTGTCGCGCAATCGCCTCGTCCGTCACGACGGGCCAGTCTCAGTTCTGCGCGGATTTAAAAAAGATGAGCTCCAGGATCTAGTTAAACGAGCGGGGCTGCCGGAGGCTGAGATCTCGTGGCGACCGCTATTTCGATGGCAATGCGTGATCCGGAAGGAGGCAGCGTGAGCCCGCCGAATCGCGTGGAGGTGGCCGTGGTCGGTGCGGGGCCGGCCGGGTCGACGCTGGCGTCGGCGCTGGCGATGCGGGGGCGAGACGTGGCTCTTTTCGAACGGGACACATTTCCGCGCGACAAGGTCTGCGGCGAGTTTTTATCGCCCGAGGCAGCAGCCTGTTTCGATGAATTGGGCTGCCGCGAGGCCTTCCATCGGCTCTCGCCTTCTGAGATGGGTCGAACCCGCATCAGCGTCAGTGGTCATGATCCCGTCGAGCTGGCGTTGCCGGCGACCGGCTACGGTCTGAGTCGCCGCCGGCTCGACGAGTTTTTATTTCAATATGGCAAAACGCGCGGCGTGCAGGCATTTGAGGGGGCAAATGTGCGGCGAGTGGACTCGCAAAAAGGGGGCAAAAAGCAGTTGGGAATTGCTTTCGAATGCGATGGCGAGCGCCGCGAGCAGGTGGTGGAAGCAGATCTGGTCGTCGGGGCTTATGGGCGGCGCAGCCGGATCGACCGAAAGCTAAAACGTCCCTTTTTTCAGACCCGATCTCCCTATGTGGCCTTTAAGCGCCATCATCGAATATTTCGAGATGGTGGCGGGCCGCCGTTAAGAGACTTTGTCGAACTCCACGCCTTCGACGGCGGCTATT
>SKQC01000473.1 GCA_007119175.1 Myxococcales bacterium | reverse complement strand
TTTCTCCGGCGGCGCTGCGCGTCGCCCTCGGCGAGCGTGCCGAATACCTCGGTGGACCGGAAGGCCAGAGCATTGCCGAGAAATTTGGCTACGGCGATATCGATGCGTTTGTGGCCGACACCAAAAGCTATGGCGAAGAATTACTCAACAGACAGCCTGTCCCGTCGAGAAAATTTAAAATCAACAGTCGCTATTGGGACTACGAATTTGACGAGGATGACCCGGATCGCCTCCGCGAAGCCGTGGGCGTCGAATTTTATTCGATCGACTGCGAAGACCCACCGGACGAGGACTGTCACTGGACCGCTCAAAACGAGCGCTGGTCGACCGACTTCCCCGACGCTGACCCGCCGAGTACTGACACCTTTTTTCCTTCCGAAACGGCAGCCATGATCTTTCGAGGGCAGTGGGAAAGGGACGTTTATTCTAACTATCCATGGATGGATTTCCATTTGCCTGTCGGAAATGTGGTTGAACTAAGCCCCCTTCGCTTTAGCCTGAGTGGACAATTACACGACGATTTCGTCTCGCTCCACAAGGCGCGGATCGTGGGAGGTGAAATCTCAATCATCTTTATTCATCCTCGCGGCCTCCCGCTACATCGACTGGAGGGCCAATTATCGGCCGAACTGGTTCATTCCTGGATAGATTCCATCGAGCGCAGTAGTCGAAAGCCAGCACTACGTGTTCCGGACTTCGAGCTGTCTCGGAGTGTCGACATCACTGATCTCGTACACCTCCAGCTCCCTCTGAAGAGTTCGACGGAGATCGCCCTCGACGACGAGGGCATCAATTCACCTGAGGTATTGGAACTCGTCTCCGACTTCGATGGCCTGCGCAGTGGAGCTGGAACCTTTTTTGAACAATTCAAATTAGACGAACCGTTTATATTCCTCGTCTACGACCGCCCCACAGAGTCGATCTTGTCCATTGCTCGCGTGGCCAATCCTGTGAGTGATTAGAGCCTGCTTGAAAACACCTTCGGTCGCAGATAACGGTTGATTTCACCGCAGTTTTCGTCGAAAACCCTCGATATAGCGCTGCTATTTCTTCGTTTTTCGATTAAAGACTGCCGCAGAATCATCTTGTTCCTGGCTGGTCAGGAGTTCTCAAACAGGCCCTAACCCGGATTCATAATTGCGAGTCGCATTCGCAACTGACGTTGAGTAAATGGATTATTTTTACAGGTTTGTCGAATGCGGCATGTGGGCAATTTTTCTAACTCTCAATCTGCCGGAATAAACCCCGGATCCTGGGGGGGGGGCTCCACCTTGATCGGTCACTTTTGGTTTTCCCTGGTCTCGATGGTAGCGATGCCATCGGTTCCAGTTCTTTTGGGCCTGATTGGCGAAATAGGCCGATCGCACACCTCCTTTTTCCCTGGTCTCGATGGTAGCGATACCATCGCAGCCATTCACCACACGCGCCTTGCGGCGCGGCGATGGCACAGATGCCATCGACACCACTATTTATTCGCCTGAGTACCGACAGGGACCGACCACGCCCCGCTCAGCGCCGAACCTCAAAGCCGGTGATCGCCTGGTCGGCATCGGGCTCGTCGGTGACCTCGACGCGATCGACCCGGGCATGTTGTGGCCCGTCGTGGCACCATTTGACGAGTTTCTCCACTGCCTCTTCAGAGCCCTCGGCAAGGGCTTCGACGGAGCCGTTGGGACGATTTCTAACCCAGCCGGCGACGCCCAACTGGCGCGCCTTATCCCGAGTCGAGGCGCGGTAGAAGACGCCCTGAACTTTTCCGTAGATCTCAAGTCGTACCCGTCGAGTCGATTCCATGTCAGCTCCTTATTTCGAAATCTTTATCCTCTCCGAATGAGACTCCCAATTTATCGGCGGCGGCCCGCGCCCGGGCAGCGACGATCTCGCAAAGCTCGGCGCGGAGCCCGATGGCATCGACGAACCAGAATCGGTGCTCACCGACGCGGTGGGGATGATCTGAGGGGTCGCCGGCGATGCCCAATCCCTGCGGGATATCTTCGGTGACGTGTGGTCCGTTGGCCACGAAATAGGGAACGACGACGATATCGCCGGCCGGCGCGCGCTCCAAGACGGAGTCCAAAAAGGGCTCTTCGTCGACAAATGCCTCCAGAACATGACCAAAACGAGCTTTTTGTTCTCGAAGATAGGCCACGCAATCTCGCACTGACTGGCCCGAGGCCCGGTGGCGCGGTGTGCCGTGGCCGACGACGAGCACCGTGACCTGATCCGGCGTCAGATCTGGGGGCAATATCGTGTCGATGGCGTTGATAGCCACCTCGTCGACGAGGCTCCACACCTGTCGGTCTACCCCCACCGGTGCGGTATAAACTATCTGACGGTCGCCGAGATCGACGACCTCGTCGTAGTGAGCGGCTTCAAACCCCAATTGTTTCGGAATGAATCGCGAGGCGAAAAATCCGGCGCTGGCCAGAAAAGGGATCACGGCGACGCGCCGGCTCTCTAAACTTCGCCAGGCCTCGCGCAGTCCCGGGGACTGCTTGTGAAAACCGACCACCACCTCGCCGAATCGGCATTTCTTACGCAATCGGCGTGCGCAGTCGTAGACCGGCTCATAGCTGTCGGGATCGAGGCTTGAGCCGTGACTGACGATCAGCACCGACAGATCGTCTTCTGTCGCACCATCACCGCTCACTCGAAGAACTCGGCATTGGTCTCAAGACAATGGTTATGCTCTTCGGGAAGGTCGAATTCATCGAAGATCGCCTCCACCGGACATTCGGGCACACAGGCCCCGCAGTCGATGCAGACGAAGGGATCGATATAAAGCTGGATATGGTCGATACTGGAGGTATCTCCGGAGGCCTGAATATCGCGAATCTCCTCCACCGGCATCGGGCCGTGGATGCAGTCGACGGGACAGACGTCGACGCAGGAGGTGTCACAGGTTCCGCAGCAATCTTCGGTGATGATAAACGTCATACTTCGCTCTCTGTTGGTGATAACACTTCATCGGGCCATCAAGACCAAGCTCTCTCATGTACCCACATTCTGGTCGCCCCAGCGGTGAGCGTACGCCTCGTAGACCTCCTGATACAACTGGAAATCTTGTTTTGTGGCAACCACGAGTTCAACGCGATCGATGGCACCCCGGTAATCGGTGCGTCGATCCTTGAGGGTAACCACGCGTTCGACTGTGTTGAGGGCAATTGCCACCGCTTCATACCCCGGAAAGCCACGCTCACCGATCGCGAGGGCGGGAAAGGCGATCGTCTTAAATTCGCGATCGATGGCCGCCACGAGCGCGTTTTCATACGCCTTTTCCAGGGCGATCTTCTCTCCGTGGAAGCGATCTTTCCAGGGCGGCAAGGTGGTGTGAATGACGGCCTTTGCCTGCAGATCTCCGGCCTCGGTGACCAGAGCCGTAGATTCGCCGAGGCCGGACTCGCCCAATTTTTGGCGGGCATCGGCGACGGCCTCTCTAAGTGCCGGGCCGCCGGCGTCTACGAGATCGCCGGGAGCAAACTCCTCTTCGAGTTCGGCGTCGGTCTCACGCACCACGGCGTCAACTTGGCGTTCCGGCAGGTGACCGCGTAGGATTTGCAGGGTAGTCTGTCCGCAGTAGGTCTCGATCATGGTTTCTCCTGATGCGTCGTCGAGCAATGTCGTGAGTTATCCGATCACATTTGAAGTCGAAAATAAATTGGTGGTCGTCGTCGGTGGTGGGCGAGTGTCCACACGCCGCGTCGCGCGGCTCTTAGCTGCGGGCGCCCGGGTCACTATCGTCGCCCCGTCAGTCACAGACGACCTTCGAGAGCTCGCAAAATTGGGCCAGGTACAGTGGCAGCAGCGAGGATATCGAGCCGGCGATCTCGACGGGGCCTCTCTCGTGTTAGCTACCACGGACGATACAGCGGTCAACCGTCGAGTCGCCAACACGGCAAAACGGGCCTCGATTCCGGTCAATGTCGCCGATGGCCACAGCGATGGCGATTTCGCCATTCCCGCCCTCGCCGAATTCGGCCCCCTGCGACTGGCCATCGATACCGACGGCGCCGGCCCGGCCGTATCGGCTGCCCTTAGACGCCACCTGGAGCAGACTCTCTCTCCGGGCTGGGCTCGCGGCACGGAGATCGCCGCCCGGCTGCGCCGCCCGCTAAAAGATAAAAGCAAGCCGGAACAACGGGCTCGATTCTGGAGAGCCTTCGCCGACGGTCTTCCCGAAAAGCCAATGGGCGACGACGCCGACGTTAAATCCTGGCTCGAAGCGATCGCCGAAGACGCCGGCATTGAATTGCCGAATATCGATCTTCTGTCGACCGACTGAACCGCATCGGATGGTCTCATATTCGCCCCCCTTGCAACTTATCGAGCATCGTCCGGGCATCGGAGCGCGCCCGGTGGGTGGCAAATTCCATGGGCTCGTCGCTGAAATCATCGGGATCAAACTCGGCGATGGACTCCAGTTTTTGGCGCGCCTCGTCGGATTCTCCGACCGCCAGTTGGCGCCTGGCTTCGTGAAAGATGCGGTGAAGCGCCTTTCCCGGCTCCAATTCCCATCGACACTCCGGATGTAGCTGGCGCAATTTTCGACAGGCATCGGCATCGAGAGTGATCGGGTTTCCAACCATCTTTACCCGCTTTAATTCTGGCAATTTTTCCAGCGCGGGAAGAATCTCGTCGAGCTCTGCGATCGCGTTATTCTCCAGATTCAACTCCCGCAATGATGAGCTATTTCCAAGCGCCGCGGGAAGACCCCGGAGCTTATTGAAGCTGGCGTCAAGCCGGCGCAGATGTTGAAGTTTTCCCATCGATGCCGGCAGCGCGCTCAATTGATTCGAGCCTATCCGAAGCGTCTCGAGCTTCGACAGCTCTCCAACCTGCTTGGGGAGCTCCCTGATGGCATTGGCCGTCAGGTCGAGGCGGCGCAGCTCGTGGAGTGCTCCGAGCTGGGCTGACAACTCTTCGATGGCGCCAAAGGCCAGATCGATCGTTTCCAGCTCGCTTAAATCAAATAGTTGCTCCGGCAATCTCTCGCCGGCGCCATGGCGCCAGATCAGCTCTCGTAGCCCAGTGGGAAGTTTGTGTTCCCGGGTAAGCGACAGGTGCGACATCTCGAGGCGTTTGAGCTCCGGAAGCGCTGTGATCGCAGCAAGTACCTCGCCGACGTCGAGCTCGGTATTGCCGGCAAGGCTCAGACGCTGCAATCGCGACCATCCGCTTATATCGTCGGGAAGTTCGGCGAGTGAATTATTGCCGAGGTCGAGTTCGACCAACTGGCTCAACGCACCCAGCGACACCGGCAGCGACCGCAGCTCATTTCCACCCAGCAACAATACGCGAAGCCGGCTTGCCCCGCCCATCGACTCCGGCAGCTTAATGAGGTTATTTCCGGTGAGATCGAGGCGCCGAAGCCTGCTGAGACTGCCGATCGAATCGGGCAGCTCGCGCAGTTGACAGCCGTCGAGCTCCAGAAATTTCAGCTCCGCAATATCACCGATTTCACGGGGCAGGTTTTGAAGGGGCGTCTTTTCGATCCGCAGCGTCTTTAGCCTGCCGAGCTCGCCGATCTCGGCAGGTAGCGTGGAAAATTCATTCCACGACAGATCGAGGCGCTCTAGCCCGGTGAATCGACCCAATTCTTCGGTGACGTCACTGATACAGGAGCGGGCCGCGGCCAGAATACGCAATGTCGCGTCGGGCTCGTCGGGTTGAGCGCCGGGAAAAGCTGCAAAGGAGTTTTTGGATACGTCGAGGTGCTCCAGATTTTTCAATGCCGAAATGGCGGCGGGGAGTCCGTCGCGGGTCTGTGTGCGCAGCCGCAGATGCCGGACCTGGTCTGCCTCCTCAACGGCGATCTCAAGATCGGTGTAAATCACCGAGCCATCGTCCGTCTCGATTTTTGCGGGCTGGCGCTTTCTGCCCATTTTAAGCTCCTCGTTTTTCGAAAACACACCGGATCGAGTCGATTTTGAACAAATCGAGATCCGGAGAAACCTCAACAACGACGGCCAATGTAGACCATCTTGGGCGCCGAATCAATGAATTCCTATTGACAAACTAGGGATTAGTTCTGAAAATTAGTCATGTTGCAGATTCGGACACCGCAATGAGACCGAGATATGAACCGAGACGACGACCAGAAAAGTTCTGCCACCACCGGAAAGGTGGCCATCGTCGGCGGCGGCCCGGGAGACCCGGAGCTGATCACCGTCAAGGCCCACCGCATGTTGCGCAGCGCCGACGTGGTCCTCTTCGATAACCTCGTCGACAAGCGACTCCTCGATCTCTGTCCCCGAGAGGCTCGGCTTATCGATGTCGGCAAAATTCCCGGCAAAAAACGAACCTCCCAGGACGTGATCAACGGGCTGCTGGCAAAAGAAGCCGCCCAGGGAGCCTTCGTAGTTCGACTCAAAGGCGGCGATCCCTTCGTCTTCGGCCGCGGCGGCGAAGAGGCGATTTATCTGCACCAGCGGGGGATCGAATTCGAAATCGTTCCCGGCATCTCGAGCAGCGTCGGCGCTCCAGCGGCGGCCGGCATCCCGGTCACCCACCGCGGTGTGACCACCCATTTTTCGGTCATCACGGGAATGAGCGGGACCATCGACCGCGACGAATTGGCAGCCCGCTGGGGCCAACTCGCCAGGGCCGGCGGCACATTGGTGTTTTTGATGGGCGTCGGACGACTGGAGCTCATCGTCGACACCCTGCGCGATGCAGGGCTCGACGCGGCGACACCGGCGGCCATGATTCGCGCCGGAACCACATCCGATCAGCAGGTCATTCAGGGCGATCTCGACACCATCGTCCACAGAGTACGAAGCGCCGATCTTCGGCCTCCAGCCTCTCTGGTGGTGGGTGACGTGGTGGCATTGCGCGAGCAAATCGCCGCCGGTCAATTGCCATCATCGCCGAGCAATCTCTGGAGCCTGTCGGAACCGATGTAATTTCACGGAGAGAATAGATGTACGCCTACGACGAATACGACGAGCAGATCGTGCGGGAGCGCGCCGCGCAATTCAAAGATCAGGTCCGCCGGAGAGTGGCCGGGAAGCTGACGGAGGAGCAATTCGTGCCCCTTCGGCTGATGAACGGGCTCTACAAACAGCGCCACGCCTATATGCTGCGCGTCGCCGTCCCCTACGGGCTTTTATCCTCTGATCAGATGCGCTGCCTGGCCCATATCGCCCGCGACTACGACCGGGGATACGGCCATTTTACGACCCGCCAGAATATTCAGTACAACTGGCCGGAATTAAAAGACGTCCCCAATATCCTGGACGATCTGGCCGACGTCGAGATGCACGCCATTCAGACCAGCGGCAACTGCGTGCGCAACGTCACCACCGACCACCTCGCCGGTGTGGCTCCAGACGAGATCGAAGATCCGCGACCGTATTGCGAGATCATGCGCCAGTGGTCGACGTTTCACCCCGAATTCACCTATCTGCCGCGCAAATTCAAGATCGCCTTTACGGGGGCCAAACAAGAGCGCGCGGCGGTCATCGTCCACGATATCGGCTTTCGCATCGTCGAAAAAGAAGACGGCGAAGTCGGTTTTTCGGTCATCGTCGGTGGCGGCCTGGGCCGCACCCCGGTACTGGGTAAAACGATCCGCGACTTTCTGCCCAAAAAACACCTCCTGTCGTATACGGAGGCGATTTTGCGGGTGTACAACCAATTTGGCGACCGGGACAATAAATACAAAGCCCGCATCAAAATTTTGGTCAAAACCCTGGGTGTCGACGAATTTCGCCGCCGTGTCGAAGAGGAATGGGCCCGCATCAAAAACGGTACATTGACCCTGACCGACGAGGAAATCGAGCGGGTCAAAGGCCACTTCGCGTCGCCGGAGTACAATCGGGACGCCGCCGACGGCCGGGCCTCCATCGACGATAAGCTCGCTTCCGATCCGCAATTTAAATTGTGGTACGAGCACAACACCGACGATCACCGCGTCGATGGCTACCGAGCGGTCTACCTGTCGCTAAAGACCCCGGACGTCCCACCCGGCGATGCCACAGCTGATCAGATGGACGCCATCGCCGACCTTGCCGAGCAATATAGCCTCGATGAGCTGCGGGTGACCCACGAGCAGAATCTGGTCTTTGCCGATGTCGAAGTCGGCGATCTCTATGAGCTGTGGCAAAAGCTCGATGAACTCGATTTGGCCACCGCCAATATCGGTAAACTCACGGATATGATCTGCTGCCCGGGCTTTGATTATTGCGCGCTGGCCAACGCGGCTTCCATTCCCATCGCCCGACAGCTAAACGCCAAATTCGACGAGCTCGACTACCTCTATGATCTGGGCGAGTTGAAGATCAAAATGTCGGGCTGCATCAACGCCTGCGGCCACCACCACGTCGGTCATATCGGCATCCTAGGCATCGATAAACGGGGCGAAGACTGGTACCAAATAATGCTCGGCGGATCGGCGGAAAACGACGCCTCGCTTGGTCAATGGCTGGGTCCGGCGATCGCAAAAGAGGATGTGTCCGATGCCGTCGAAAAGCTCGTCGAAGTCTATCTCGAAAAGCGTCGCGACAGCGACGAACCTTTTTTGAAGACCCTGCGCCGAGTCGGGCAAGAACCATTTAAGGAGCGCGTTTATGCAGATAATTAAAGACCAGAAAATCGTCGATGACCGCTGGACTCGGGTTCTCCCCGATGAGGAGACAGACCCGGAGGATGTGGAGTTGAAACCAGGCCCTCTTCTGGTCTCGCTGGCGGTATGGAAAGCACGCCGCGATGAGCTCGTCGAACGCGACGACGATGCCGGCGTTTTGTTGAGAGCCGACGAGTTATTGGATGAACTCCTCGACGATCTGGAGCATCTGGCGCTTATCGCCCTCGATTTTCCCTATTTTCGAGACGGCCGTTCCTACTCGAAGGCAAGGCTTTTGCGCGAACGTCACGAATTCGATGGCGAGATTCGCGCCGTCGGCGACGTCCACCACGACCAGCTTACATTTATGCACCGCTGTGGATTCGATGCCTACGAACCGGCGGAGTTTTTCGACCTGCAAGACGCCCTGGATGCCTTCGACAAATACTCCGTGAAATATCAGCCCGACGTCCACGAGAAAAATCCCCTCTTTCGGCGGGCAAAACGATGAGTACTGCGGCGCTAAATTTCAGTGGGACCTGGTCAACAGCAGATCTGAAGGCGTTGAACGAACGCTTCGAGGACGCCTCGGCATTTGAGCTGTTGGACTGGGCCAGTGAAGAGTTTTCGGGCGATGTGGTCATCGCCTCCAGCTTCGGCTTAGAGGACGTCGTGCTCATCGATCTGGTGGCCCGGCACGAGCTGGAGATCGACATCTTCTCCCTTGATACGGGCCGGCTTCATCAGGAGACCTACGACGTGATGGGGCGGATCCGCGAGCGGTACGACCGAGAGATTGAGGTCTATTTTCCGGATCGCGAACGCGTCGAAGAGATGGTCCAACAAAAAGGTCCCAATAGCTTTTATCGCTCCAGGGAAAACCGCCTGGAGTGCTGTTATGTGCGAAAAATCGAACCGCTGGGCCGCGCCCTCTCCGATCGAGAAGCCTGGGTGACCGGTCTTCGCCGCGACCAGAACGTCACCCGGAAGAACACCCCGAAAATTGAACTCGATCGCGGCCACGGAGATATTCTCAAACTCAATCCCCTGGCGGATTGGAGCGAAGACGATATTCGCCAGCATATCGACGAATTCGACGTCCCCTACAACGAACTTCACGACCGGGGCTTTCCCTCGATCGGGTGCGCACCGTGTACCCGACCGGTCGAAGCGGGCGAAGACGCCCGAGCTGGACGCTGGTGGTGGGAAGCACCGGAGTCCAAAGAATGCGGGTTACATACGGATGATACGGGAGCAGCACAATGAGTAGCGCTACAGCATTAAAAGCCCAATTCGACGTTCCAGAAGCCCGCGAGGAGGCGGAGTTCGCCTACCTCGAGCCGCATCGCTACTCGCCGCGCGACGCGATGCCCGATTATGGACATCTCGACGCCATCGAAAGCCAGAGCATTTATATTCTGCGAGAGGCGTTTCGAAAATTCGACAACCCGGCCATGTTGTGGAGCATCGGAAAGGATTCCAGCGTCTTGTTGTGGCTGGCCCGAAAGGCCTTTTTCGGCCATGTCCCGTTTCCGATCGTCCACGTCGACACCTCCTATAAAATGCCGGAGATGATCGCCTTTCGCGACTACGCCGTCGAACAATGGGGTCT
>SKQC01000242.1 GCA_007119175.1 Myxococcales bacterium | reverse complement strand
CCCTATTGTTCATCGTGGTTGCTCCGAAACTCCCCCATTGTCTCGCTGCGCTCGACATTTCCCCCAGCGGGAGAAAGGATTCGTGCCGTGAACAACCACCCCGCTATTCGTGGAAAGCAGCCCACCTATCAGATAAAGGTCCCTGATTATTCCGGCGACTTATGCACAATTGTCAGCCCGGTGGTGGAGAGGATTCGTGCCGTGATTAACCACCTGGTTTTTCGTTCGCCCTCGACACTCAGTTAACTTGCTTTAAGTCGCTTTAAGTCGAATTAAGCACACCCGGTTTTTATGGTTAGCGTCGAAATCCTCTTGATGATGCCTGAACCGGGAGAAAATCGATGCGACGTGGAACTCAGATATGGATGATAGCAATCGCCTTTGGCCTGATGGCTGGATGTGGCGGATTTCTCGACCAGGACTCGCTCAGCGGCGATGGCGATGACGGCGCACCGGCCGCGGAGAGCGAGACGGAAGAAAGCGAGGTCGACGATAGCGGCAGCGATGAGGGTGTCGTCGAGCAAGAGGATAGTGATGGGGAGGAGGGCGATGTCGTCGTCCCGGCCGACGATGATTCGGCGACGATCGACGAAGCCGTAAGCTTGGATTCCGATGATTCCGGGGAGCCCGAAGCGGCGGATATCGTCGATCCGGAATCACCGGAATTTCCGGCAGAAGCGCTGATGTCGCAGTCTCACGCCAGCGAAGAGGCGGAGTTTTTGTCGCTGCTCAACGCGGAGCGAAATAGCCACGGTCTGGGCAGCCTGAAGACGTTCTGGGATCTGGAAAACGACGCTCGTAGCCACTCTGAGACGATGGCCAGCCAGAACGACCTGCACCACAATCCCGAGTTGGCGTCGGTGACCAGCTCGTCGAATTGGACGCGAATTGGTGAAAATGTCGGGCGCGGCCCGGCGGTGCAGTCGATTCACGACGCCTTTATGAACTCGCCAGGCCACCGAGACAATATCCTCGGCGACTACAGTCATGTCGGAATCGGCGTCACCACGAGCGGATCGACGATCTGGGTAACCGTGGTCTTTATGAAAGCCGCCATCAGCGGTCTGGAAAATACCTACGCGCCCTTCGTCGACGATCTATTCAATACCCACGAGGCGAATATCCAGAAGATCTACGAGGCGGGGATCACCCACGGATGCAGCGGTGGCGACCGCCCACGCTACTGCCCCGATGACCATGTCACGCGCGGTCAGATGGCGGCGTTTTTGGACCGGGCACTCGGGCTTCCCGATACCAGCCAGAACTATTTTACGGATACGCAGGGGCGGTTTTATGAAGTTCACGCAAATCGGCTGAAAGCGTCGGGCATCACCCACGGATGCAGCGACACCGAATATTGCGGCGAGGACGACGTCACGCGCGGTCAGATGGCGGCGTTTTTGGACCGAGCCTTAGACCTCCCCGATGCCAACCAGAATTACTTCAATGATACGAATGGGGCGTTTTACGAAGACCACGCCAATCGCCTCAAGGCTGCCGGCATCACCCACGGCTGTGGAAACGGCAACTACTGCGGAGACCAGGCCGTCACCCGTGCTCAGATGGCGAGCTTTTTGGCCCGGGCGCTCGATCTGTAATCGCTCGGCTTGCGCGGCTCGCGGGTTGAATTGGCGGGCCGCGGTTGAGAGAGCCCTCCCTTACCCGATCCCGATCCCGATCGCGAGACCGACGAGGGCGGTCCACTATGAGCTAGTACGCCTGACGGCGGACCATTTCCCCCCACGGGGTCGATGCACGCGCTGGATTCTGTGTGATATATGTGGCTCAGGATCCTCGAGCAGAGCGCCGGCTATGGAGACGCTTAAATTTGTCTTGATGGTGATCACCTTCATTGGCTGTATCGTCATCGTGATCTTGGAGATTTGGGCCAAGGTCAATAGTCGCGGGGCATGGAAAGAGGTCGCCGAGGAGTTGCGACTGAATCATCAGCACAAGTGGGGCTACGACACTCAGCGGTTAAAGGGAGAGGTTCGCGGTGTCGAGATAAGCGCTCGCGGGCGGATTGAAAAAAGACGAAGGGGACGCCATACGGTGACCGATTATTTTGTGGTCATTCGCGCCGATATAGGCGCTGATTGGGCGAGCGGACTTACGATCTCGAAGTGCTCATCGGAGTCGCCTTCGGAAGCGCGGTCGAGCAATCGGGTTGGACACCAGGCATTCGATAGCAGATTTCGCGTCGACGGTGTGCTCGGCGACGAGCAACTGGCCGGGCTGCGCGATCCGAAGATCACAGACACCCTCATTCGTCTGGATTCTGCCTTCGATCTGCTCACCATCTCCGATGGGCGGATTCGCGTCGATAAAGAGATTCGAATCACCGATCCCGGTGAATTTCGTCGCTTGATAAATCTGGTGGTCGATACTGCCGTGGCATTTCAGAATGTCGATATCCAGCAAACGGTGCTCGACTTCGAGGCTGTCGAGGAGCAATCTGTAGTCTCCGATGACGTGGTTTGGTGACCTTTAGAGAGTTGTTCTTAGTGGGATTTAAGCCAATGTTCCGATTTTACTTAATCTGCTTGCTCGTATTATTTGCCGTCGCTTGCAGCTCTTCGGAGCCAGCGATACAGCCGGACCCGGAGCCGGTTGAAGTTGAGCCCGACCAGGTGACTGAGGAGTCCATTGCCGAATTGGCCTCAAAGGTCGATAAGCTCGATGAAGAGGACGAAGACCGGGCTGCACTTCTGCATGAACTTGCCGAGCAGCACCGGGAGATCGCCGGGCGCTATGCAGAGGAAGTAGAGGTGCTGGAAGGATGGGAGGAATGCGACGCCGATTGTCGGCGCGATCTGCGCGAAGCGGAGGAGCGCCGTGATTTTCATCGCGATTCTTATACCGCGATTTACGGTGAGATTCTGAACGCTCATCCCGGCTATGCGGGCACGGAAGATGTCCTATTTCAGCGCGCTCAGGTGATGGAGCGCTTTCATCGGCCAGAGCAGGCACTTCCCTATTGGCAGCGGCTGGCTGATGAATTCGCCGACAGCGAGCAGGTTCTTCGCGCTCATATTGCACTGGGGGAGAATTATTTCCATCGCCAGAAATGGGAGGACGCCAAATCTCATCTGGAATACGCCGCGGCGTCGCGAGATAGAACGATTCGCGTCCCCGCCGTATACGCGCTGTCTCGGGTCCATTATTCGCTGCAGCAATACGACCGGGCCGTCGGCTATCTTCGAGAGGCCCTGAGCGGTGCGGCGGGGATCGACGAGGACTGGGCGCGCAGCATCTGGCGCGGCGGCTGGGAGGATTTTATCTTCAGTTTGGCTGCGTCTCGCTCCAGCGATGACGCAATGGCCAATATCGAGGAGCTCGTCGAGGAAACCGAGACTTTGCAGAATCGGCTCCACGAGCTGGCCTGGGCATATTCTGAAGCCGGCTCACGGGAGTATCGCGACGCCGACGAGGCATATAAGGAGGCCGTGGCGGTCTTTCAACGGTTGTTGCAACTGGAGCTGGCACCGGTGGATGCCCTCCAATATGAGGTGGAGCTTTTGAAGTTCTCGCGGGTCCTGGAAGATCGCGCCGAGGCACAGGAGGAGGTGCTGGCCAGCATTGAGGCGCTGGTCGAGGCGGAGGCTTTCGGCGAAGAGCATATTCCGCGGGCGGCGACGGCCGAAGAGTTATGGGATGCGGCGCTGGTGGAATTGCGCCTCGCCAGATCGGAAGGACTCGAAGATCGCTTTGAATTCGCCGGCCGGCTCTTTGAATTATATCTGGAGATTTTCGAAGACGGCGACAGACGGGATGACGCGACCTGGAAATTGGGCGAAATCTACGCCACTACCGGGCGACTAGAAGATGCGGAGCCCATACTCGGCCCGCATTGCGACGATGGTGAGCAGTGGGCCTGCGAGATGTTGGAGCAGGCCGGGCAATGATGAATCATTGAACTTTTGTCTGGGGCAAATCACAGCGTCGAGCTTGCTGCCCTTATCGCACTTGGTCAGTCCACCAGATCTGGGCTGCCGGCGACAGCTCAAGATCGTTGAGTGATTCCGATGATTCAGCGGCGTGGAGCGCCGTGGCCGCGTGCAGACGGCTGGAGTCGTCGAGTTCGGTGTCCTGAGACATCTCAACCAGTAGATCTAAAAGCCAGGGTTCGGAATCAGCGGCTATCCTGGCGAGTATGGACGGGCGGAGCTGATCGCCTCCGGTGAATCGAAGTGAACGACCGCGCCAGAAAAGCTCTGCGTCGACCGGTGTCTGAGCCTCTTTGAGGGTCTTATAATCTCGTATTTCTCTGACTTCCGGCGAGATATAAAAGCTTTTGTCGCGCAAGTTGAGAAAACACCCTGTTTTTTCGAGGCGGGCGCAGAGATTTTCATAGGCGACAGTGGCCCGCTGTGCCGTCGTGTCGGCGCCGCAGTCGTTTCCCGGTCGATAGCGACGGGAGATCCGGTACTCCAATTCGGGGTCATTCCACTGTTGAGCCCTCCTCAATGCGGTGCCCCAGATCCGGTTGTCGCCGGGAATATTGAGCGCGAATAAACGCTCGATGCGCTCTTCCTCGGCGCGTCGTCGCTCGTCGATATCGCGGCCGTCGATGACCTTTTCACTGTCGGCGTCGTCGTAGATCATCTGGTAGCAGTTGTCGTCTCGGTCGGCTAAATTGCGCCAGGATGCCGCTCCGCGATGAGCCCCGGATTGTCGGTGGCACTTCAATACCTCTTCGGGCGTTTCGTATTCGTCGTAGATATCGTCGTCAAAACCCAACAGGGTCTCAGCGTAGACATAGGCCACAAGTTCGCGTTCATTCGGCGAACCGGGCAGGGCGACGTAATCCGGCTTTATGGTCAATTCGCCACAATCGGACTCATAGCGTGCTGTGCTCAGATCTTCGTCGAGAGGATTGACGGCCTCCATCGACTCGTCGATGGAGTTATTCTGGGCCTCCTCGATTTCGACGAGAGAGCGAAAATGGGTTTTGTCGCCGTCGCTCTCAAACTCCAGGAGTATATCAGATATCTCGACGGTCTCGTTTGGAAAACCGCATCCGTTCCGCCCGCTCGCCGGACGATGCGTATCATGTGGCTCGTAGTGGATATCACCGGTGACGAGGCCCGGTACGACCAGCGACTCCAGGGCTCGATCCCAATTTTCTTCAAACTCCGGCATCGACGGCCAATCCCACTTACCTACATCATCGCCGTCGGGCTGAAAATTAGCCGGATCAAAGGGCGGTTTGACCGGGCTGGTGTCGGATTCCGGCTCCGGTGCGGTCACGGCCGCTTCCATGCTCTCGTCGGCGGGCGTCGAGGAGTCGCACCCACTGCTCATCAAGAGCAGGCACAGCAGGCTCACTGCGAGGCCCGGTCGCGTTGTAACCGTGGCGTTCATCGGTAGGTCCATGAGCTTGTCAGTTCGTTTTGGGATAGTCTGACAGGATAGCGGCCTCAGGTCGAGCGCCGGAAAGTGCGCAGAGGTGATTGTCTTCGGGTTTACGGCACGGGAGCCGCGCAGATATACTCACTTTTTTCTACTTCGGAGAAATCCAGATGATGCGTCTTAAAACTCTGTCCGGCACCCTCGTTTTGATATTCGTTCTTGGCTCCCTGAGCCTCGTCGCCTGCGATGATGAGGAGGACGCTGAAGAGGAAGCCGACGAGGCGGAGGTCGTCGCAGAAGTTGAGGAAGAAGAGGTGGACGAGGTCGAAGAAGAAGCCGAAGCGGAGCTCCCCGAAGCCGATTCCTCGTTTAGCTATCGACCCTTTCGGCCCGATGAGGATCTGGTCGAGCAAGAGGGGCACGCCATGGCCTTCGTCGATCACGACGGCGATGATGTGACCGGGTTTCGGGTCCTTATCGTTCCCACTCAGGTCGAATTTATTTGCGGCGATCCGAATATGCGGCAACGGGGTGATTATGAGGAGGGCGAAGAATCACTCAGCCTTAGCGCGGCCGAAGACTTCGAACTCGAAGTCGGTGAGCATCCCATCGAATTCATCAATGTCGGCAATACCGGTGTCGACAGCGATCAAGATCTGCGCTTCGACCTCCAGGAGATTAGCGACGACGAGATCGTGGGAGCCGTCGTTCATCACGGTGAAGAGGACGAAGAACCGCGGATCAGCGCAGAATTCTCGGCAGAACGGTGCGATTCGTAGAACCTGTCAGTCGTTGGGCTCGCGCCATACCCAGGCAATGATCCACAGGGCGGCGGCATTGCTCGCCCCGTCGAAATGCAAGATCGACTCCGGATAAATCGAACCTCCAATGGCGCCGGCTAAAAACGCCAGACTCGCTGGCCACAGGCGGTGATCGACGGAGGCGGCCATCATGGCCAGTCCGAAGCTCAACAGGCCGTTTTCCAGGGCGATACAGCCGGCGGGGTCGAGGCCCAGAAAAAAGCCCAGCACCCGCATGATCAGGCAACCGCCCAGGATGATGAAGATAGAGATGATGATCCGGGTGTTGATGGCGTTCTGAAAGAGCCGCTTTCGCATCAGGGTCACCACTATGATGGCGCCGATGGAGATCGCCGCAAATTGGGTGAAATAATCCTGAAAGGTCAGCGTCGCCCAGCCCTGCTCGATCAACCAGTGATTAATAAAGGGGGTGCCGCCAAATAAGAATCCGAGAAAGACACACATAATGCTTCGCTGGCGGCTGGCGAGGGTGATATCGACGTCCTCGCTGATCTGTTTGTGCCGCTGCATCTCTTTGGCTTCTTCTGCCAACTCCTCGCGGAGCACAGCCAGTCGCGCTTCGAATTCGGGCCGCCGTTCGGGCAGCTCGTCGATGAGCAGAGCCGCCGCCTTGGCATCTCGGTGGCGTAATTCAAAGTCGATCATCAATGCCAGGGCCTGGCGCAATCCCTGTACAGCCTCTTTGTTTTTCTCCCAGATCGTAAGCGCCTGCTCGAAGCCGAAACGGCATTCGGCGAAGAGTCGGTAGATTTCAGCCGTGGTGTCGTCTGCGCCGAGGTCGTCGGCGCCGGAGGCCGGATCGTCGTCTTCGACGCGGTCACGCAGTGTCTCAAGGCGGGCCCGTGCCTCGTCGGAGAGGCGCTGGCTGTCGCGGTGTTGCAAAAAGTCCAGCAGCGCTCGCCGAAATGCCTCCACATCCGGGTAGCGCTCATTAATATCAGCATGGGTCGCCCGGTTGCAGATAGCCCCCAATTCGTCGGGGACCGAGTCGTCATAGTCCACCGGCTGCGATTGAAATGCGTTGACCAGCGTGGCCATGACGGTCAATCCCAGATGCCGGGGCTCGCCGGTGACGATTTTGTGCAGCAGGGCACCCAGCAAATAGACATCGGTCCGTTCGTCGATCAGTTGTCCCTCACCGGCGGCCAGCTCGGGCGGTACAAAAGCCGGCGTGCCACAGAGCTCGGTCACATCCGAAGCCAGCGGAAGTCGTCCGGATTCGTCGTCTTCGATACTGACGGCAATGCCCCAGTCCAGAAGGTAGACCTCCCCGAATTCACCGAGCATGATATTTTCGGGCTTCAGATCACAATGGATGATGCCTTTGCTGTGAGCGAATTGAACGGCGTTGCAGACCTGAATCAAAATTTGGATATGGTTTTCCAAACGATCTCGGCCGCCCTGAAAGGGCTCCGGGATCTCTTTTTGGCCCGATAATGCCTGTTGCCAACTGATCCCCTCGACCCGTTTCATCACCAGCATGGGGGCGTCATTCTCGTCGACGCCCAGCGCATGGATAGGGACGATATTGGGATGCTCCAACATGCCCGTGATCCAGGATTCACGGAGCAAGTCGTGAGTGGACTCCGCGTCGACTTGCTCGTCGATGATGGTCTTGATAGCCACGTCGCGCCACAACGACGTCTGCCGGGCCAGTCGAACCAGTCCCATCCCGCCCTGGCCCAGGGTATCCGTGATCTTAAATTCCGATAGCTCGCGGTCGGAGTCGATACGGGGGAGATTGCCGATCATCGTCTGGCGTCGAAAGGTCTCAAAGGGACGCCGATGCATGATCGTTTTGCTCACGTCGCCGGTGTCGATGGTCTCGTCCTGGGAGACGATGGTCTCCCACTTCGAGATCAACTCCGGGTCGGGAGCGACTGCTGTGTCGGTTGTCATCTACAACTCCAGATCGGCGATAGTTGTTGCCCTGGATTCGATAGGTTCGGATTCGGGTATGGGACCGGTCTATGTCGGAAATCGAATAAGAGTGTGCCGCGAATTCGATTAGATTGCATCCCCACTTGTCATGGTGGTGTGCACTCCAGGGCAGCCCTTTATCCTGACGATTCGAAAACGTGGAGCTATTGGTCGGGATCGCACCCCCGGTCTATTGGAATTTACGAGGGGCTGGCATTGTGCTGTATTGGCATTTGTTTCGGCGACGAACTGAAAAGAAGGTGTCACCCAATGATTCATCGAATCCACCGCATCCTCGAGGCCTCGAGGCCATGGCGAACTTTGGCGGGCTCCGACGCCAGGGCGCTTCACTACAAGGCTTACGCCGCTGACGGAGTGGAGCTTCATCTGCGTCGCGTTCGCTCGCCCAGGCTCGGCAGCAAGGGGCCGACGGTGATGCTTCTGCACGGCTTGGGTGCCAACCATCGGGGCTTTCATTTTCCGGAGCGATCGCTGGCTCGATGGCTCGCCGATCGGGGCTGCGATGTGTGGCTCCCCGAACTCCGGGGCCATGGTCGGAGCGCCGTCGACAGCTACGACTGGTGCCTCGACGAATATCTGGAAATGGATCTGCCGGCGATCCTGGCGGCGATTCAAAAATACGGTGCCACCGACGAGATTTTCTGGGTGGGACATAGTATGGGCGGCATTTTACTGATGTGTTACGGGGCGCTTCGGCCCGAGGCGCCGATCGCCGGCGGTGTGGCTGTGGCCTCCGCGTTGGACTACGGCGTCGGTGAGACCGGTTTCGCCGATTTATTGCCACTTCGGCGACTGCTGGAGCCGTTGGTGGCCATTCCCTACGGAAGCCTGGTCCATCTATTGGCTCCGGTCATGGGCGGCGGAAAATTGGCAATGCTTGAGAATTTTAATGTCTGGCCGTCGAATGTGGAGCCCCGGATGGTCAAAAAGCTCCACGCCTGTTGTTTCCACAGCATTCCCACCAGTCTTCTGGTTCACCTGGCGAGCACTTTTGAGCCGGAGGGGTTATGCGTCTGCTCCGGGACTCGAATCTGTGATGAGGCACCGAAGGTCTCGTTTCCCCTGCGCTTTATCGCCGGCAGCCGAGATGCCCAGGTCGCCGTGGAGGCCATCGAGCATAGCGCCGATATGATCGGCGATAATACGGAGGTCGTCGTCTGTGGTGCCGACCACGGTTGCGTCGATCATTACGGCCATTGGGACCTCTTGATCGGCCGGCGTGCGCGGCAAGAGGTCTGGCCAAAGATCGGTGATTTCATCGGTCTGTAGAGTCCGGGGGGCGCGGATTTGCGTAAGGGCCGATTGCTCATCATCGCATAACCCAAAATCGGCCAGTGGCTCGCCGGATTTACCGACTGGTCTAGCTCACACCCGCCCGGGTAAAACCCCTCTGCACTTTGCGCAAAAAGATTTTACTGTGATAGATTGCCGCTCCGATCGCCGCTGGTTTTGATCGATTCGGTTTATTACATGCCATCCACGGAAAATAAGGCACAAATCAACGCGTTGCTCGATCAGCTCCTGCAACGGCTTCCCGACTCCACTGAGCCTCTGATGGATTTGATCAGAGACCTGGAGGCGGCCGGTCAAAAGGAGACGGCGTTCGCTATTCTGCGCCGTGCCGTGGGCACGATGTCAATTCCCGTATTACATCGCGAATTTGCCTCCCGGTGTCTTCGCGAAAGGGATTATAAGGGTGCGCTTAGCCATATGACCAAATATGTGCCGGAGCACCCCGAGGATGGAGAGGCGTTTTTAATTCTGGCCGCCATTCATACCGGTCTCGGAAATAGTTCCAAGGCATTTCGCTCGCTGGGCCGTGCCCGAGAGTTGGACGTCTCGGAGGAGCGCATCGCCACGTTCTTTTCGGCCTCGCCGACGCGATCATCGGAAAAGTCCAGTGAGGAGCAGGCAGTCAGTGAGGAGACGACTCTGGTCTTGAATCGCGAGGCCCTCGATCAGACTGCCGAGGAGCGACGGCGGAGCAGGGGCGAAGGCGATTGGTCGGCGATGCAGACCGGTCCGAGAGAGGGGACACAGAATATTCAGCGTCCCGCCGCGCCCTATGATTCGCATTTGCTCATCTGCAAGATTCAGGCTTCGCTGGAGGCTTCTCGCGACGGCGATACAGATCCCTTTCGGCCGATTTTGGACGACGAGTCGGACGCGGAGATCGAGCCCACGCAGATACTCCGAGAGGAGGATATCCCGTTGCCGGCCTCCCATAAAAGAACGATTGAGGAGTCCAGCCCGGATTTGAAAGCGGAACTCGCGGCGTCGGAGTCGGAGGTGGGACTGGACGCCGATGATTCGTCGGCATCGATGGACGAACAGGATGTCTCGAGGCTCTCCTGGGATCGATTACCGAGCGAAAAGCAGTCGGCATCGCCTTCTTCTGACGAGGCGAAGCCGACCGTCAGCGCAGAGTCCGGACAAGATCAGGGTCATGCGCAGTCGGAGGCGTCGAGTCTCACCTGGGACAAGTTACCCGGAGAGGAGTCGACGCCGCAGGAGAGTGAAAAACCGGTCGCCGACGACAAGGACGAGCAACCGGTTACGGAGCCGCTCAAAGAGGCCAGTTCGGAGGTCAAAGAACAGCCGCAAACCGAACGATCAGTGGCGCTGACCCCGGCATTGCAGCCGTCGCCGGCGCGGGAGTCGCGCAAGTCGGACACCCCCCCTTCGTCAGACAAGACTACGCGCCTCAAAATCGGCATTCCCGCCGTGCTCGGCATCATCGTTGTCGCCTGGGTTGGCCTCGGTATGGCTCAATACGGACAGCTCGCCGCCACTGCCGAGGAGGCTTATCAACACCGGATCGCCGACAGTTACGAGGACCATCTCAAAGCCATTGAGTTATTGAGACATGCAGAAGAAGAATCGCGGATCCTGCCGAGCGTTGTGGATGCCGTCTTTTTCGAGCTTCTTCCCGCCGTTCCGAATAATAACGTCGCCGCGAAGCGCCGAAATATAGGCGCTGATGCCTCGGAGTTAGCCGCTTTTATCGAGTGGCGATTCGAATGGAGTGGAGCTCGTAATGGGGCCGACGGCGAGGTGATCTCGGGAAGCGATGACGCTGCCCTGGTGGCCGCTCAGATATATCGAAAGCTCCTCGCTGGAGAGGTCCGGCAGGCTCATGAGCTCGTCGACAAAAACTGGGAGCGTTACAGCGATTCGCCGGCCGTGCAATGGGCGGCGGCGGCTGTTGTTCTCGAGCTGGACGAGCCCGGCGAGCTCGACGGATTGCAATCGGCGTTGCAGGAGAGTGTCGATGAGTCTTTGTGGCGACAATTAATGCTCGCCCGACTGGCCTATCAACGCCGTGGCGATGACGCCATTGACGAGTTGCAGCAATTTGCTGACAACCATCCCGACCACCCCGAGGGGCAGATCTACCTGGCGCTGGCGCTGGGCGCCGACGATGATCGCCGCAGTGGACTTGAGGAGCGGTTACAGCGTTGGATCGACGACGGCGAGGTGAGCTTCGGGCCGTATCAAAGAGCTCGCGCAATTCATGCACTCGGCGCGTTCGCCGCAGCGGACGGAGAGTTCGAGGTGGCAGAAGAGTATTTTAAGCGTGGTATCGAGGAAGCTCCCATGCGCCACGAATTATACCCGGCGCCGGCGGACTTTTTCGTCGACCGGGCGAGATTCGACGAGGCGAAAAGAATGCTCGACGAGATGGGTGAGCAGCTCGCCGATGACGCTCATCCCGGCCTGTTGGTGCGCCGGGCTGAATTGGCGCTCTTAGAAGGGCGCGCTGATACGGCGCGAGAGGTATTGGAGGAGATAGAGGATCCGCCGGCGAACGCGAATTGGATTCGTGGGCTCGCCCATCTGGATCTGGAGGAATTTTCGGCGGCCCGGCAGACCTTCGAGGACCTGGCTGCTCAGACCAATAACGGTGTCGGCGCCGAGGCGTATGCGTTGTATGCGAGAATGCTCATTGATGTCGGCGATGCGGAGGAGATCTTTGAGGAGTACGGCGATTTTGTCGGAAGTCCTCAGATTCATCGGCCCCAGGCGCTCGCCGCCCGAGTCGTCGCCGAGCATACGCCTTCGCGAAGTCAGCGCCGGCGCTCGATCACCACAGCCCGTGACGAGCTATTGGCGGCTCTCGATATCGATCCCACCGACATTTTTACGCGCTATGAGTTGTGTTCTGCTGAGATTGACCTCGGCATGGAAGAAGAGGCCGAAGAGAGCTGCAAGTCGGCCTTTGATCACAACTCCGCATATTGGCCGGGAGCACTGCATTACGTCCGTCTGCGCACTCGTCAGGGGCGATATGAGGAAGCCCGAGAGCTTCATTCCGAGATCTCGGCCCACCACGACGAGGCCGGCTGGCCGATGAATGCTGCCGAGATTCGGATCCTCATCGGATTGCGCGAATTCGAGGAAGCCAGGCAACGTTTGGAGGAGACTGCCGAGGACGCAGTCGACGAGGTCGAGCATGCGATCTTGAGCGGTAGACTTGAGTTTGCACGATACGATTATGAGGCGGCCCGAGAGCATTTTGCCGAGGCACGAGAGCTGGACTCCGACAATGACGAGGCCGCCGTCTTATACGGCCATACCCTGGTGCGACTCGGCAACCGAAGCGAGGCCAACGACCTGTTGCTCGATCTCCTTTCAGCCCCCGTCTGGGGTGGGTACGCCTGGTATGCACTCGGCGAATTGCGCCGCCGACAGGGGCGTTTTTCCGATGTGCGAACCAACCTCAGCCGGGCCGACGAGCGGCTCGAAGCACATATCTTTCCACCTGAAATATACGTCAATATCGATGTGGAGCTCATCCGCGCCTGGCAGGAGCGCTATAGCTGGGATCATTCAGAGATCGAAAATCTCTTCGAGTCGGCCCGGGAGAAGGCCGGCGATGAAGAGATCGTCGAGCTGATGATCGTCGACGGGGCCTACCATATCGACAAACGTCGGCCGGCCCGCCGGGCAGCGCGCAGTATTCTTGAGCGAGCCCTCGAGCTCGACCCCCTCCATTGCGAAGGTTGGGAACTCTTAGAAGAGGTCTACCAGACCCAGAATGCGAGCAGTGAGCTCCGTCAATTGCGCGCCGATCGTCCCGAATCCTGCTCCTGAGTGCGAGCCGGCGGCCATTGCCCCGGCTCGCTCTACGCCGAAGGCGTACAAACACAGCCCCGCCCGCTCGGGCGGGACGCCGTCGCGCACCACCATTCCTTCGATAACCCGATGCGAATGACCGCCATTTGGTCGAAATCCCCTATTGTCTAAATTTAATCCAGATTCGACAACTCAGAGCACGGGGAGCAGATAATGAAGGGATTTTCGATGCGGTATTCGGCATTGGTCGGGATTGCATGTCTGGCCATGAGTCTCGCCTGCGATCGCCCGGATGTGGTTGACGATCCGGAGGTCGCTGAGCCAATCGATGAGGCATTCGATGAACCGGTGGAGATCGCCCAGGAGGTCGGCGAAATCGGCGAAGTCGACTTTGAAACGTCCTGTAGCCCCGAGGCACAGGCGAATTTCGAGGTCGGACTCGGGCTGCTTCACCACATGTGGTACGAGCGCTCACGCGAGGCCTTCGAGCAAGTCGTGGAGGTCGATTCAGAGTGTGCGATGGGCTATTGGGGCCTGGCTATGACCCATTATACGCCGCTGTGGTATCCGCCGGAGCCGGAGGCCGTGCAGGCCGGTAGCGAGGCTGTGGAGCGAGCCCAGCAATTGGAGGCCACTGAGCGCGAGCAGGCGTTTATCGATGCCGTCGCCGCCTTTTTTGAAGACTATGAACGGGGAGAGCATCAAGAACATGCTGAGGCATATCGCGACGGCTATGAAGCCGCCTTCGAGCGCGATTCCGATGATATCGAAGCGGCGTCATTTTACGCCCTTGGCATATTGGCGACCGCTCCCGCGATCACCGAGGATTACGAAGAGCAGCAGCGAGCGGGAGCGCTTATGGAGGATGTCTTAGAGCAGGAGCCGCTCCATCCGGCGGGCCACCACTATCTACTGCACGCCTACGACTTTCCGCCCCTTGCCGAGCAAGCAGAAGAGGTGGCGCGCGCTTACTCCGACATCGCCCCCGCCGTTCCGCATGCCCTGCATATGCCGGCACATATTTTCGTTCGCCTCGGCGAATGGGAAGACGTCATCGAGTGGGATACCAGAGCCGCCGAGGTTGCCGTGGACCTTCGGGTCAACGACCGGACGTCGATGCATTTTTATCACTCGCTGGACTACGTGACTCACGCCTATCTACAGCAGGGACTCGACGAGGAGGCTCAGGAGACGGCCGATTGGTTTGAGAGCGTCGAAAATCCGGAGCTGATTCTCGGAACGGCCTATCCGGCGGTGGCGATACCGTCGCGGATTGCCCTCGAACAACGAGACTGGCAGGCCGCCTCAGAGGTGGAGCCGCTGCATGCCGACGAATTCGATCTGGAGCAGTGGCCCGTCGTTCAGGTCGTCCACCACACCGTGCGCGCCGTGGGGGCCGTATATTCAGATGACGTCGAGCAGGCCGAAGAGGAGTTTGAGCGAGTCGAGGAATTCAACGAGATGGTTGCCGAGGAAGACGATCCCCACTGGGCGCCTCACTCGCAGGCCTATCGCGACCTGGTGGAAGCCCAGCTCGACTGGGCCCGAGGTGATATAGATGAGGCCATCGACAAGATGGAGGATGTCGCCGATTTTCAGGACTCCTTCGACAAACATCCCACCATGCCGGGGCGAATCATCGAGGCCCGGGAGTATCTGGGAATGATGCAATACGACGACGGCCAATACACAGCGGCGCTGGAGAATTTTGAAAACGCCCTGGAGATGACCCCGAACCGCTATTATCTATATTACGGAGCAGCGATTTCCGCTCGAGAGGCCGGGCAGCCGGATGTGGCCTCCGGTTATTTCGGTGAATTGCTGGAGCTCGCCGATCCCGACGAGGTGGATCGACCGGAGCTCGAGGAAGCCCAGGAGTTTTTAGAAGAACCCCGGGCCCTCGCACCGGGGCTATAACCCTCATTTTCAACGATTGATCAAAAACGCCGGCGAGGTCGATCTGCAATTGCAGGCTCGAGGCCTCGTCGGTGTTTTTTTTGAGTGGTCAGAGCGTGGTCACGGTGGGCACCGTAAAAGAAAAAGTCGACCCCTCGCCTTCGGTGCTCTCCGCCCAGATTTTACCACCGTGGGCATCGATGATACCGCGGCAGATGGCGAGCCCCAGCCCGGCGCCATGGTCGGCGCCTTCGTCGGCCTGCCAGAAGCGGTCGAAGAGGTGGGGAAGTTGGTCCTCCGCAATACCACGCCCCGTATCGCGTACGCTGAAGCATATCTCGTGGCCGTCGGCGTGTGCCGAGAGTTCGATCTTGCCCCCCTCCGGCGTGAATTTCAGAGCATTGCCGATGAGGTTTGCAAAGACCTGCTCCAGGCGGCGCGGATCGGCGTCGGCCAGACTCAAGTCGTCGGCCACATCGGCGCTCAACTCAATGGAGCGATCTTCGGTCTGAATGCGATGTTGAGATAGGGCTGCTTCGATGATGCGAGCCGGAGGCTGGGGGCTTCGGTTGAGCGACAGGCTTCCGTCCTCGATTTTTGCGGCGTCCAGTAGATCCTGGATAAGCCGTGTCATCCGCGAGATGCTGTGACGCTGGGTCTCGAGTTGCTCTGTAAATTCCTCGGCGTCGGCGTCGTTGGCAATTTTGCGCTCCATCAACTGAACGCTCAATCCCATGATATTGAGGGGACCGCGCAAATCGTGGGCGACGATGCGTTGAATCTCATCGCGCATCTCTAGTGCCCGCTGCGCCTGTTCATATAGCGCTTTATTTTCCTCGGCCAATTCGCGTTGCTCCTGCATGATGCGATGGCGCTCCAGGGAGTAGCGAATCGAGCGCTCCAGCACGGTGGCGGTGATCTCTTTTTTGACCAGATAATCGGCAGCTCCGTGGCGCATCGCCTGGCGGTCTATTTTTCGGTTTCCCGACCCGGTGAGCATGATGATCGGAGTTGTGCAACCCTCATCGATCGCCTGGCGCAACAACTCCACGCCGTCGCGGGCTCCCAGCCGGTAGTCCACAAGGCAGATGTCGTGGCCTCCGCCCCGCAGCGCCTCGATGCCCTCGTCGTAGGTCGCTTCCCACTGCAACTCGAAGCGCTCGGAGCGCTCGAGATCGTCGAAATACTCCCGGGTCAACAAATAATCGTCTTCGTCGTCCTCGATGAGGAGTACGCGGATCAGAGATTGCTCTCGGGCGATGTCGTCTTCATTTTCAGTAGGTCGATTCATCTCCTACTACCTCATATTAATACTCACCAATTTTAAGCGATCAGCTCCCGGGGCCCGCGGCCAGCCTGGCCGCATTTCGGTTAGTCGGGGCCCGCGGCCAGCCTGGCCGCATCTCGGGCTGCCAGCCCGAACTCTTCCGGGCGTCTCAGTGCATGACTTCGTCACTCCACTGAACGCTTACTCGCTCTATTATTCACGGTGCTCCCCATCGGGTCGGGCGACGATCTTGAACCAATATTGGCCCAGGACTTTCATTGCCTCCACCAACCCGTCGAAGGACACCGGTTTGGAGATAAAACTATTGACCCCCAGATCGTAACTTCGATACACGTCTTCTTCGGCGCGCGATGTCGTCAATACGACGACGGGAATCGACCGCAACTCGGGGTCTTCTTTGATCTCTTTTAGGGCCTCGAAGCCATTTTTTCGGGGCATATTCAAGTCCAGGAGGATAAGTCCCGGCGTCGGCGAGTCCTTCGGGTCGTCGTAGGGCTCGCGTCGGTGGAGATAGTCCATCAGCTCCTCGCCGTCGGCCACCGAATAAAAGTCATTGAGCAGGCGCGCTTCCTCGAGGGCGTCCTCAGCAAGCATGACGTCCTCGGGATCATCGTCGGCCATTAAAATGACGATTGAATTACTATTGCTCATTTCCCGCCTCATCTCGGTGGTCGGATTGCTCGAAGGGAAGGGTGACGACAAAACGCGTCCCCTCTCCGGGCGTACTTGTTGCAGTAATACTGCCATTATGACGCTCCACAATTTTGCGGCTAATGGCAAGGCCCATTCCGGTGCCCTCGTAGACGCCGCGGCCGTGGAGGCGTTGAAATACATCGAAGATGCGGTCCAGGTATTTTTCGTCGAACCCGGCGCCGTTGTCTTCGACGTAGATTCGACAAACCTCGGCGTCGTCCTCTGTCGACGCTTGCGTTCCGACCTCGACGACCGGCGGCACGCCCTCGCGGTGGAATTTCAGGGCGTTGCCGATGAGGTTTTGGAATAGTAGCCGCATTTGAATTCGGTCGGCGTCGATACGGGGTAATTTTTTGACGTCAATCTGCCCCTGAGTGCGCTCGATGCGAACCTCCAGATCGGAGATGACATCGTCGACAACAGCGTTTAAATCCAGCGCTTCAAAGGGCTTTGCCCGGGTGGTGATTCGAGAAAAATCGAGGAGATCGTCGATCAGCTCACTCATGCGTCCGGCGGCGTTTTGCATCCGGTCCAGATAATCCTTGCCGCGCTCCGGCAATCCGTCGCCGAACCGAGAGTGGAGCCGCTCGCCGAATGCCTGAATTTTGCGCAGTGGCTCCTGTAGATCATGAGAGGCGGCGGCGGCGAAATGCTCCAGGTCTTCGTTCGATCTCTCCAGTTCCTCGTTGCTGCGCTTTAATGCCTCGCGGGCATGCTGTTCCTCGGTGACGTCGCGCAATACGGCCGTAAATAGCCATTCTCCATCGATCTGTTGCTTGGAAATCGAGGCTTCTGCCGGAAAAAGCTGACCATCTTTTCGCATCCCGAAGATCTTGCCGCGCTCGCCCATCCGACGCGAGGGTTTTGCGGCGGTCGAAAAATCGTGGATATGGTCTGCGTGCGTGTCGCGTACGTCGTTGGGAAGTAATATCGCCAGCGGCTCGCCGAGGACCTCGTCGGCCGTATAATCGAAGATCTCTTCGGCGCCCTGATTGAAGAGGCGGATATTTTGCTCGAGATCGATTGAAATAATGGCGTCGGCACAGAGATCGACGATGCCCGAAAACAGTCCCTCTGATAGACGAAGCGAGTCGCGGGCAGCTTCGGCCGCCTCGCGAGCGGCCTGAGAGCGGATGATCTCTCGTTTCGCCTCTTCAGCGCGGCGCTGCTCGGTGATGTCGACGCCGGTGGCGACCACCAATTGGACTTCTCCGTCGTCGTCGACGACCGCCGAATTCGACCAGCTTATCGTGCGATGGCCGCCGTCGCGGGTCAGCCAGTTATTTTCATGTTGGTTGGGAAACTGCCCGGACCGCAGATCGTTGAAGACATCGACCACACCCTCGCGCTCATCTTCGGGGATCAACAACTCCCATATCGGTCGGCCCTCGACCTCCTCGAAACTATATCCGGTCAACGTCTGGCAGGCGTCGTTGAATAACACCACCCGTGCCTCGGAATCCATGACCACCACCAGGGCGGCGATGGTCTCCATGATGGTGTTCAAAAGCTTCGGATCGTCATCTGTGTACGTCAAAAATGCTCCCGGCTGAGTTAGAACAAGTGTTCAGTTCGGTGACTAAGTCATGGTCCAGAGGTTCGGGCTAGCAGCCCGAAAGGCGGCCAGGCTGGCCGCGGGCCCCAGGGCCAGAGGTTCGGGCTAGCAGCCCGAAAGGCGGCCAGGCTGGCCCCGGGGCTGAAGACTTATGAGTTAGAGCGTGCAGGACAATGAGGTCGGCACGCATTGTTTGGGGATATAAAATTGCTCGTCGATATCAAAGATTCGCGCGCAGCGATATCCCTCGCCGCAGGCCGTGTCAGTGGTGCAGGCCACGCTGCATCCGCTGCCGCCCTCAAATCCCAGGCAGTAATTGCCGCCGGCGCCGCAATCGGCATCGGAGCTGCAGGAGCTGCACATATAGTCGTCGCTGGCGTGGGGATTGAGCTTCGGGGCATCATCGACACCGTGGACGCCGTAGTGGACGTCCGGGAAATCCTGGTTGAGACCGCGGATCATGGTCTGCCAGCTCATCGGAAAATGACCGCCGAATTGGTCGGTGAAGGTAAACCAGTACATAAGCCGCCAGATCACGTCATAGCCGGCGGAAAACGGCGTGGTATGAACGGTGGTCATGATATCCGTATTTGCGAAATCCCGGGCCGGGTTGTCCATGATATCGCGGACATAGGTGCGGTAGGTATTGCAGCCGTCCATCACGTAGATCTGGTAGTCGTCGTTCATCTCAATATCGGCAAATTCGGTGGCCGGGATATCGTAGCGCGGTGAGTAGTCGAGGATAAATCCAGCGTCCGTTCCGGCGTGGCCGCTGTAGACGAAAATATTGGCGTTTTTCATGGAATCCTCGACGGCTTCTCGCAAACCCTGATGTCCCACCGATTCACCGTCGACGACATCGTCTTTCATCTCCGCGTGATACAGCGAGATGCGTACTTGCAGCGGCTGGCCTTCCACGGTGAGTTCGCGGGTGAAGGGGCCGGAGTCGATGCGCAACTCCTCAAAGGAGCTCACGCTGTCGTGTTGCCATTCGTCGGCCAATAAAGAGGCCACCGTCCATTTCACCGTCTCCAGATCGTAGCGCCCGGAGTTATAATCGCCGCCGAAGTGAATCGAGATGTCGAGATAACCGTCTTTGAAAAGTTCGTCGTAGCGCGGAAAGGCGTCGCGGCTGGGGCTGCCCTGGATTTCGATCTCCATTGTCTTTTCGACCTCCGAGCTCCAGCGGCTGGTGTAGATCGGAACATCGAAGGTGCGCGTCGCCGCTCCGTCGGGCGCGAGAATACTCATCAAATACACGCTTCCCACAAACTCCATCTCAAAGGAGTAGTTGACGCTCTCACCTTCCACCTCGGCATCGGTGCGCGTTGTGCTATCGGAGCGAAAATAGACAAAAAACTCTTGCTGCTCGCCGCTCAATTCGTCGTTGTGATCGTTGACCGCGTCATTGATGCGGCGCTCGATGGACTGGCCGATGGTGGTCAGGCGATCGGAGACGGCGTCAAATAAGATATCTTCTCGCTCATCTTCGTCTTCCGTTTCGTGGTACTCCTCTGGAATCTCTGCCTCAAAATCGCCGAGCAAAATAAATTCCCGGGCGTTGGTGCCGATGAAGTTGTCGGCCTTGCCGAAGTCCAGGTCGGGAACGGTATGCGGACCTTCCTCTTCGTTATCCGCAGGTTCCGCTCCGCCGCCGGGATCGTCGGCACAGGCGATCAGCAGTGCAGCAGAGACAAAAAATATCGACAAAAAACGAAGCAGAGAGGACATGGAATACACTCCAGGGAATTAAATCGGTGGAAGCAATAAACAGGTCCAGAAGGTAGTGGAGAGCACTGCCAGGCACAAGGCATGGGGTTGAACACGGTGTAATCAGTCTCCGTCGGCAAAAAGGCAAATAAATAATTGAGCCGTTGGCATCCGTGCCATCGCCGCGCCGCAAGGCGCGAGGTGTGACGGTTCGCCGATGGCAGGGATGCCATCGAGACCAGAAAAAAGAGAAGAGACCGCTCCAAGTGTAGCAGACCGGCGTGTCAGGATGGAGTCGATGGCATCCGTGCCGTCGCCGCGCCGCAAGGCGCGTGGTGTGAAGATGGAAAAACCCTGGTTCTCAGCGCATCCGGCCCTGTCACTCAATCGTTGGACGCATTGTGAAGAGCGACCGAAGCTTTGATATGGTCACCATCCTTCTGTTTTGTCCAGCGGGGCACGTACTGCAATTAATGCGCTTCATCGCCCCCTGGAAGAATCGTGGAATTGAGTTTCAGTACAGAGGTCTAGCCATGAGAATTTTTACCACCCTGATTGTCGGTGTTTTCGCTGCCATCGCGGTCTTTATCGCCGCTTTTCCCACCGCGGATGCCTGCGATCCGGGGTTGCAATTTGAAGGCGAAATTGTCGAAGACGATACACCGGACTGTATTATCCTCTACAGCTTCGGCTCGCAGGGCGGGGGGCAGCCCATGAGGGTCTGGAATGAGTGCGGAGAAACCCTGGAATTGGAAGCCATCGAGTGTGTTGGCTGCGACTCCAGCCTGCTCGTCGAGCCCGCCGCCCCGGAGGATATCAACGAAGAGGACGATAATAATTACTCCGATCCCTTTTGGTCGCCGTCGCATAAAGATCGCCCCGCGGAGGCAACACTCACCATCAAAAGTGGTGATGAAAGTGAGCTGGAAACGAATCAGCCCTATACCTCGCACTACGCCTGGTCCCTGCAGGAAAGTGGGACGGCAGGGGATATCAAATTAGAGGTAGAGTATCACGGCGACAACTCTGATCATTGTCAGGATTGGAACGGAGGACCAGATGACGGCAGCTGTTCGGCTGCCGGTTCCTTCCAGCCGACTCATGCCCCGGGGCTGATTGCGCTTTTATTTGGTGTTTTTCTGTACGCGCGACGATCACATCAATAAATGACTTCAAAGACGCGTGTGGCACCGGATAGAAAGGTTGAGTTTCTTTGTGGTTTGACGGTGCCGCCGCCAGGCGTGGAGGGAACCTGTGCGCAGGTACGCGTCCGGACTTTGCGTTTAGAGCTATTGCGCCGCCGGAAGTAGCACCCGAAAGGTCGTCCCGGAACCCAATTTACTCTTTACTTCCAGGTTCCCCTTTAGCCGGTCGACGATATTCCGGCAGCGGACCAGACCGAGTCCGACTCCGTCGCCGCCGGAGCGGGTCGAATAATAGGGTTCGAAGATATGCGGCAACTCCTCGCTGTCGATGCCAACGCCGGTATCGCTGATTTCGATAAACGCCTTGTCTTGCCGCAGGCCCGTTGCCACTCGGATGTAGTTTGTATTCGTGTCTGTTGTTTCAGCAAGGGCTCGTTTGGCATTGTCCAGCAGATCAGCGAGGAGCTGCAGCAATTGAGTTTCACTGGCCAACGCCTCGACGCGTTCAGATCCGTAGTCCCGCTCCAATTGTAGAGTGCCATCCAATACGTGCTGGATGGCGAGCTCCGAGACCCTTCGCAGATCAGTGGGGATAAGCAGGACCTCTTGAGCGTCTTTCGACATCGTGTGCAGAGCGGAGGTTATCGCCTCGATGCGCCGGCTGCCTTCCAGCGTTTCTTCCAATAGTTCTCGGGCGTCTTTAGCGGATATATTGAAGGTCGCCTTATCGGCGTCATCATCGATGAATTGCCGCTGCAGATATTCCAGGTTTGCGCGGAGAAAGGAGAGGGGATTGTTGATCTGGTGGGCCGTCCCGGCGGCCAGCTTCTTGACCATTTGCAACCGTTCTAACTCTTTGCCCTCGGCCTGAAGCTTTTTTTGTTCCGTAATATCTTCTTTGATGGCGATAAAATGGGTGATCTCATTGCTATCGATATAAAGGGGCTGAATACTCTGCTTTTCCGGATATAAACTCCCGTCTTTACAGCGGTTCACGACCTCTCCCCGCCAGGTCTGTCCCGATTGCAGGGTTGACCACATATTGCGGTAAAAAGCCTCGTCCTGGACGCCGGACTTGAATATTCGGGGGTTTTTCCCCCGAATATCCTCTAGCTCGTAGCCGGTCATTTTCGTGAGCTCCGGATTGATCCATAGTATCGCCCCATCTCGATCGGTGATGAGCACGCCGTGGGCCGCGGCTTCGAGCCCGGCTTGCAAAAGCTGCGGCCATTGTTCCTGAAACTGAGCTCTCTGGTCCTGAGACTGAGACATCGACCGTCCACTGTGGGAGATAAGCCGTTTTAGTTTCTGCACGTGGCCTCCAGGCCGATAAAATTTATTGAGCAGCCAGTCTGATTAATTTCAATAGTCTTATCGTGTCCAGAACCGACGAGTGGGATCGACAGCCGCGCAGTCAAGGACAGAATGTGACACACCGGATATAAGGATAAATTGGTACTCGAACGAAGAGGGCGCGCTATGCCATACTTATTTGACCTTGCGTATGTGCGTATTCGCTTCATTGGCCGCCGACTATATTGTCTGGCCTATTCGACGTGGTTATTTGTCGCGGTCTTGTTACGATCAACGAAAAAAAGGGAGCTGATAGTGTTTAATAGATGTCGAGCCTGGACACTGGTCGCGGCCGGACTTCTGGCTGTAGCGTCCTTATTTTTCGTCGCCTGCACGTCCGACGACGATCCCGTGAATTCCAATCAGGCAGAATGCACGCTGGGTTCCGAAGGTTGTGAGTGTTACGGAAACGACACCTGCGACGAGCTACTGGCCTGCCTGGAGGGAAGCTGTGTCGGGATCTCGCCACAACCGGATGCCGATTTTCCTGAAGACACCGATGGCATGCCCGATACCAATGGCATGCCCGATGCAGAACCGATGCCCGAACCGTTCGAGCCACCGGGTCTGCAGGAGCTGGAAAATGCCGAGCAAGCATATGATTTTCGACAGACGCGCACCTGTGTTTCCGACGGTCCTACCGCATGCGAGCCAGATGAGGACCCCCTGCCGGTGATGTGGTTCGAACGCCAAATAGACTACCAGATCCACCAGGATGGCTCGGCGGATCTACACTCCGGTGAAGAGATCACGGACCCCGTCCGGGACTCGGTCATCGCCGCCTTCGATGCCTGGGCCGATCAGGACTGCACCGGTCTGGATTTGACCTTTGATGGTCTGACCGACGAAGACACTGTGGGTTACGCCCCCGAGGGTAACAACGCCAATATCGTCGTCTGGCGAGATGATAGTTGGCCCTACGGCGGCTTTGATGGCGTGGCGTTGTCGACGGTCACCTTCCAACGATCTACGGGCGAGGTCTTGGACGCCGATATAGAGTTGAATACTGCGGATTACGACTTCAGCGACTCCGATACGGACGTGAAGATGGATCTGCGCAATGTCTTAACCCGCGAAGTGGGTCATTTTCTGGGCTTCGACAACTCGCCAGAGCCGGAGGCCACGATGTACGACGACCTGCCCGAGGGAGAGACAAAAAAACGCGATTTGCACACCACGGATATCGAGGGGCTTTGTTTTATCTATCCTGAGTGACGAGGCGAAGGCCGAGGGACCTCTGTTGAATCCACCCCAGCACGACAGTTCATCGTCAGTGCCGAGGGCGCGTCGAGCTGTTGCGCTCTTCGACGCCCCCAACGTTATCAGCCAAAGTCCTCGGGCTCACAGGGCGGCACGAGATGATCATTGGGCGATGACGAGCCCCAGCAGACGACGCGATCGTCGTCGCGTATCGCGCAATGATGATGGGTGTGACTCGACAACTGGGTGTACGTCCCCGCCGGTGAATCGGTGTGTTCGCCGTTGATATTGTCCCAGCAATCCAGCGTGCCATCTGTGCGAAGTCCGCAGGAGTAGCTAAAGCCCGCCGACACGTCCATAAAGGCGCCGTCGGGAGGGCTGGAGCCGCCGACACTGTCGCCACCCCAGCAGACCACGGCATCTTCGCTGTTGATGGCGCAGTCATACCGGCTCGTTCCGTGAACTCCACCGGAGGTGATTTGCTTAAATTCTCCGGACGGGACTCCCGCCATGGTTCCCTGCTCAACTTCGTGACCCCGACAGACAATCGATCCAGAGGTCTCCAGAGCACAGGTATAATTGCTGGATACCATGACCTGCTCGTAGCTTCCGTCAGGTAAATCAAGTCGGTCATCGTTCGGCGCTCCCCAGCCCCAACACTGCACGGAGTCGTCGTCGGCTATGGCACAGGCGTGGTCGCCATCGACAGCCAGGGTTTGAAAATTGCCGGAGGGCGGCTCTTTGTCAGCCAGTGCGTTATTTATACCCTCTCCCCAGCATTCAATGGCACCGCCATCATCGATCCCACAGGAGTATTCGCGACCCATCGAAATCTCCTGGAAGGTACCCGACGGGGGATCGCTTTCACCGCTTTCGTTCTCACCCCAGCACTCCACGGCTCCCTGAGGGTCGATAGCGCAGGTGTGGGCCATCCCAGCGTCGACCTGCTGGTAGGTTGCGCCGGAGACAAAACGCCCGCGGGGCGCTGATTTCAGCACACAGGGGTCACCGAGTTCCTCGTCTCCGGCGCGGTCTCGCTCCTCGACGACCGATCCCTCCTCTGCGTCGTCACTGTCGCCGTTGCCAAGGCACAGACAACCGAGAGTAAACACACTGACCACAAAAATTGCGGGAAAAACTTCCTTTAGCGACTGGCGGGCATCTTTCATGATCTGGCTCCTGAATAGTAAGCGTTCAGCCCCCTGGGGTCCGCGGCCAGCCTGGCCGCATTTCGGGCCGTCAGTCCGACCCTTTTAGGGCGCTTTGGCGCAAGACTTCGTCACCCCACGGAACGCTTACCCTGAATAATCCGGGTTAGATGAGAGTAGCGCACAAGAAACCGCGTGAGCTGAAAAATAGTGCTTTTTCATAACAGAAAGGCCGATTAAACGCGATATTCGCTCACTCAGTATTTGCTCACGCGGTTGACTCAATTCTCCGCGGACCAACTCTTTGAGCCCGTGGTTCACAATAAGTCTTCACAGTACCCCAAACCGAGAGAATCCCATGAGTCATCTCCAAGATCTGACCGCCGTGGTCACTGGCGCTGCATCGGGCATCGGCAAAGCCTGTGCCGAAGTTCTGGGCCGCAGAGGAGCCCGCATCGTGGTCTCCGATCTCGCTGATAGCGAGGGGGAGGCCGTCGCTTCCTCGCTTCGAGATGAGGGAATCGAGGCCCTGTTCATTGCCTGTGATATCTCCGATCCCGAACAGGTCGATCAGCTCTTCGAGCGTACCGTCGAGAAATTCGATAGCCTCGACGTAGCCGTCAATAATGCGGGAATCCGAGGTGATCTGGTCCCCACTGCCGAGATCAGCTTACAGAACTGGCAGCAGATCATCGGTGTCAATCTGACAGGAGCTTTTTTGTGTATGAAGGCTCAGATTCCCAGGATGCTGGAATCCGGCGGTGGATCGATTATCAATATTTCGTCGGTCGCCGGGCGCGTGGGTTATCCGATGGCCGGGGCTTATACGGCGGCGAAGCACGGCATGGTCGGCCTGACCCGCACGGCCGCTCTGGAATATTCGTCGCAGGGAATCCGAATCAATGCCCTGGGCCCGGCGGTCATCGAGACCCCCATGGTGGGCGATATGATCGAAGAAGAAGAGACCCGCCAACAGATGCTCAACGCACACCCAATCGGGCGTTTCGGAACACCCGAGGAGGTAGCCAATTTCGTGGCCTTTCTCGCCAGTGACGACGCCTCGTTCGTCACCGGAAGCTACCACGCCGTCGATGGCGGCTATATGGCGCAATAGTCGGCGACAACCGACGGATACGAGCGCCCAGGTGCACTCCTAATCCCGCCCGAATATCCTCGATATTTCGGAAGCTCCACAACCCCCCCTGACGGTGTAATGCTGTCAGGGGGCCGAGTTTCGGTGATCGTAGTTGCTAACTGTCATCACTTCTGTTTGGGTGGCGAAGTGCCGAACTCCGGTCGGAGTTTTCTAGACCATCTCCTCGTCACTGGCACCGGCGAAATCATGAATTCAGCCCGGATTATTCATGACGCGTCGTAACGAGGCGAAAGCAGCGTCAAAAGCGCAAAGTTGAGCCCCACAGGCGATGCGCAGCATCGTCGAGGAGTGAGATGAAGCGAGTTTGGGGCTGATGAGCCGCAGTAGACGGGGCATGAATAATCCGGGTTAGCAACTGGAGTACGACGAACGATGAGCAACACCAACAAGTGGATTACGATTTTCGTCAGTCTTGTCTTCGCAGCGGCACTTGTGGCCTGTGGCGACGACGATTCCGACGAAAATAACGACGGCAACAACGGCAACAACGAGATAAACGAGACAAACGGCACGAACGGCCCCACGGTGACGCAGAGCGAATTTGTCGAGGCCTGTCTGGAACACGATGAGGTCTGTGAGCCCCATGACGATACGTCCTCGGAAAACGACTGCGAGTCGGTCTGGGAATTTGATATGGAAAACGCCGTCAACCCGGGCGGTTGCGTGGACAATCGGGTCGCCGGCTGGGAGTGCCTGGTCGCCGAAGATTGCGGCGATGGAGATGGCCCGGCATGCGCCGAAGAGTTCGTCGCCATCGGCGAATATTGTCAGCCTGAATAAGAGCTGGCCTCTAAACAAGTTGTCGGCCCGGGAGCGACGTCGCTCCCGGGCCGACAAGGTTGATGTAGATTTTCCACGAGCAATCAATACAATGCGCCAATTACAGCGCAGGCTGCCAGCCTGCAACAAACTCACGTGATGTTTTGTAATAATATTTAACCCGCAAAAGAGGTCTAAAATGGGAGCAAGTGGCTGGAGTTATTGGACGGGATACACCGAAGATATTGAGGAGTTTTTCGAGGAGCTTCGCCATGAGGTCTTCGCGGCCGGCGACTATGCCGAGCCCTGGGATGCTCCCGACGACTATCATCCGGCCAGCATCGAGAAGCTGGTCGAAAATTGCGGCGAAAGCGGCACCCACTCAATCCTCGATATCGAGGAGATCCGAAGCAAGCCGGTGCCTCATGACGCGGAGTGGGACGACGAATTCTTAAAGCTCTTTCCCTTAAGCCCTCATCAATTGCGAGAGCAATTCGACACGATTCGCCCCACCCGCGAAGAGATCGAGGACAAGGAAGCCGAATTGTCCAATATGGAGATCGGAAATTGGTCGGGGCGGTGGATCGTGGCCTACGAAAATAAGGAGCCGGTCGAGGTCTATATCTTCGGTCATTCCGGCGATTGATCTGTGAGGCGAAGCGGGCGGATTCGACTCTCATGGCGAAAGCCGATACGATAAAAGGCCCTATTGCTATTGGTCAGTTGGAAGTGAGAGTCGAGGAGCTTGCATCTATGAATGTTTTTTCTCGTGCCCCTATCGCCTCCGCCTTTATTGCTCTGTGTGTGGCGCTGATCTTCGGGGCCTGTACGCAGGATGATCTGACCTCGACGGAGGTCAATGAACATGAGGAAGATGCGGCCAACCACGGCGAGAACCACGACGTGGACGCCGCAGGCGATGATGACGTCCTATTTTTGCCTGACGCCGATGGTGTCGACGACATCGGTACACCCGACGATGTCGAGGGCGATGGAGATGTCGAGGTTGCCGAGGATACGGGCGGCGAAGACGGGACTGCTGATTCCGGCGCCGATGCCGATGTCGACACCGGCCCATGTTACGATAATGACGATTGTGGGGATGACGAAATCTGCGTGCGCGACGAGCCGGGCGCCGAAGGAGAGTGCCTGCCGCCAGATGACGACATCGTCGACGGCGATGACTGCAGCGATTCGGCGCAATGCGTCAGCGGACTGTGCCACGACGGTCAGTGCACACAGGATTGCGACTCTCCCGCCGACTGCCACGACGGCTGGACCTGCGAAGATCTGGGTGACGGCGATATCTGTGTGCCTCCCACCTGTCTCTCCGACGCCAATTGTGCCGGTGACCAGGTCTGTGCCTTCAACCTGGGCGATGACGGCATCGAGACGGTTTGCCTCCCCGACAACGACGGCCACCATTCAGGTGTCCCATGCACGGAAGACGACGCCTGCGCCGCCCGCTACTGCCATGGCGGCGAGTG
>SKQC01000450.1 GCA_007119175.1 Myxococcales bacterium | reverse complement strand
TTTCTAGAGCCAATTTACCGGGTGCGTCAGCAGGTTCCCGATCTGGTGCGCATGCTCCAGGCTCGTGCTGACGCTACGACCGATACCGATGAGCGAGCGCCCTGGCTGCGTGAGCTCCTCGACCTGTTGGTCGATTTCGTCGACGATCCCCAACATGCGTGGATGGTCGCCGCCGATCTATTCTCCGATGACCCCGGCAATGAATTGGCGCGGCAGCGGTTGTGGGAGCTGACCGCTCGGGCTCATTGCTGGGAGGAGTTGGCGGAAGTTTATGCCGTGACGCTAGAGCATAATCTGGCGGTCGACGATGAATTGCGGGCACGACTGCATCTGGATTTAGCTCTGCTCTATTCCGATCGCCTGGGCGACCTGACCGCGGGGCGCGAAGCCGCGGAGGTAGCCCATCAATTGCTGCCGGACAGCGATGAGGCCGTCGATACGTTGGAGCGGCTTCTAGAGCGCGAGCGAGCCTGGCATGACCTGGCTGACTTCTACCGAAGCCGTGCCGAATTTTCTGTCGATGAGGCGGATATTCGCTACTGGTACGAAAAACTGGCCGCTCTCGATGAGGATGTCCTCGAAGATATCGACGCCACAGTTGATGTATACGCTCGACTCCTCGAGATTGCTCCGGGCGAGGAACTCTATCGAAGCGCCATGGAGCGGGTGCTGACGACGGTAGAACGCTGGTATGAGCTGGCCGATATTTATCGGCAGCGAATCGCCGGCGCTCCCGATGTTGAGGTGGTCACCCAGAATCGGCTTACCCTGGCGGCATTGCTCGAAAATCATCTCGACAATCTGGAAGAGGCCGTCGAGCTGTACGGACAGGTCCTAAAGGATAATCCGGGCCGATCCGACGCCACACGTGCGCTTGAGGGGCTGCGTCGTGATCTAGAAAGCCGCGAAGGAGAGTGGCGACCGCTGCGCCGAAAGATCATCGATATCCTGCTCGACGCCTATGACGACACCCGTTCATGGCGCCGTGTCGACGATCTGCTCGGCCAGAAGGTCGATTTGCTCGACGATCCGACCACCGAGGTTGAAATCCTGGTAAAAAAGGCGCAATTGCTGTTGCGCTCGACACAAGATGATATCGAGAGGGTTCATGCGCTGACCACGCTGGCGCAGGCGTTTTGCCAGGATCCCACCAACGAGGAAGTCGAGGAACTCATCGAGGTACTCGCCGAAGATCTCGAGGCGTGGCAGCGAATTATCCCCATCTATCTTGAGGGCCTCGGCCGTACCGACGACGTCGATCAGCAGGGGCATATTCTGGCGGCCGTCGCTCAGATCTATGAGAATCGAATCGACGATATGGAGTCGGCGACGGCGGCATATCAACAATCGGTCGAGATCTCTGCCGAAAGCGAGATCGCCCTCGACAAATTGCAGGAACTCTACGGTGAGATGGAAAAGTGGGCGCCACTGGTGGGGATTCTCGAGCGTCGAATGCAGGAGATCACCGATCCCGATCGCCAGCTCACACTTCGAAAGCGCATCGCCCGCATCTACGACGAGAAATTAAGTCAATCCAAGGAGGCCTTGCGGCTATACCACGAAATCCGGCGCGAGGAGCCGGCAGAGCTTCCCCATATTGTGGTCATGGAGCGCCTCTATGAGGATCTGGAGGATTTCGAAGGGCTTGAGGAATTGCTGCTGGAGAAGCTTCAATTCGTCGATGCCGCGAAATTGCGGATGCGGGCCTTTAAGAGGCTCGGTGAAATTCGGCGCGACCATCTCGGGAGGCCCGATGATGCGATTGCCAGCTTTCATGAGGCGCTCGATATTGATCCCCAGGATGTCGAGGCGCTCAACGCGCTCATCGATCTATACCGCACAGCGCAGCGGTGGCCGGAACTTCTGGATGTCCTTCGCGATCGGCGAGAGCTGGCGGAGTCTATCGAAGAGATCAATGAGCTCGAAATCGAGATGGGCGACGTATTGCTCGAAAAATTGGAAGACGCCCAGGGCGCCTTTGAGCACTATCGCAACGCGCTTGAGCGCGACAATGAAAATTATCTGGCCCGGGCCGCCATATTACGGCTTTTGAAAAATGATCAGCTCCGGCGAAGCGCGGCAGAAGTTCTCGTTGAGTTACACCGCAGTGGTCAGGAATGGGAGGAGCTCGAAGCCCTCTACCAGCGACTTATCGAGGTCAGCGACGATTTCGAATACGTCGGACAGCAATATCTCGCACTTGCCAGGGTGCAGGAGCGCGATATGGGCATCGCCTTTAAGGCCTTTGCCACTTTGTCGACGGCTATGCGCGACGTCGCCGAACTCGATTATCTTCGCGCCGAGTTGGAGCGGCTGGCCGCCGATCTCGATTCCACCGACGATCTGATTGCCATCTACGAAGATGCCCTGGAGGCCGGGATCGACGATCTGGATGTGCGGCGGTCGCTGCACCTCGTCGTCGGCGCCGGACATGCAGAAAGTGGCAAGCTCGATTCGGCGGTCCCGCATTTTGAGGCTGTTCTGGACTTCGATGAATACGATCTCGATGCACTTGGTTGGCTTCACCAGATCTATCAGGAGCAGCGCAATTGGGAGGATCTGGCGCGAGTACTGGAAAACGAGCGGACCGTCGCCACTGGTGACGACAAGATTCAGGCCTGTTTTCAGCTCGGCTATCTGCGGGAGGTCGTCGACGAGGACGTCGTTGAAGCACTGGAGTTGTACCGCAGCGTTCTTGCCGAGGTCTCCGATCACGGAGGGGCCGTGGAGGGATTAGAGCGGCTCTGTGCCGAACCCGAGCTGCGCGCCGAAATCCTGGAGCTATTGGAGCCCACCTATCGCGAGCACGGCCAGTGGGCGAAATTATCTCGCCTATTTTCACTGAAGATCGAGGTCGTCGAGACGGCATTGGAACGGGCTGATCTTCACCGCCAGATTGCCGAGGTGGAGTACCATAAACTCGAGAATGTGGAGACTGCGTTTCAGCAATGGTGTCAATCTTTTGCCGAAGATCCACACGACGGCGATATTCAGCTCAAGCTAAAAGATATCGCCGAGGTTCGCGGGTACTTTCCGGACCTCATCGATCTCTATGAGGCAATCGCCGCGGAGCTCGACGATCCGGTCCGGAAGCTGGAACTCGCCGAGACCGCGGCCGGCTGGGCGCTGGAAAAGATCGATGATCCGCGCCGGGCGGCCGCCCTGTACCGCCAGGTCGTCGAGGTGGAACCGGAGCACGAGGAGGCCCTCGAGATACTGGAGACCGTGGCCCGAGAAGAGGGCGATGATGAGAGTCTCGCCGCAGTACTGGGCGCCCGGGTAAAGTCGACATTCGATGAGGCCGAACAAATTGAGCTATATACTGAATTGGCCTCAGTTCGGCTGTCTCTGGAAGATTACGACGGGGCCATCGAGGCATTTGAAAAGCTCAACCTGCTGGCCGGTGAGGATCTGGAGCGACTTGAGACCCTCTCACAGCTCTTTGAGCTCACTGAGCGGTGGCAAGAACATGTCGATACTCTGGAACGGCTTCTCGCCTATCGCGAAGACGACTCAGGCCGAGGAGAGTTGCTCATCGAGATGGGGCGGGTCTGCATCGAATGTCTGGAGGATTTCGATCGCGCTCGCCAGGTTCTCGACGAGGCGCTGCGCCTGGAGCCGGACAATCGCCGGGTGATGCGACAGCTCGAAGATGTCTACGCCGGACTGGAGGACTGGCAGGCGTTGGAGGAGTTGCTCGAAAAAGAACTAGCAGTGGTGGAAGACGAGGAAGAAGCCGTTCGCCTATATGTGCGGCGGGCGGGCATGCGCTACGAGATATCCAACGACGTGGACGGCGCAATTGCGGACTATCAGAGCGCATTTGCCCTGCGTGAGGATCATCCCGACGTGACGGAAGCTCTCGACGAGCTCTATCGCAGCGAGCACCGATGGGACGACCTCATCAGCCTGTTAAATACTCGTATCAATCGCGTCACCACCGAAGAAGAAGCGGTCTCTTTGATGATCGAGATGTGTACTATCGCCCAGGATGAGCTACAGGCCCTTGAGCGAGCGGCCGAATTTGCAGGAGCCGTACTGGAGATGGATCCCACTAACGAAGAGGCCATCGATCGGCTGGAGGCGATTCACCGAAGTCGCAAAGACTGGCCCAAAGTCGTCGAGGTCCTCGATCATCGCATCGAATACACCGCCGATGAGGAGGCTCGCACCGAATTGTTGTGGGAGCGGGCGAGGACGCTTGAAGAAGACGCTGGCTCGCTCGATGCGGCGGCGGCGACGTACCAATTGTTGCTCGAGTCGTCGCCAGAAGACGACAAGCTGCTTACGCGTCTGGAATCGATCTATGAGCAGACCGACGATGGTGACGGAATATACCGCCTGCTGGCACACCGCGCCGAGCGCGCCACCGACGACGATCGATGCGTCGAGCTTTATTTGAAGATGGCCGAGGTGGCTCGAAAATACCTCGGCGGCGGTGAGCAGCGCATTATTCCCCTTGAGGCAGCGCGCGAGATTGGCGGAGATGATCTCGACATCGTCGAGCCCTTGCTGGATGCCTATATCGACGGTGGTGCCGTCGACCGGGCGGCACCGCTTTTGGAGTCGGTTATCGAGACGCTGACCGAGGCCAGAAAGATGAAGGAGGTGGTCCGCTTTCACCACCTGCGTGGAAAGCTCGCCGAACAGCAGGGCGACGTTCCGGCAGCCAAATCAGCCTACCAGGAAGCCCATCGTCTCGACGCTACCTATATTCCAAACCTTCTTAGCTACGGGAAGCTACTCTTTGGCGAGCAGGATTATGAGGAAGCCAAAAAGATCTTCCAGGTTCTGCTATTGCATCAGATGAATATCAAAGACGACTCCGACAAGGTCGAGGTCTACTTTTATCTGGGCGCAATTCGAGAACAAAACGGTGATGAGCGCGGTGCCAAGGATATGTACAAGCGCGCCCAGCGCGTCGATCCCGGCCACGCCGATACCAAGGCGGCGCTGGCATCGCTGGAGGGATAAGACAGGGTTTTTTTAGGGGGTTAGTCGACGTCGCTTCCGGGCACCATGGGCACGAAGCGAACTGGCATGGTGTCGCTGGTTTCGACGGTGTCCTCGTCGATTCGCTCTACGACCTGAAGCATCTGTCGGTGTTCGCCGACGGGGACTACCAGACGTCCTCCCACATCGAGTTGGTCGACCAGAGCCTCCGGTAATTCCGGTGGGGCAGCGGTGACGATGATACGGTCGAACGGAGCCTCCTCCGGCCAGCCTTTATAGCCGTCGCCACAGCGTATCTCGATAGCCTCGTAGCCTGTGGCCTGAAGATCTCGCTCGGCGCGCTCGGCCAACTCACAGAGGATTTCAATCGTAAAGACCTCTGCTCCCATTTCCGCCAGGACGGCGGCCTGATAGCCACTGCCGGTGCCGATTTCCAGGACGCGATCCCCTGGGGAAACCTCGAGAAGCTCCGACATTAAAGCGACGATAAAGGGCTGAGAGATCGTCTGATCGAGTCCGATGGGCAGGGGGCGATCGAGATAGGCGTGAGGGACCATCGTGTCAGGGACGTATTTGTGGCGGGGGACGGCGCGCATTGCCTCGAGAACACGCTTATCTTCCACCCCACGATGCTCGATCTGATCGGAGACCATCTGCTCGCGCTCATCAGCGCGAGGGCCTTGAGCTGGAGAGGGGGGCTGATCGGTTGGCGGTGCTTCTTCGTCGGCCTCTGCTTCGACCTGCTCCGCGGCGGCGGGCGCCTCGGAGCTTCTCTCAGAGCTCGATGAGTTTTCACAACTGATGGCAATCACACAGAGGAGAAGACAGATGCCCAGTGGCGCACAGCGGTAGCCGGCGAGACTCATGGGTCGATTCCCTCGCGTTGGGAGACATAGTCCAGAAATGCTTCCGCACAGCGATCGACGATGTCGTAGACGTCTTCAAAATGCGACGGGCCTCCACCCCAGGGGTCGGGCACATCGGCGCCGCGGGTCTCTGGGTTGGACTCGAAGTCGCGAAATAGCAACAACGCCGCCTCGGAAGCTCCGTCGAGTTGCTCTGCATTGCGCAGATTGGAGCGATCCATGGCCACCAGATAGTCGTAGTCTCGAAGGTGAGAGGGGTCTAATTGCTGGGCGCGTTGGTCGCTGATATCGAGTTGGAGGCGCTCGCGGGCAACGCGAACGCTGCCCGGATCGGGAGGTTCGCCGACGTGATAGCCGCTGGTGCCGGCGGAGGCGATTTCAAACTCGTCGGCCAGGCCTCGTTGCCGGACATGATGGCGAAATAGCGCTTCTGCCAGCGGAGAGCGGCAGATATTTCCGAGGCAGAAAAAGAGGACGCGAATCGGTGGCTTATTCATCGCTAAACTCTAGGCGCTCATCTCAAAAATTGATGCGTCGGCAGGCGCCATCGGGTTTGACGACGAGTTGCGATGGATCCTGGCGCCACAAAAACGCCAGTTGGTTGAGCATAAATCCCACCCCTTCAGCAGGGTCGGGAACTGTGGCACCGTCGACCATGACCTCCATTCCGTAGGTCGTACCGTCGACGTTGACCTGATAGCGGTACAGTGATTTTTTATCCTCCAGTGCCTTGGAGAAAATATTGGCTTCGCCAGGGGTGGGAAGATCGTCGGGGAAGGTCTCTACCGGAAATCCGGCTTTCTCCAACGCTTCGAGTGTGATGCTCATAGCTCGCTCCGCAGATGGGAAGGGTTGAGAACCGGCGGCCGGCCTGCACAGCCGGGTTCGGGACCAAGTTTGCGCCATTGTGGCCGCGCTTTCAAGCCGTGTCCGCCATTGATGTACTTCGCGCGCGGCGCCGATCGGCTTCGTTTTTCCGGTGGTCATCGCAAGAGTGGCGGCCACATTTGACGATCAGGGCATTTCCCGACGCCTGTCACCAGATCAGTCTCAGGTGGCCGGCCGATGGGGTTAGAGTACGGGGGGAGACGACGATGCAATTAGGCAGGACTTGGGGGCACCTTCTGGTGGCGGCGCTGATCTGGCTTATAGTGCCATGGGCTTGTACGACCGGTTCCGAAGGTGAGTCGGAGCAGGCTTTGTCGGCGCATGACCGGCAGCTAATCCCACTTCGAAACGAGGATCCGCGTCCGCCAGGAGATGTGCGGCATCTTCAAAATTGTGCCGAGGAAGCTTTCCCCGATCCGTGGCGCGGGCCCTGGGACTCGGTGTCGAATAAGCAGTTGGCCCGGGAGGCGACGCCGACCCATCGCACCACAGACCAGGTCGTCGCCGTCGGCGACTCGGTGACCCTGGGCGCGCGGATGCAATATGACGAGGGCCCGCTTTCAGAGGAGTGGGTGCGTCTATTTATCGGCTCCTGTAATGGATGGTCGCAGGTCGGGGTGCGAAAGACGGACGAGGAGGGCAATATCGTGTTTCGACTCGACGAACGGCTGCCGTCCGGGGTGTACGCCGCCGTCTTTCAGGCCACCGGTGATGCCACGACGGTGCGCGCCCAGATCTGGGTGTTGCCCCGCGAGGCAGAAGTGGTGGCCGTCGACCTGCGCGGCGCGGCGTTTGACGCCGACAACGGAGAGCCTGTCGTGGCCGCCCCGGCGCTGACGGGCTGGCATAGCCGCGACGGGCGAGTCGTGGTCTATGTCGACCATGTCTACGACGACTCTCAATGGTCCTTTAAATCTGACGAGTGGCACAAACGGCTGCGCAGCGAGGGGTTCGCCGTAGGGCCAGTGGTAGATCTGGGACTCGACTTGTCGACGGATGATGGCCCCGCTGCACCACCTGATGGGTGGGGCGAAGCGGCGGAACAACCGCGGTTGATGACGGGTATTTCCACTCCAATTTCCACCCTTTATGCCACCGAGGCCGACGTCGCGATGAAGCTCGACGACGTCGGAACGCAGGTCTCAGAGACCGTCTATCGCCGTCAGTATTGTGAGCCCGGCGACGACGGAGAGCCCCGAACGGGATGGTCGAGTCTTGTCACCGAGCTAAGCGACGAGGAGGAGGACGAAGGTGACGACCCCGGTTGAGTTCGCCGACCGTCCCGCGTTATACGGAATTCTCCGCAGTTGATGGGACCACAGGCAGGACTAGCCATGAGTGAATTGGAACGGTTGCGAACGCGAATCGCGTCGCGGATGGGAAGCGCCATCGAACAATTTTCGCTGATCGACGACGGCGATCATATCATGGTCTGCCTCTCTGGCGGCAAGGACTCCTACACGCTTCTCGATATGCTGTTGCGTGCTCGCCGCCGGGCGCCGGTCGACTTTGATTTGACCGCCTTTCACCTCGATCAAAAACAACCCGGCTATCCGGAAGGTATTCTTCGAGATTATCTGGAGGAGGTGGGGATTCCCTTCGAGATCTGCGAGCAAGATACCTACTCGGTCGTGCGCGAAAAACTGCCAGACGACGCCACCCCCTGTTCGCTGTGCAGCCGCCTTCGTCGAGGAATCATCTATAGTCGAGCCGCCGAATTGGGGTGCAATAAAATCGCCCTCGGTCACCACCGCGACGACAGCGTGGAGACATTGCTATTAAACCTCTTTCACTCCGGCCAGCTCCAGGCGATGCCAGCTCGTTATACGACAAACGACGGGCGCTTTGTCGTGATCCGGCCGCTGATTTTTGTCGACGAAGATACGATCCAATCCTACGCCGCAGAGCGTGAGTTTCCCATTATCCCCTGTAACCTCTGTGGCAGTATCCAGGGGCGTCGTAAATTTATCCGCGGATTGCTCGACGAGCTCGAGGAGACGATTCCCGATGTGCGAAATAGCGTCCTCGCCGCCATGAAGAACGTGCGCCGCTCCCATCTATTGGACGAGGCGTTGTGGGACTCCGTGCGCGACGTCGCCGTCGACGACCGAAGCAATCGCTGTGCTCCGGAAAAGACGGCGGAGAACGCGCCGCTATTTTGATCTCAGCCGGGCATAAATATGCGCCTGCTGCCGGAATAAAAGGGGACTGCCGACTTTTTTTGGCACGTAATAAATGCGTATACATCCCGAACGCGCCGCGAGGTTCATTGTCGGATGCACCGGCGAGAGCATTGTGGTAAGGAAGCTGCTCACATCTGTTAGTTTTCGGGAATAGACAGTCTATTGCATCGTCGAGGTAGTCGATGAAACCGTCCATTTTAATGACGCATCCGCGTCATTTTACGATCCAGGCAGGGGCTAACCCGCATACGCGCACAAGTGACGATTCCCTAAAGGAAGTCGATCGCGACGTGGCGATGGACCAGTGGAATAGCTACGTCGACGCCTTGATCGGTGCCGGCGTCGATATCTACGTGGCCGACGCGACCCCCGATTTGTCGGGAATGGTCTTCGCCGCCAACGCCGGATTTTTGCTGGGACGCCTCGATCGGCGACCGTCGCCGCAAAAGACATTTTTCCCGAGTCATTTCAAGGTGGAACACCGCATCCCGGAGTCGGCGCGCTTTATCGAGTTTATGAGCGCCTTCGGGATCCAGATCAGCGATTATCCGGACCAATGGCATTGGGAAGGAGAGGCAGACGTTTTTCCCATCGGGCGCGGAGACGATGCCCGGTGGATTTTTACCCACGGCTTTCGCAGCGACGAAGAGATCGGAGACTGGCTGGAGAGCGGTGTGCTGCAGACTGATGTGTTGAGTTTGAAGCTCGTCGATCCCCGCTATTATCACGGCGATACGGCACTATGTGACCTCGGCGGGGACTGCATGGCCTATCTCGATGCTTTCGACGAGGAGTCACAGAAAAAGCTCACCGAGACCTTCGGTGACCGGCTCTTTGAGATCGAAGAGAAGGATGCCGAGAAATTTCTGGGCAATTCGTTTTATGTCGAGGTCGGTGAGGAGAGGTTTTTATTCTGTCCCGCCGGCGTGAGAAAAAAGACCCAGAAGGCGCTGTCGAAGCGAGGATTGGAGGTCATCCCCGTCGAGGTCGGTGAGTTTTTCGGAAAAGGCGGTGGTGGTCCGAAATGTCTGGTATTTAACCTCGGCATCTGCGACCGAGCAGAAGCGGGGCTGACCGAAGAGCAATGCGCCTTCCGCCACGCCCGTCATGTCGAGAACGTCCGGCAGCGACGCGGACGTGCGGTCTGAAGTGATCGGCGCCGCGTCGATGGATGCAATTATTTCGGGGAACAAGCCAGTTGTGGTATAGGGTTTGGCGAATACCGAGGGTGTTCGCTGAGGTTTTTTCCAGCTTGGTTATGACGGCGCAATAAGCGGAGAGCAACGTGAATTGGTTTTATGGCGCAACCGTTTCTGGCGTCGTTCTTCGGGGCGCGGCTATTTTTGTCGCATGCTCCGTGTTGGTCGCCTGTTCGAGTTCTCCGTCGCCCAATGGCACCACCTCTTCGGCTCCGCCCATTGAATCTGAATCTCCCGAGGTTCAGGCGCAATTCGACCGTGCCTACGAATTTTTCAACGATGGCGACTGGGATGGAGCACTGGAGGAATTTCGGCTCCTTCAGGCCGAACACGCCGGCGATGCCACGGCCGACCTCGCCGAATTGTATATCGCCCGGTCTCTGATGGGCGATGTGGACGGTTATTTTCTCGACACGAACAACCAGGAGGGGACAACACAGGACCGGGAGGTTTTCGCCTTGTTGGAGCCTCTTGCGATGTCGGAATCGGTGGATAGCCGTATCCGCTACGCCGCTCAGGCTTATCTGGCGACGGCTTATGCACTGGAGTCGGACGTCGCCGCTGGCCTCGATCTCATTGCCGACTATCCGGGGGCGTCCATAAGCCCCGCCGTACTTGAGGGCGACCGGCGCTGGGTCTGGCCACTCGTCGCAGAAGGGCTCGCCGACGCAAATCGCTTCGGTGAATCCGTGATTGCCTGGGGTAATTTATACGACCTGGTCCGCGAGGACGCCGAAGCTGCTGCGGCAACTGACGAGCTCGGTGATGCGGCAGCCGGAGGTGACTGGATGGGCGATGTGGAACTTCCGGCCAAGGCCGACCTCGCCGTCGCCCGGGCTTTTGATACCCGGGCAAGCCTCGACGACGAAGATATTCGGCGATTTTTGGGCCATGATAAGCCCCTTGTGCGAGCCGTCGGAGCCTGGACGCTGATCCGCGGGGAACTCGAGCAGACGCCCGGTCCCGAACGGGTCATTGCCCTGCAGGAAGTTTTCAATGAGAGGTCTTCTGATTTTCTCCTCGTCGGTGCCGCCGACCGGGCCTCGGAGCTATCAGTGGCGTTGGCCGCCGTCTCCGGTCCGGACCGGTTGGTCATCGGCGCGCTACTCCCGCTGAGCGGTCCCAATCGCGCCGTGGGTTACCGGGCGCTGGCGGGGATGCTCATCGCCCAGCGGGCCTTTCACGCCGCCGGTGAGCCCGCCGTGACACTGGTGATCGAGGATTCTCATCCCGACGTGATGGCCGGTTACCAGAGATTGGTCGAGGAGGGAGCACTCGCCGTTGTCGGCCCCCTGCACACCGGTGAAGCTCGGCAATTGCTCGACGCTGCCCAGGAGTGGGGCGTGCCACTTCTGTCGCTCGCCGCCGATCGCATTATCAGCGCCGCCGACGCGGCAGCGGCCGAAGATGAGGAAAGCGACGATGGGATCGCAAAAGATCGAGCACCGGTATTTCGCAACTTCGTCGACGCCGTCGCCGAGGCGCGAGCGGCCGCCTATTTGTCATTTGAGAAATTCGGTGACCGGCGCGCCGCCGTGGTCTATCCCAATATTGGCTATGGCCGAGTCCTGGCCGGAGCGTTTGTCGATGAATTTCGCCGCCAGGGCGGTCAGGTCGTCGTCGAAGAGGAGTACGATCGGAGCACCACCGATTTTGTGAATACGGCGACCCGTGTCGCCCGCGCTGAGCCCGATGCGGTATTTTTGCCTGATACCGGTGCGAAAGTTGCCGAGATATCGGCATTTTTCGCTCAAGAAGATATCTGGGGCGTCAGCCCCGAACAGCCCCGATCCAGTGATGATAGAATCTATGTCCATTACCTCGGCACCAGCCTGTGGCAGGATCCAATTGTGCTTCATCAGGCATCGAATTATCTGGAAGGGGCCCTGATACCGGCCTGGTATTCCCCGTATTTCGAGGATGCCGAAACCCGCCAGTTGTCGCGTGGATTCGAGGCGATTTACGGCGCCGAGCCCGATCACTTCGCCGCCTTTGCCTACGACTCGGTCGCCCGGTTGCGTACCTATTTGCTGGAGCGCGGCGTGCCCGACGCCGCCGGCGTCACAGAATCCTTGCGTCAGCGGCAGTGGGAGGCGGGAGCCACGGGCCGAAATTATTTCGGCGATGACGGCGAGCCGCATCGTGAATTGCGCTATCTGATCGTCAATGACGGCGAGTGGGCAGTCCATGGAGAACGGGTCCATACACCGATCGAGGGACGTCTGGAGGCCGAAGCTTCGCTTTATGAGGAAGAGGACCTGGAGTCTCTCGACGAGGAGTCGGTCGAGGAGGTCGACGCCGATGCACCCGATGGTCTGTGATGAAGCGAATCGCGTTCGCCATCGCCCTCGTGCTGTCGGGAATGTGCTACTCCGGTAGCGTCGCCGTTGCCGATGAAGGCCAGGATGACGGATTCGACGATGCCATCGGCGACCGTAGCTGGGGTCCGCTCAGCGATTTAACCCGCGAACAACTCGAGGAGGAGGGATTCGTATTTGAAGATACGGTCGCCCAGCAGGCCCGGGCACATGCGACGCTCTTCGCATCCACCGCCGGCGTTGTCGTGCCCGGTGCCGGCCATTGGCATATGGATGACTCGCGAACGGCGCTGGCGCTGCTGGCCACGGACGCCACGGCGCTGACGCTGTTGGTGACAGGCCTGGCTTTGAGGATGCGCCCGCAGGATAGTACCTTGCGTGAACGCCGCCGTGAGTTGTGGTTTCTGGGCACCGGATTGTTGGGCTCGACGTGGATGATCGATCTCTTCGGCACCGCTTATAGCGACGATCTGGGAATTCCGACTTCGACTCGTCGAGAGGCCGGCCTCGGCGTGGGAATGAGGTACGAGTACCTGAGGCCCACAGAGTTCTCCATGCGGCATGTGGCGACGACCGAACTCTTTGTCAGGAGCAGGAACCTGGAGGCCGAGCTGCGTACCTCTCAGGAACTCGGCTGGGGGATGTCGGACTACGAGCTGGGGGCTCGCTGGTATCCCTTCGTCGGCACGCGCGCTGGGACGCGGCTCGGTATCGGCGCCACGGGGCGTCAGCACCACTACCGGCTCGATGTGCCCTATCAGCGCGCCGACCTGCGGGGAATGATCCACGGATCACTGGATCTGGGCCAACTCTTCGCCCATCTCAATCAGATGACAGTGGGCGTTTCGGCCGGTATCGGCATTCGGGGGTATCGCCTCGTCGACGATGACGGGCTGTGGACGCCGCTGGGGTATTCGGGTTCCACGTTTCCAATGCGCCTTTTTTTAGCCCTCAATCTCACCGAACAATTGCGATTTCGCACCGCCTACGAGCGCGGCATTGGCGGCTGGGTTGAACTCAGCCCGGCCCGCGTCGGCATCCCTTCGGCGGAGTTGATGTACCGAAGTACGGACCGCATCGATCTGCGCTTTCGCTTTGAGTATGGAAACGGCATGGGCGTTGGTGCCGGTTTGCGCTTCTGGTTCGGGGAATAAACGGGCCTGCTGGCAGTGCTATCTCCCTCGTTGCACCGCCGACGGAGCCCGTGGTAACAACCCGGCGCAAGGTGAAGATAGCCCGTTACGCGGCTGTCTGAGTGGTGGATACTAACATTCCCGACGAGGCATGGTGATATGTTCGATTCAGCTCTGGTTCCGATAATTATTGCCGGGGCGACGGGCAACGACGAGGCAAATGTACTTCGAATCGTGCTCGAAGCCGATGCGGTGGTCACGGGGGTCCTGATCTTATTGGCGTTTATGAGCGTCGCGTCCTGGTATATCACTGGACACAAGGCGTTTTATCTGCGCCGGGCTCGCCAGGAGTCACAGAAATTTATGGATGTCTTCTGGCAGTCAAAACGCCTCGACGCCATTTACCAATCGGCCGACGAATTTCCGGACGCGCCGATGAGTCACGTCTTCAAGGCCGGTTATCTCGAGCTTTCGAAGCTCAAAAATATCACACCTGAAGACGATTCCGCGTCGATGCGCCAGAAATTAGGCGATATCGAAAATGTGGAGCGAGCCCTGCGCCGGGCGCAGCGAAAAGAACTTACGGAAGCCGAGAAAATGGTCCCCTGGCTGGCTACCGTCGGTTCGACCTCGCCATTTATCGGTCTCTTCGGAACCGTCTGGGGTATTATGATCGCCTTTTTGGAAATCAGTGTGCAGGAGGCGGCGGGAATCGATGTCGTCGGCCAGCCCATTGCCGAGGCGCTTATTGTTACCGCCGCCGGATTATTTGCCGCCATTCCCGCCGTTGTCGCCTATAATTGGCTGGTCAATCAGGTCAAGATCATGGGCGGTGAAATGGACAATTTTTCGGCCGATTTTCTCAATATCGTAAAGCGACATTTCTTCAAATGAGCACGATCACCGCTGGCGGACTCTTAGCCTGCGATTAGAACCAGAGGAGATGACACGATGGGTGCAAGCACCGGAGGCGGTACCGGCGAGACGGGTACGGTGCTCGCCGAGATCAACGTCACGCCCTTTGTCGATGTGATGTTGGTCTTACTCGTGATCTTTATGATCACCACCCCGATGATGCATGAGATGGTCGACCAGCACAGCGAGGTGGAGATGGATCTGCCCGTGGCTCCCGACGAAGACAGGCGGATTCAACTCGAGGATATCGACCAGGTCATCCTGTCGATCGACGAAGATCTCCAGATATATTTCGGCAATGAGCCCCTCGTTGACTGTGGCCCCTACCGCGACGATGACGGGCTCAACCCCTTTGAGCCCTGTTTCGACGAATTGCAGACGAAGGTCGAGAATAATCATCGCTTGCAGGAAGACGGTCGGGTTTATCTTCTTGCTCATGCAGATATTCCGTACGGGATCGTCGTCGGGTCTATGAATCGAATCCGGCTCGCCGGCGTGACACGAGTGGGGATGGTGACCAATCCGGAGTTTCGCACCGACTCCGGCGAGCAGTGATTTGAGATGACGCAATTGCGCCTACAGGCAGTCGGGGGAGGGCATCGGGAGGCTCGATGGACCGAGATGGCCGCCGGGATCGCGCTGTCCGCGCTATTTCACGGCACGATCATCGGGATTGCTCTCTTCGGTGTCTGGTGTTCTAGCGGAGAGGTCGAAGAAGAAGAGGGCTACGAGGTGGTCTTCGACGATGTGGAATTGCTCGCTCTGGGAGAAGAGCCGGACCCTCATTCTTTGCCGCGACTGACCGGCGATGAGGGATCGCCGCCGGAGGCCGACGAGATTGTCGATGTCGTCGAGGAAGAGCCCGAGGTGCCGGTGGAACAAGAGCCGGAGCCCGCCGAGGAAGCGGAGCCCGACCCGGAAGAGCTGGAGCGGCAGCGGCGCGAAGAAGAGGCTCGCCGCGAAGAAGAAAGGCGCCGCGCCGAAGAGGAAAGGCGGCGGCGAATGAACGAGGCACTGGGGCAATTTGAGTCCGACGGACGCGGCGACGAGGCCCCCGAGGGAAGCCCCGACGGAATCGCCGGGGGCACGGCCACCGACGCCGATCAGGCCGATATGATGCAGACCTATCATGCGCGACTGCTTCGCGAGATCGAGCGCCACTGGGAGATTCCGTCGACCGTCTCCGACGGCGAATTAGCCGGGCTTGCCGGCCGGGTTCGAGTATACGTAAGCCTTGATACCAACGGATATATCCAGAGCTTTGAATTTCGCCGGAAAAGTGGTCACGAGCAATTCGACGACAGCATCGAGCGGGTCCTGCGTCAATTCGATGCCGGCGACGGCGGCAATCGATTGCCGATGCCCGAGGAACCGGTGATTCGCCAGGAGATCACCAACCGGGGACTGACACTGACGAATTGGGAATCTGTCCAACGATGATCAGGAGCACCACCATGATGAATGGCTTATTTTCTTATCCTCGCGCCGGGATGCGGATCCTGGTTGCGCTCATCTCGTTGGGGCTCGTCGTCTGTGTCATCAGCGCCACGGCGGCTGCCGAGGAATCGGAGGAGCCGTCGTCGATCGAGGAACGCTTCGACGAGGAGCACTTCGATGAGGGCGTTGAGCACGAGGGCATCGAGATCGACGTCCGCGTCGGCGCCCGCCGTGTGCTGCTGCCGATGGCGGTTCCCGATACCATCGATCAGGGCGGTGATATCGACGAGGCGGCCGACGAAATCGAATCGATGTTGCGGCGAAATCTCGACCTCGCCGGGTATTTCGAGGTCCTGGCGACGGACAGCTTCTTCTTCGATACCGACGAGGAGGGCATGTCGGCCGCCGATATCGGTTTTGCAAATTGGTTCAACGTCGGTGCTCACGGACTCGTCAAAAGCGCGGTGCGCGAAGCCGACGGCGAATATCACCTCGAACTTCGCCTCTTCGCCGTGGAGCGTGGGCGCGAAATCGATCTGGACTGGGAGTCCTCGTCGCCGGTCTCAAGAGGGGGGATTCGCGGTGAAATCAATGCCTTTTTAAATGCCGTCGTAAAACACTATACCGGCAACGAGGGGCCCTTCGGTACCCGGATTGCCTTCTCCAGGCGTTATAGCAATGACGTCAAGCATGTTTATACCATGGAGATGGACGGGTCGAATCGCCAGCGCATAAGCCGCGACGAGAATATTAATCTCGTGCCCACCTTCGGGACCGACGGTAAGCTCTTTTATACCAATTATCGCGATGGCAACCCCGATCTATATGTCTACGATGGTGATTCGCTGAGCCGGCTGTCGCGAACGGAGGGACAAAATACGGGGGCAGCCTATTGCGACGGCAAGCTCGCCGTGACGATGTCCGGAGGGTCGGCTCATACCGATATCTATCTCATCGATCCCGTGACGGGACGTGTTCAGGAGCAATTGACCGACCGATGGACCATCGACGTCAGTCCCACCTGGAGCCCCGACTGCAGTCGAATCGCCTTTGTGTCGAGCCGATCTGGTGGCGCCCATATCTTCGTCATGAACGCCGATGGTAGCGAGCAGCAGCGGCTGACCTTTCAGGGGAGCTATAATACGACGCCCGATTGGTCTCCCCGAGGCGATCGCATCGTATTTAGCGGCCGCGATGAATACCACCAATTCGATCTATTTACAGTGGATATGGAGGGCAATATCGAGCGCCTGACCCAGGACCAGGGAAATAATTTCGATCCCAGCTACAGTCCCGATGGACGCTATGTCGTCTTCGCCAGCGACCGCGACGGCGGACAACGCATCTGGCTCAGCACCCACGACGGACAGGTCCAGCGACCGCTCATCGACGAGGGATCGGGCTTCGAGGAGCCCGCCTGGGAACGCTAAGGCCCCCGGTCAGGCGTGAAACTCGCCTGAAGATGACGAGAGGGCAAATGAGGTGATACAGTTCGTAAATCTTCGGACACCTTACACCTCACGAGGAGAGCGCCCGTGATTGCCGAATCGACCACCATGGTCGGCGAACTTGAGACGTCGCTCGGCGTCCCGACCTTTGCCCTATTTACCAATTGGAATGGAGAATATTCAGTCGACGCCGACGAGAGGGCGGGGCGGCTTTTGACAGATATGATTATCGGTCGTTTGCGCCGTGAACGGACCGACGAGGTGGCCCTGATACTGGGGGCCCGCGGTGGGTATCCGGCCTTTACGGATACCGTGCTGCGCACCGTCGATCAGATGGACGTCAAACTTCAGGTCGTCGTCTCCAGTCGGGTTGACGGCGCCGTGGGCACATTGGCTGTGGCCGGCGATACCCTGACGCTTCATCCTCAGGCCGGCATCGGCGCCGTTGATGGTGGCCTATGCGTGGTCCCGCGGGTACCGCTGGACGCAGAACTCTTCGCCCATTGCCCCGTCGAACCCGGCGAATTTGCGCGCCTGGAGCAGGGCGAGGAGACCACTCTTGCTCGGTTGGCCTACGACCGCCTACTGAGACAGGAGCAGCGACGCATGGCGGCCCGTGTCGTCGCTTCGCTTGCTGCCGAGGCGCCGCCGGTCGACTGGCTTTTGGAGTCGACGCTCGGCCGAGGTTTGACTGTCGGTGCGTCTGAACTAAGAGAGGCCGGCGTCGATGCCCGCGTCGCCCCGGTGCCACTGGCCGAACAGCTCGAGGAACTGCTCGCCTGGGCCGGTCAGACGCTGTCGATGTTCAGCGATCCGTCGGAGCGCTTCGAATTGTCGGACACCGTGGCCGACGAGGTCGAATTCGAACCGGCCACCACGGTGCCCGCGGCGGCTATCATCAGCACCCAATCGGTCTGGCTGCACGAATTGGATACGGGAAGCCCCGACCCTCACGCCCCACGACTGCTCGGCCGGTGGCGTGGCTGGGACCCGGAAGGCGAAACGGGCGAGGAATCGACCACAGAATCCACGTAATGGTCCACGAAAAGGGCCACGCGAGATCGGCAGGACATAATCATGATGTTCGAAGGTAATCACTGCTTGCATTAAATTTCGGCCTGTCGTAATTTTAATAGGTCCCCGATGCAGCCTGCCTCACCCGAAAAATGACAACCTCCCCGGTTGTCACGCCACCCTCAATACAACGCAATAAGCTCGAATCCCTCAATGTCGCCACCTGAAGCGATGGTGTGATTTGTTTTTTCCTTGAACGCAGATCTTGTCTGCGATAGTAAATCCACTGCATTTCGCGCCGGAGTGGCGGAATTGGTAGACGCGCCGGATTCAAAATCCGGTGGCCTTACGGCCGTATGGGTTCGATTCCCATCTCCGGTATTTACAGAAATCACCAAGCAAATAGCCTCCGGTCGGCACTCGCCGGCTGATTCGTCTCGTTTTTTGCGCTCAATACTCGAGTAGCCCTACGGGTACGCCTGCTTTTGAGCGCTTCGAGTCGGAACAAATCATCTCGCCGAGCGTCGCTGCGACATATTTGATGGTTTCTCGTAGAAAATAGAAGAGAAGGGGGCAGTGCTCGGAATTGCCGGCATCACCCGTCATTGAATGAGACCGTTCAGACGATCTGATTCGATGAGAAATTGGACCAGTCGTTGTTGGGCAGAGGGGGGTAACTCCAGCCCACATCGCGTGGATGGGCTGGATCTGATATGCTGGCTCCCGGCGCCATTGCCCAGCTACCAGAGCCCGAAAAGCGAGTGGAGGTTATAGATGCAGTACAACGTACGGCGATGGGTACTTTTGTTTCTGGTACTATTCTTTGTGGGGCCGCAACTGGCGTGCTCCGCGCCTCTTGCTGAAGCCATCCCACATGGTAGTCCCCAGAGTTTGGCAGACCGAAATGAGTCTCCACGCGCGTTCGAGATTCAATTTGAGTCAGGAAGTGAGGCCATCCCAGAAACGTGTGGGAAAAAGATGATTGCAGGCGTTCCTGGAAACACTGTCTGGACGCTTGAGCGAAGACTTGGCCCTACCCAAACCGATCAATTCTCGGCAGGTGGCCTGGAGCTCTCTCCCCCAGCTTCAGTTGCCATGATCGACCCCAGTTGTGCCTTCGGAGCTCCCGCAGAGTCGCGTGCCCGGTCCAACGCCAAGACTCTCGGGAAGGTAGTTCTTGTCGTGGCCGGCGTGGTGGTCGTGGTCCTTTGGGCGGCCATAAGTTCCTTTGACTCGTGGTGAATCACGATCAACCACCAGTGGTGTGCGCTCACCGCGGCAGACTTGCCCTGTGACTCTGGATGTAAAGTTGCCCCGTTTTCGTGGACATGCCGCACTCGATTGGTACAAGGTCTGGCTGACTAACCTCGACGAGCTGACGGGCTACATCTGCGACGGTCTGTCCTTCGGCACGAAGCCGTTCAGCCAGACGCAGTTTGTTGATGATCTGCTCCGGGGTGTGGCGTTTGCGCTTCTTCATGTCATCTCCTGAGTCGGTGAACTCAGATCTAACATTTGGGGTGGGTCAAAATTATGGGGCCAGGTCACCTCGCTCCGACTTATGTGACGGGTTCTGCACAGAGAGCAGGAGTCTCACCCCACCACATCACGTCGATCAATTCTTCCCGCTTGGACTCGACGGTGGCGCTTCGGCGTACTGTTGTTCATCGCAGCGATTAAGCGCAAGATCGATACCGGCCGAAGCCGCGGCGCCGACGATCAAGGACCAGGAGAGAAGTCCCCGAAACCTGTTCTTGCTGTGCATTAGAAAGATCAGGTGGGCTAACAGATGGGCGATGCAGAATAGGTTAAAATACAACCGGAAAGCTGATGTAGGGTCGGCGAGTGCGAGCCCGATACCCCCAAGTCTCTACCAAACCTGGGAATGAATATGATGTTTCGAATCGCGGTCCTCATTATATTTGTCCTCGGCTCGGTTACGATATCGTCCAGTCGATCTCCATAGAGCGAAGACCACCAGCGCTCCACGCGGACGGACTGAACAGAGTTGGGAGCCCGGTGTCTGTAGAACTTTCGAGAGCTGACGGATCTGGCCTGGCGTTTTGAGATCGCTGCCGCGTGTGCACAGGATAATGATGAGCGTGACGACACTCAAAAGTCATTGTGCCTCGCCATCGAAGTCTGGGATCGGGTATGTGATGACGACGCCGTTGGGCATGACATGGATCGAATAATATGACTGCGAGTATATGGTGGTTGGAAGCGGTGGCGGCGATGTCGCCGATTGCCGTGATTCTGGTGGCGATGATTTTCTTTAAGAAATCAGCGGCCACCGCGGGAATTATCGGATTGGTGCTCACGGCGGCGTTGGCCGGGCTGGTCTTTGGGTTTCCCGAATTGACGGAGTTCGACCAGGAGATCTCCGTCGGTATGGTCGGCTCATTTCTGGAGGCCGGTTTTACGGCGGCGACGATCCTGTGGATCATCTTCGGCGCGCTATGTGTTCATCAATTGCAGATGAAGACGGGGGCTATCGAAGCGCTTCGCGATGGAATCGGCTCGCTCTCCGACGACCCTCGAATGGTGGCGATTCTGGTGGCCTGGTTTTTCGCATTATTTATGGAAGGCGCCGCCGGATTTGGCACGCCCGTGGCATTGGCGGCGCCGTTTTTGGTGGGGTTTGGCGTCCCGCCCGTGCAGGCGGTGACCATTGTTTTGATTGGCCACTCCGTGGGCGTTTCATTCGGAGCTGTGGGAACGCCGATCATGCCCCAGATCGCCGTGACTGACTGGTCCGGGCTTGAGATTGCCGGTGTCACCGGAGAGATTCACGCCATTTTAGGGGTGGTGATGTTGGCGGCCGTACTGGTCCTTGTGACTCTTCGGGCGCGCCGCGAAGGCACAAAGCTTGTGCCCATCGCTCCCTGGTTTGTCCTGGCGGCTGCCGGGTTTCTTGTGCCCATGTGGGCCATCTCCCGGTGGGTGGGGCCGGAGTTGCCGACCATGGGAGCGGCGATAATCGGCGGGGCGTGCTTCGTGGTCGTATTACGGCTCGTCCGGCGCTTTCGCCCCGTATCGACTGACGGCGATGGTGGGGAATCGACGTCCCCGCCAGATAAGGCGGCGATGCCGATGTGGCGGGCCGTATCGCCCTATGCGATTGTCATCGGCATTATTCTGGTCACGCGCCTCATCGAGCCCGTTCAGGCTCCGTTGATGTCGCTACAGTGGAATTGGACGCTGTGGGAGTTATTCGAGGGGAGCTTTCAGCCACTTTATCATCCGGGCACGATTCTGGTACTCGGAGCCGCGATAGGCGGATTGATACAGGGCGCTTCGCGTCAAGTATTCGAGCAGGCTCTGTGGGATGCGCTGAAGATGCTTGTGCCGGTGACCGTAGCGCTCGTTGCGATGCTCTCTATCTCGCGGCTGATGGTCCATGCCGCCATGATCGATGTCCTCGCCGAGGCAGCGGCGACGACGGGCCAGGTCTGGCCGGCCGTGGCTCCCATGGTGGGTGTGCTCGGCACTTTTGTGACCGGCTCAGCAACGGCGTCGAATATCTTATTTACCGACTTTCAGGTCGCCACTGCCAATCGCCTCGGCTTCGATGAGTTGCGCCTTATCGGCGCTCAGGGATTTGGCGCCGCCGTGGGAAATATTATCTGTCCCCATAACGTCATCGCCGGCTGTGCCACCGTTGGGATTGCCGGACGCGAGGGCGAGGTCCTGCGCCGCACCATCGGCGCCTGTCTGGTTTACGTCGCCCTCGGCGGGGCGCTGGTGTGGTTATTGATATGAAATTGAAATTAAACGAAAGACGATTTAACTGAAACATACGCCTCGCCGGCTGATTGAGCCGTCTTTCGGCCGATCCTCGCTTGAAGTAGCGATGCTACGCCTGCGCTCGGTTCGAACCGAAATCTGGCCCAATCATCGCGCCGGTACCGTGTTTCATTTAAATCACGTTCCGTTTAAGCGAAGGGAGAATTCAGTGAAAATCGCGATGTTTAGCACCAAGTCCTACGATCGGACATTCTTTGACGCCATCAACAAAGAGGTAGGTCACGAGATAAAATACCTGGAGAGTCGACTGACACCGGAGACCTCGTCGCTTGCCGAGGGGTTCGAGGTTGTATGTGCATTCGTCAATGACCGGCTCGACAAAGAGGTGCTTCGCGATCTCAGTGAGGGCGGAGTCCGGCTGCTCGCCCTTCGATCGGCGGGGTTCAATCATGTCGATCTGGCGGCTGCCCAGAAACTGGGCATAACGGTCGCCCGTGTACCCGCCTATTCACCCTATGCGGTTGCCGAGCATACCCTGGCGCTGCTCCTGGGCCTCAATCGCCAGACCCACCGGGCGTATAACCGGGTGCGCGAGCGGAATTTCGCCCTCGATGGATTGCTCGGCTTCGACCTTCACAAAAAGACCGTGGGCATCGTCGGAACCGGCAAGATTGGTACTGTTTTCGCCGAATTGATGGCCGGCTTTGGCTGCGAGCTTCTGGCTTGTGACCCCTATCCGAGCGATGATTGCCGAGAGTTCGGCGTCGAATACGTCGATCGCGACGAGCTCTTTGAGCGCTCCCATATTGTCAGCCTGCATTGTCCGCTGACGCCGCAAACTCATCACGTCATCGATGCCGACGCCATCTCGCGAATGCGCGATGGCGTAATGCTCATCAATACCAGCCGTGGGGCGTTGATAGATACTCGTGCTGTGATCGATGGGCTGAAATCGGAGAAAATCGGGTATCTCGGTCTCGATGTCTACGAAGAGGAGGCCGATCTATTCTTCGAGGACCTGTCGGACCGGGTTATTCAGGACGACGTCTTCGCCCGCCTGTTGACCTTTCCAAATGTGCTGATTACCGGTCATCAGGGGTTTTTTACCCGCGAAGCGCTGACAAATATTGCGGAGGCGACGCTGGACAATGTCACCGCGTTTGAGACCGGTGAGGGAACACTTCACGAGGTGATTCCGGAGAAGGTGGAAGCGCCAGAATTGGACGAGACTTGACGTAGGCGTTCAGTTGGGTGACGAAGTCATGCGCCAAGTAAAGGTCTATTCTAGCAGCCCGAAAGGCGGCCAGGCTGGCCGCGGGCCCCGGCGGGGAAGGCTTATGACTTGACCGGCAGAATTTTGTACCAAGTATCTGGAGGCGCGCCAGGTATTACTCCGTGTCGAAAAAATGGTTGTGCGCGAAGTCGTAACCCCCAACACAGGAAGTATATCATGCCGGAAAAAACGCTATTCAAAAGTGAGAGTAAATTCAATCGGGCCAAGATCGCAGCTTATCTGCGATCCGTGGCCGATTCACTGGAGGCGGGAGACCCGATCACGCTGAAGTCCGGCGACAAATCGGTGACCGTGGAGCCGCCGGAGCGACTGACCTTCGAGGTCGAAGTCGAGCGGGAGGGCCGCATCGGTCGACCCGGCGAGATGAGCGTCGAATTCGAGTTGGAATGGGACGAAGGCGCTGCAGCCAGTGGTGGCGGTGGCGAGCTGGAGATCGAGTAGGTTGCCCGCGGGGGGCAACCGACGGGCGCCGATCCCGGGCGAACCGAGCTCAGGTCGCCAATTCCTGTGCGCGCAGACAGGTGACGACCGTCAGATTGACGATGGAGTTCACCGAACAGGCCATCTGCAGCACGTTGACCGGCCGACGCATCCCGAGCAGAACCGGGCCGATGACCTCGGCATTGCTGAATCGGTGCAGCAATTTGTAGCCGATATTTCCGGAGTTCAAATCGGGAAAGATAAAGACGTTTGCGTCGCCCTCGAGGGTGGAAAATTCGAATTTTTCGCGTCGCAACTCCCGGTTGGCGGCATATTCGACCTGCATTTCGCCGTCGACGATCAGGTCCGGGCGCCGCTCCTTGATGATCTGTGTCGCCTCCGCCACCCGCAATGCCGAAGGGCTTCGGCTGGTCCCGAAATTCGAATAACTCAACATCGCCACCCGGGGCTCGATATCAAAGAGCCGAGCCACGCTGGCCGTGGTGATAGCGATCTCGGCAAGGGCGTCAGCGTCGGGTTCGATATTGACCGTGGTGTCTGCAAAAAATAGCGGTCCCCGGCGAGTGACCACCAGGTGCATCCCCGATGCTCGTGAGACTCCCTCTGCGACGCCAATAATGCGAAGGGCAGGGGTCAATGATTCGGCGTAGGGCTTGGTCACTCCGGAGACGACGCCATCGGCGCGATCCTGCTGCACCATGAGCATTCCGTAGACCTCGCGATGGCGCACGTGGGAGATAGCATCGGCGCGGGTCACCCCTTTGCGCTGGCGCATCTCGTAATAGGCGTCGACCATCTCTTCAAATTTCGGATCATTGACGTTGTCCAATAACTCGATGCCCTCCAACGAGATGTCGAGTTCGGCAGCTCTGCCTTTGATGGCGTCGATGGGACCGAGCAAGATCGGGGTGGCGATCTCTTCGTCGACCAGAATCTGGGCTGCTTTTAGGATTTTGTCCTCGTTGCCCTCCGGAAATACGATTCGCTGCCGGTTCTGCTTTGCCACGTTGATCAGACGCCGCACCAGACCCTTGGAGATGCCCTGAAGGCGCTCTAAGCGCTCGCGGTAGTCGTGAAGGTCGAGTTCGATGCGGGCCACGCCGTCTTCCTCCATCGCTGCCTTGGCCACTGCCGGCGTCACTCGAAGTAGAGCCCGGGGATCGAAGGGCTTGGGGATGATATAATCCGGCCCGAAGGCGATATGGGTCTTATTATATGCCTCGGCAACGACCTCCGGAACGTCTTCTCGCGCAAGGGCGGCCAGGGCTTCACAGGCCGCGCGTTTCATCGCTTCCGTGATCCGGCGTGCGCCAACATCGAGCGCGCCGCGGAAGATAAATGGAAAGCCCAATACGTTATTTACCTGGTTGGGATAATCACTGCGGCCAGTGGCCATGATGGCGTCGTCTCGCACCTCCATTACGTCCGGATAGGGAATCTCCGGGTCCGGATTTGCCAGGGCAAAAATCACCGGCCTGTCGGCCATAGAAGCCACCATCTCCTTTGAGACGATGCCGCCGGCAGCGAGCCCCACGAAGACATCGGCGCCGTCCATGGCCTCCGCAAGAGTGCGTCGCTCCGTGTCGCGGGCGAAATACTCCATATAGCGGTTCATCTCCACGGTGCGCCCCTCGTAGACCACCCCGTGGATGTCGGCCATCATAATATTCTCACGGCGCACGCCGAGCGTCTCATACAGCCGGGCGCAGGCGATAGCGCCGGCACCGGCGCCGGCGAAGACTACTTTTACCTCATCGAGGCGTTTTCCCTGCAGTTTTAGGCCGTTGATAAGAGCTGCACCGGTGATGATCGCCGTACCGTGCTGATCGTCGTGAAAGACGGGAATATCCATGGACTCGCGGAGTCGCTCCTCGATCTCAAAACAGTGGGGCGCGGCGATGTCTTCGAGGTTGATCCCTCCGAAAGTCGGCTCCAGTGCGCGCACACAGCGCACGAACTCGTCGGTGTCATCTGCGTCGAGTTCGATATCGAAGGCATCGATATCGGCCAGGGACTTAAATAATACCGCCTTTCCCTCCATGACCGGTTTCGCCGCCAGCGGACCGATATCGCCCAGGCCCAGCGTCGCCGTGCCATCGGAGATAACTCCCACCAGGTTTTGACGGTTCGTAAATCGCGTCGCCGCCCGGGGATCGTCGGCGATGATTCGACACGGCTCGGCGACGCCCGGGCTGTAGGCCAGCGACAGATCGCGCTGACTGGCCAGGGGCTTGGTCGCCACGACCTCTACTTTCCCGGGACGGGGAAATTCGTGGTAGTCGAGGGCGGCCTGTCGGCGCGAAGACTTCTTGTCATCCGAGGACATCATACAGCCGTAAGTCGATAGTGGGGTGGGTGCGATACATCGCTAATTACTGTTGTGCTTCGAGCCGGGCGACCAGCTCGCGCCGCGACTCATTGACTTCCGCACGCGGCAAGCCGCGTTTCTGCAGATAGCGTGTCTTCTTCTGCGATAAGTCGTCGTAAAATGCCAGCCCCCGTTCGATCAACCGCGCGTCGTCTCCACCCACGTCGAGGGCGTGAAATAACATATCCTCGGCTCGATCCAGCAATTCTAGGCCCACATAATAGTCGAAGAGAATCTCATAGCTGGCCGCCACCTCGTCGGGTGTAAACGCGATGGCCGCAACCTGGCGGGTCAGCAGTTGGTGAAGGTGGTTTGCCGCGTATCGATCTTCATCTTCGAATTCGTAGGACAGCGTTTCTCGAAACGCCTGACAGCTCAGGCGAGCGCTCTGAGCTGCGAAATCATATTGTTCAGTTTCATATAAAAGCTGGGCGCGCACCAGGAGGACACGGGCGACATGGGCTTTGAGCGAATAGTCGAGCGGTTCGATATCCGTGGCGTTGAGCAATACCAGTAAATCCGGCTTTGTCCGCAAGGCATCGGCCAGAACTCGATCGATGATCGCCAGGGCAATGCTGTGGTCTTCGTAATGGTGGTCCTCGCCGGGGACGCTTTCATAGGCCGACGACAGATCGTTGAGCGCTTTTTCCAAATGTCGATTCTGGATAATCATAAAGGCATACTGGCGATGATGGCGGAGTCGTTTTACTGCGATGAGTCGGGCAGTTTTTGGCGACCCTATCAGAGAGGGCAGAGCCCGGGCAATTGCGCATAAAGGCAATCAAACCGGGCTCAAAATGGAGTCAAATTTGGGCAACGCGGTCTAGAACGAGTGAGTGTTCGGGGCCCGCGGCCAGCCTGGCCGCCTTTGGGGCGTCCAGCCCCCGGGGCCCGCGGCCAGCCTGGCCGCCTTTGGGGCGTCCAGCCCCCGGGGCCCGCGGCCAGCCTGGCCGCTCTAGCAGGGAGTATGACTTCGTCACCTACCTTAATAACACGTACAGTCTAGATATCTTTTTCCGAATATCCCATCAGCTCCTCGGCGACTTCCTCGGCCGTCAGGTCGTGATCGCGCAGTAGATTGACGGCCTCGATATCACTGACCGCCAATTCCACGGACTCCACCAATTGTTCGAGCTCTTCATCGTGGGCTTCGCCGCGGTCGAGTTCTTCGATCATCAATGCCAATTCTTCATGGGTGACTTTTCTGGGCATGGGGCCTCCTAATTTGTCGGGGATATAGCTCTTTCGAGCTCTGTGGCAGGCCCAACAGTAATCACCGACCGGCCCGGCTCAACTCAGCGTCGACTCCCTGGCCCATACAATCCAGATAAACGCTCAGATCGTAGAGTACCGGTCCTTTCTCTTCGACCTCTTCCGGGGGGGGATAGACAAGGTGGTCGTTGAAGCATTGACGGTGGTAGTCGCCGACGACCGGGTCGCAGACCTCTTCGCTGTGGGCGGCGCTGCACTGCATATAGAAGGTCTCCAGAAAGTGATGGGCCTTCTCCGGGTTATAATCGGGCGTGTGAAAGATGTTGACCCAGCTCCAGGCGGCGACGCCGAGGGCGATGAGAAAGATTAAAAAGAGGACGACCAGTTTGGATTGATCCATAGGGTACACGTTCGTCTCGAGGAGGGCGGAGTATCGTTGAAAAAACGGGACAGAGCTGGCAAAATGATGGAGTTCCTACAGATTTGCATTTGCGAGCTCGCCCCATGGCAGCCGCCGGTGTCGAGGCCATTTTGGCCCCGTCATCATCGGCGCATGAGGGTTCCTGATAGCCGATCTTAGGAGCGCGGAGGCGGTTTGAAAGCCGTCAACGCCCGGGTCGCAGTAATTATGTCGCATCATCAGCATATCAGGCCCGGAACACCTCCCGCGGCGTGGTGTCCGGGAGGCGCGTTGTCACGTAGGACGGGATTTCCCGGGTCGAGCGGCGTCCACGGCTGACGTCGACCGACGCTGTTCAAACATGCAGGAGTAAGTAATGTCGGACAAAGTAGTTGGTACCGTAAAGTGGTTTAACGCCGACAAGGGCTATGGGTTTATTACCCAGCCCGATGGGGACGATGTATTCTGTCACTATAGTGCCATTGAAATGCAGGGATTCAAGACTCTGCGCGAGGCACAGGAAGTGGAATTTGAAATCGAGGAGAGTCCAAAGGGACTTCAGGCGGTCAACGTCATCCCCATCGAGTAGTGGTTCCCGTCAGGGTCCATTACGCCGGGAGGACGATGCTGGGGTGTGTCTGAAAACCGCTTCGGTCGCAGTTGGCGGCTGATTTTCACACCATTTCCGTCGAAAATACTCGATATAGCGCTGCTAAACCTGCGTTTTTCGATCAAAAATGGCGCCAAAATCATCTCGCCCCTGCTCGGTT
>SKQC01000192.1 GCA_007119175.1 Myxococcales bacterium | reverse complement strand
TTCTTCGACGGAGATATATTCGGACATAAGTCCCCTTATAGTGGTGAGAAATCGGGGTTAGTCGTCTTCATCGTCGCCGAGTGAGGTGACCCCCGGCGGTGACTCCTCCCACCGAGAACTCTCGCATGGCTCCTCATCTAGTTTATCTTCGTCGACGGCGGGAGTTTCGGAGGGAGTCTCATCGGTCACCGGCTCGCTGCTGCTGCAGCCCACGGCGAAAACGAAGATAACCACCAGGGCGATAAATTTTTGTTGAATCACGTGCGGATTATACATCGACGCTCCTGATTATTGCTCGCATTCGCTGTCGTCTCGGCGATCGATATCGAAGAAGAAATTATAGCAATAATCCATGGAGTAATCGGTCCCGAAATCATACCAGATCGCCATATGCCACGCCGGATCGAGAAACCAGGATCCACCGGAGGGACTGGCCGACGTACTCAGCCAGCGATAGGGAAGTTCTCCGAAATTATCGTCGAGACTTCCGTCGACGCACAGCCTGGTGGGCAATAATAATGTCTCGCCATCTGGACCGTCGAGCCGCCCATCGGCGGCCTCGTAGCTAAAGCCCGGACTGGTAAATAGTCCGCAGGAAAAATCGCCGCGCATCGTCCAGAACGGCTCAATCCAGGGCTTTAATGCATAGGAGATCTCGTCGTGTCCGTCGTCGTTTTCCGTGGCCTCATCAAAGGTCTGAGCCTCATCGCCGACCGTCATGACGATGCCCTCACCGGAGAAAAACTCCTCCCCTTCGCCCAGGCATAGCGGCAGGATCCATCCCGGCGTGTCGCGATCATACCAATAGCACGGGGCGTGAACGCCGCTTGGCACATAGAGCGGAAATCGCTCTCCGTCGATGAGATTCTCGGCGCTTATATCGGTGGGATCCTCGTCGCTCGTAAAGGGGGCGGCCGGCGAGTCGTCCGGTAGATAGGCGATGCGCTCAGCACTCGCCGGCTGGTCGACGTGGACCCCGTCGACCAGTTGGACCTCCTCCGATTCTCGATCGACGATGACCATTAGCCCCACAAAATCATGATTTCGCTCGTCGTTTCCGTCGCGACGCATCGCGTAATACAGGATATATTGCAGATAGTGATGACTCTCCGTTGACGTCACCGCGTAATAGACGTGAGCCGGCAACTCGGCGCTCGACTGTTGAGAGGCGCTCATATTTCCGTCTGCCTCCAGATTGCCATCAAAGTCGACTCGGGTTGGAATATCGGCGTGAATCTCCGGGGCGTCGGTCTCTTCGGTATCCTGATAAATGACCGGCGCATAGCGCTCGGCAAGTGCCTGTAATTCCCCGTCGACCTCCCACTCCGTGGTAAACGACGTCGTCACCTCCGGGCTCACTGGAAGGCCCGCCGGGTTTTGAACCGGACTCGAAATATCGACGGTGTAGCGAGCTCCCGGCAGTAGCGGCTCCTTCGGCGTCAGCACGATTTCTCGTTCGTCGGCCAGGTATTCGCGATCGTCGTCGACAATATTGCCCGACGGCGTGCGGATTTGAATTCCGCTCGACGACAGGCTCTGGCTCTCCGACAGGTCCTGGTCGAATGAGACGCGAACCACGGTATCTACCGAGACGTCGAGTTCATTGTCGTTCGGAATGACGCCTTCAACGGTCGGGTTCTCGAGCGGAGTTTGGTTCTGATTCTGGTTCTGGTTCTGGTTCTGATTCTGGTTCTGGTTCTGGTTCTGGTTCTGGTTCTGATTCTGGTTCTGATTCTGGTTCTGATTCTGGTTCTGGTTCTGGTTCTGATTTTGGTTCTGCTGACTATTGGACTGGTTTGGTTCCTCATCGGGGACACAAATAGTCTCCTCACAGGAGTAATTATGAGGGCAGTCCTCGTCGCCTTCGCAGGGCTCCACATCGGGCCCGACGCAGGTACTCGCATCACTGCAAAATTCGTGTTCGTCGCAGTCGTCACTGGACTCACACTCGACTTCGTCAGTGGATGCACAGGCGGTGATTGAGAACAGGGCGATCGATAGAAACCCGAACAGCAGGATGCGTAGGAGCGCGGGCATGAATCCTCCATCTGGAATACGAAGGGAATGGTCGGTGGCGAAGCCTATCAGATGGCCACTTTCGTTTCTACACCGCCCGTCGCGCGAAGATATTAGCGGGAATGCAGCGGCGCCTCGCCCAGTTGTCACACGAGATCATGTGCGGTAAGGATTTTGACTATTGCTCCGTGACGATCGCCAGCAATCTGCCAGCCGACGGGAACCGATGTCGTACGAACGCTTCATCGCCATACGCCACCTCCAGAGTCGCAGCCGCAGCTTTGTGTCGACCATTACGGTGATCGCCATCCTCGGGGTGTTTTTAGGTGTGATGGCCCTGACCAGTGTCACGGCGGTCACCGGCGGCTTTCAGGACGCCTTTCAAGAGCGCGTCCTCGGAGTCAATAGCCATCTGCTGGTCATGCGCTACGGCGCCGATTTTCGCAATTACCGCGATGTCCAGGAGATCGTGGAGAGCCATGACGGGGTGGAGGCCAGCAGCCCCTTTATCTTCCATGAGATGATCGCCAGCCACGGCAACCGCACGGCGGGAATACTGGCCAAGGGAATCGAGCCCTCCACCGCGGAGTCCGTCAGTGATATTCCGCAATATGTCGAACAAGAAGGGGCATTATCGGAGCTTGATTTCGATCGATTTCCCGAGGACGGACAGGTGCAGGTCCCGTCGATTCTCATCGGCAGCACCCTGGCGGAGAGGCTGGAGGCCGGACCAGGGGATACTATCCGCGTCACAAGCCCACTGGAGGGATTGGATTCCGGCGGATGGCAGTCCGCCTCTCAGGAGCCGTCGACGCAGGTATTTCATGTCGCCGGCACCTACCGCAGTGGATTTCACGAATACGATGACCGCATGGTCCTGGCCGATTTTCGGGCCCTGCAGGATTTTTTCGATCAAGGCGATACGGTGACCGGGGTGGACGTGCGCGTCAAAGACGTCTTTGCCGTCGGTGAGCTCAGTGAAGAGTTGCGGGAGTCGCTGCCAGCCTCGGAATACCGGATCCTCGACTGGCGCCAGCTCAACCACAATCTCTTTACCAGTCTCGAGCTGCAGCGGCGGGTGTTGGCGGTGCTGTTTTTGTTCATCGTCCTCGTCGCCAGCTTCAATATCGTGTGCACCCTGATCATGATCGTCCTCGAGAAGAACAAGGAGATCGCCATCCTCAAATCGATGGGGGCGACCAACGGGGAGATCATGAAGACCTTTATGTATCAGGGCACCATCATCGGCCTCATCGGGACCCTCAATGGTCTTATCGGAGGGTTGGCGGTATGCCTGTTGGTACGGTCGGCCGATTTCGGCCTCGACCCAGAAGTATATATGATCGACCACCTTCCGGTGCGAATTGACCCCATCGAATTTCTGGTGGTGGCCGTGGTGGCCATGGCGATCTGCATACTGGCCACGGTGGGACCGTCGTGGTGGGCCTCGCAGATGCGGCCCGTCGATGGGCTGCGTTACGACTGACCGCACTCCCCTTCCGTGGGACTCGTTATCTGACAGCTCTCAGGCAGCCCAGCTCATTCGCATCTGCCGGCGCAACTCGTCGGCGTGCGTTCGATGATGGCGTGCCTCGTCGTCGCGGCCGGTGGCTATGAATGCCCGGGCCAGATAGTCGTGGCCTCGATAGACATCCTTGGGAACGCCACGCTCAGTGGCCCGGCGCAGGCTGGCCCGGAGCTGAGTGATCGCTGCCTCCACCTCCTGGCCGATATGAGATTGGGCGAGAGCGCGCAGGTCACGGGCGCGCTGTTCGCTATAATAATCGCCGTATTGCTCGGCAAAACCCACCACCTGGTTGGCCCAGGTGACGGCCTCTTCGTGGCGGTCGAATCGGACACACATACCGGCTCGTTGTCGTAAAAGTTCGATGGCCAGTGCCACCAAACCGTGGCTGTTGGCAAGGCCCAGCGCCAGGTCGTAATGGCCGCTGGCCGCGCCATGGTCTCCCTGGCTGGCCGCCAGATGAGCCAGGGCCATATAGGCTCGGCAGCGCACCGAGGGATAGGCCACCAGAGTCGACAGGGTATGCAGATCTTGAGCGGGTCGCATGGCTCGTCGCACCATTCCGCGATCGGCCCACATCTTGGCCGCCTGCTGCAGCAACGTGGCCCGCGTTTTAGGTCCGATCCGCCGGGCGTCGACGTTGACGGCGCTCTCCAGATATTTGAGCGCCGCCTCCGGAGCGCCGAAGCGCTCATGCCAGCCGGCCAGCGCCAGCGAAGAACGGGCCAGCAGGGCGGGGTCTTTTAGACTGCGGGCGGTTCGAATACTGCGTTTAAAATGGGCGCGCCCCTCTTCGATATCGTCCTGTTGCATTGCCAGTTGTCCGAGCAATAGCTGCGAGCCCACAAAGCCCTCCTCGTCGCGGGTCGTCTCGGTCAGGGCATTGAGGGGCTCGAGAAGTGATCGGCAGGTGTCGATAAGCGCCATCTCAAGCGCCATCTCCGCTCCCTGCAATACGAATCGGACCCTCACATGGGGCAGGCCGAGGCCGTGCGCACCGAGCAGCTCGCTGAGATGCTGATAGTAGGTGAGCGCTGTTTGCTGCCAGGCGTTTTGCTCCAGCCAGTTGCCATAGGAGCCGGCCAGCCCCAGCAGATGGCGCCTGTCGCCGGCGATGGCGTATAAGCGAAGCAGGGTCGGTGTGAGTCGATCGGCCTCGTTTCGCGCAAGCCGGTGGACGAAATAACGCGCCAATGTGGCCGCCAGTGGGGCCAGTGCCGCCGGATCCTGGTTCTCGCGCCAGGTCAACCAATTCGGCACATCCGATCGATAGCGTCCCGGACGGGGGATGCGCATTGCGCCGCAACCGATCAATTCCTCGGCAGCTCGATGGACCGCTGTGGTGGTCGTATCCAGAAGTGACGACAGGGCGCTGATTGGCAGGGTCCTGTCGGCGAGCGACAATAAGGTCAGAAGTTGGACGGCCTCCTGCGACAATCCGCTCAATTCATCCGGCGTCGGCGGCTCATCACCGCTGACTCGGATGGCCTCCAGATCCTCTGGGCGCCCGGCGTCGAAAAGACTGCGCATCGCGTCTTGAGCCTGGGTTCCCAGAACCAGCAGGACCTGCAGATCGCCGATGGAGGCGATCAGATCGCGCAGGATATCCCGCGAGACCTGGTCGAGTCTCTCCACCCGGTCGATGACCAGCACAAAGGGGCCCTGACGGGCAAAATTCTCCAGCATCACCCACACGATCTGAAGCAGGTGACGGCGTCGGACCGACTGCTCTACTAATTCCACATCGTCGAGCTGCCACAACGAGGCCATCGTCTCCCGGGCCTCTTCACCCACGCCCCAGCGGTCGAGGGTGGCCAGCGCCTCCTGGCGGTGATCCAGGGTTTCTTTGACCGTCTCGTGCAGCGAGCGCAACACCAGGTCGCTAAAGACTCCGAAGGGACGAAATCGATCGTCATTTGAGGTATGGATGAGTCGAGAGCTGCTATCGGGCCGCTGATCGACGGCGTCCACCAGCCGATCCAGGAGGACCTCGCGTCCCCGACCCATTCGCCCGGAGAGCAGCAGCGCTTTGCCATTTCCGTCGACCACCGACTGAAAGAGCTCTTCCAGCGGCCCCGGAAGCGATGACGCCCCCTGGTTTGAACTCTGTGAGGGGAGCGAACTCGATGGCAGCGCCTGTCGGGGTACCTCTCGAGAGGTCACGCCGGCCTCGCTCTCCGGATCGAGCGTCTCGCTGGTCTCGCTGTGAAATACGCCGCCCTCTTTAAAGGCCGATGCCAACTCGTGACTGCTGATCTCGTCGAGGCCGAACTCCTGAGTGACTTCGTCGAGTTCCGGGTTCTGCTCACGGCGACGCAGCTCCTGCATCGTCAGCGCCAGCATTCGGTTATCGGCCTGCAGTGAATTGCCGAATAGGTAGCCGATAAGCTCCTCATATAACTGCCCCGCACTCTGAGCACGGCCGGCCGGATCGTGGACTAACATCGACTCCAGGATCTGCTGAAGCTGCCGCGGCACCTCGGCGTGTTCGCCGATGGGCGGAATTCGACCCTGACAGGCTCGCTCGCGCACCTCGTCGGCGTTCTCCGATCGATACGGATGAAAGCCGGCCAGCAGCTCGTATAATACGAGGCCGATACTGAAGATATCGCTCTGACGGGTATACGGCTCCCCGCGAGCCACCTCGGGGGCCGCGTATAAGACCCGCTCGCTGATATCCGACTCGTCGATTACCGGGACCGCCTCCATGGCCCGGGAGAGGCCAAAATCGGTGATTTTGACCTCTCCGTCGTAGGAGAGCATGATATTTTCCGGACGCAGCGACCGGTGCAGGATGTTGAGATTGTTGAAATTAAAGTCTTTTCGCCGATGGGCGTAATCCATCGCCTTGCCGACTTCGCTGGCGATAAAGACCGACATCTCCTGCGGCCAGGGGTGCTCGTAGGTCTCGGCAAGGCTGAGCGCCCGCGCCAGATCGAGGCCGGCAATATACTCCATGGCCACATAATATTTTTGCTGATCTTCCTCGTGCCCCAGATCCAGGACCTGAGCAATATTGGCGTGCGACAGGGCCACTGAGCGCTTGGCTTCCTCGATCACGATGTCGACGAATGCCTCATTGGCAGTCAATTCGGGCCGAAAGATCTTGACGCATTGGATCTTCTCAAAGCCCTCTACGCCGTGGCTTTTGGCCTTGTATACGTCAGTCATCCGACCCCGCGCCAGGCGGGCGACCAGGTGGTATTTGCCAAACTCTTCCGGTTGGGCCAGCCGTTCTGTACGACTCATGGGGACTCCGCGCACGTGGTGTGAATAAGGCCGTGTTTGGCCTCGAAAATAACGCATCACACCGCGAATGTCATCGCCGCTGAAGTTTCGGTGGCAACGAGAATCCTCACTTTCCGTGCTTATGATCGTGATTGTGCTGCTGGTTTAATACAGGCCCTAGCCGCCGGAGGCAGCGCAGAGTTAATGGGATAAGTGGTTTCCGGATGGGGAGTAGGCGGTTTCGGTTCGGAAACCGAGTTCAAGGGGGGAGCAATGATGGACACGACGAGGTTCGTCGCGATCGCCGCGGCCGGATCGATGCTGGTTTTTATTCTGTGGGGATGTGCGACTGAAAATGACAGCGATCGCGGTGACGATCGCCAGTTCAATGACACACGCCAGCAGATCGAGGACGAGTTCGGACCGCTCAATGAGAGCCAGATCGCCGGTTTTGAGCGCGAGATATTGTCCCAATACGGACAGCTCCAGATCCACTACGAGGAATTCGACCAGGTGCGAAACGCCTCCAGCGACGAGGTGGCTGGCGATCACGAGGAGCACCGATTACATCGAAAATTAAAACGGCGCCATCGAACACTGGCGCGTCTGCACGAAGATCGGATGTGGCTTCATGTCAGCCGTGAGGGACCGTCGGCCAACGATCGGCAGCTCGCCGAGGCCCACCGCGCCGCCGCAAACTGGCATGAGACGCGGTTTCGAGCCGACGGAATGGGCATCGACGATCAGGACGCGGAGCTGGAGGCGCTTCGCGAGCAGATCGACGCTGCTCGCCCCGACGCTGTGGAACCGCAGAGCTGACTGGCGTTGCAAGCTTTGAGACCGGGAAGTAAGAATGGGGGTCGCTTACGCCCTTCATTTCCACTCTTTTATGAGAGTTGCCTTCCCATGGTCGAAAAGGACAATCGCAGTTATTACGACGAATTCGCCGACTGGTATGAGGACCACCGCCACGACGGCTATCACCGCCTCATCGACGATCTACAGGTCGATCTATTGCGCCGCGAAGTCGAGGGAGGCGATGTCCTGGAAGTCGGCTGTGGCACCGGTCTGTTGCTCCACCGCATCGAGTCGCTGGCTCGATCGGCGCGTGGAATCGACATCAGCCCGGGGATGCTGGAGCAGGCAAAGGAACGCGGGCTCGACGTCGTCCAGGGCTGCGCCACGGATCTGCCTTTTGACGATGAGAGCTTTGACGTCGTCTACAGCTTTAAGGTCCTGGCCCATGTCGAAGATATCGAGGACGCCCTGAGCGAATGTGGACGCGTGGTTCGCCCCGGAGGTCGATTATTTCTCGAGTTTTATAATCCCAATAGCCTGCGCTATATGGCAAAACGGCTTGCGGGACCGAAAAAAATCTCCACGGCCACCCGGGAATCCGCCGTCTTTACCCGCTGGGATACTCCCGACCAGGTCGAGGATTATCTGCCCTCGGATATCGAATTAAAGGGCTGGGCCGGAGTTCGCATCTTTACGCCGGCGGCCTTTTTTCACCGTCTTCCCGTGGTGGGAACGGCCCTTCGAACCCTGGAATTTGTGGGCCGTGACACCCCGCTGAGCCGATTCGGCGGGTTTCTTGTGGCGCGGGCCACAAAAACTGCGTGATCTCGGCGGTGGGCGAATTTCGAATCCCGGCAAAATCCGGTAGACTAAAAGTGATCTGATTTTCTTCGCACGTCATGACAGCGAGGGCTTCGCGCATGGTGTCGCGTCGGCTTGGTCCGACAGTCTTTTGGATACTGTGAATTTTGGAGTGGTTTCACCATGAAGCCTCTGTTCAACGATTCCCTCTTCGATACCGCCGGTCGTCTATGCACAGAGCGGCTCGGCGCCGGGGTTCGCGAGGTGATGGAGACCCTCCAGCATGCGCTCGCCGAGTTGGACCGGCGAATGTTTTTACCCCTTGATTTGATGGTCGTCCTCCTCGACCGGGGACACGACGAATTGGCGCGACTCGTCGCCTTTGGCACCGAGGGCGTGGTCGCCGCCGACGAAGTCGTTCAGCGCCTGCGCGTACTGGCCGCCGAGATCGAAGAAGAACAGGACGAACTAAAGGAGCTACCCGAGCTCAAGCGCTCCAGTTTCTCCCGTGGCTTTACCCGCATCTTAGAGGAGGCATGGCAGCAGTGCCGGGCGCGCGAGCAGCAGCGGCTGACCGAAAGCGACCTGGTGCGCAGTGTGGTCTGGCGCGCCGAGGCCGTGGAGTCGGCGTCGATCCGATGGGCGATACGGCGACTCAGTGAGGGCAAGGGCGATTCGCTCTTCGATGAGCGCGGGCTGTTGCGGATGAATGCCTTCGACACCACCTGTACGGGGATACTCGAGGGGGCGATGAAGCTTGCCGCCTCTCATGGAACCTCCTTTTTAGGCACGCCCCATCTGGTGGCGATGATGGCGTCGATTCGCGATTCCGTGGTCTGGCGATCGGCGACGGCCCGGGGGCTTGAACCTCGTCGGCTTCGCGAAGAGCTGCTTCGCCTTATCGGCTCGAAGCCCGAGTCGATCCCGGAATTTCTCGTCGGCCGAAAGACGCTGACTCCGCGCATGATCCGGATGTTGCAATTTTCTGTTCAACACGCCGACGGCAATGAGGTCGAGGAGGGCGATCTGGTGGAAGCATTTCTCGCCGATGGCGGCTCCTCGCTGGAGCTTGTGCAGGCTCTCGGCCTGGAAAAAGAGATCCGAAATGCCCTGGGGGAGCCGCGGATTCTCGCCGGCTCCGTGCCGGTGGACGCGGCTATCCAATTTGCCTCCCAGCGCCGCGCCTCGCCCACGCTGGATATGCTGGGACGAGATCTCACCGAGGAGGCCCTCTCAGGGCGTCTGCCCCAGATCGTGGGTCGCGAAAAGGAGCTGAAACGAGCATTTAATATCCTGATGCGCCGTGAGCAGCGAAATCCGCTGTTGACCGGCGAGGCCGGCGTCGGAAAGACGGCGCTGGCCATCGGCCTCGCTCAGCATATCGCCTCCGGTCAGGGGCCGGCCAAATTGCGGGGGCACCGTGTCATCGAGATCAACGGCGCCAGCCTGATGAGCGGAACCAGCTACCGCGGCGACCTGGAGGCTCGCATTAAAAGCCTTATCGAAGAGGCCAGCCAGGAGGTCATCTTATTTATCGATGAGGCTCACGCCGTCTTCTCACCGCGCTCAGGGAGTAATACGCCGGCGGAGGTGCCGAATCATTTTAAGAGCGCATTGGCGTCAGGCACGATCGCCGTCGTCGGTGCCACCACGGAAGCCGAATACCGCCGGTGGTTTGAACAGGACCCGGCTCTCAAGCGCCGTTTTGAGCTCATCGAGGTCGAAGAGCCTGAAGAATCACTGGTTCGCCATATCCTGGACTCGCTGGCCCCGGAGCTCTAAGAGGAATACGATGTCGATGTCTCGCGCGAGGCCATCGACAGCGC
>SKQC01000334.1 GCA_007119175.1 Myxococcales bacterium | reverse complement strand
GGCATGTACCGGGTCAACGGTGTGGTGCGAAATCTCGACGCCTGGTACGAGGCCTTCGACGTCACAGAAGACCACGAGCTGTATCTTCCACCAGAAGAGCGGGTTTCAATCTGGTAAATCATCGTCGTTTCGCATCGCGCGAATATAAAACTGCAATGCGGCCAGGCTGGCCGCGGGCCCCAAAGCTTAAGGCGGCCAGGCTGGCCGCGGGCCCCAAAGCTTAAGGCGGCCAGGCTGGCCGCGGGCCCCGGGGGCTGAACGCTTGTATCGCCATCACTGACGGCTGCACATTTTCTGCACATTAACGGCGGCAGATCGCCATAGAGCAGACAAACCGACGGCAATTAACCCGTCTACCTTTGGTCTCGAAGTTCGCACTTCATATTGCCAGAGGACATAGTCATGCTCAGCTTCCAGGATCGTCTGCCCCGCCGTTTATATCTCGTTAGTTCCGCCGTCGCCGTAGCAAGTCTTGTGGGATTCATCATCTGGCTTGTATTCATCACCTCGTCGGGGCTCACCGACGAGAGGCCGGCGACGCTGCAGGTCTCACAGGGAACTATTGCGGACTATATAAAATTGGAGTGGAGCGAGGTCGACGAGGCGCACTATTACTCGATTTTCCGCGACGGCAAAAATATCGCCACCACCACGGATACGTCGTATCGCGACGCGGCGGCTACAGCCGGTGACGTTGCAATGTCGCCCGATATCACGGCGTCAAACGATCGACGTGAGCGGGTCTATATTCAATGGGAGGACGCAGAGGTTCCCGATGGCGAACGCCATCGCTATACAGTGCGCGCAGTCGGTCCCGAGGGCACCAGTGAACCCACTGGCCCGAAAGTGGGATACCGCAGCGGCGAACCGGTCACGACCTATGAGTTATCACTCGACGGCGGGGATTGGATTGAAGTGGGCCACCGGCGATTTTTCAGCGACACCGGCGCCGCTGCGGCCACCATCGATAGCGGCGATCCGACGGCTACGGAGGGCGAATTCGTCAGCCATGTCGCCCTGTCGCTCGAGGATATCTCGACGACGCCCGGCGAAGCGACAACCTACCGGGTACGAGCTTTGAGCGATGCCGGCGCCGGCGCCCCCTCCGAGCCGGTCGAGGGTCGTCTCGACGTCGGCGAGCCCACCATTAAGTGGCAGCGCTCTCCTGGAGAAGATGACGAGAACTTCGAGGATATCGACGGCGCCACATCGCCGACCTATGACGATGAAGACGCCCCTGAAGACCAGTCGCCGCGATACTACCGCGCAGTCCTCAACGCCCCCGGTGCAGTCGAAACGATCACCGCCGCCGTGCGTGGCCACCGCGCCGAACGCGTCAATTGCCCGATCTCGCTCGGATTTCAGAATGTATCGGGACACCAGATCGTCGGTGACGAAGTGGAGTCGAAAATATCCTACAGCCATTTCGGACAGGGATGTGCACCGGGAGGCGGCGCCATGTGCGACACCCGTTCCTGCTGCAATTGCATGGTCGACAACTACATCGAGCTGCACACCGATCTATACCCGGACGACGACTACGGGCTGACGATTCAGGGAAAGGAATTTCGATGCAGCGACTGGTTTCCCGAGGTGACGGTCCACGAAGAAAACGAGGAAGTCCACGTCGCCGATGCCGGAGAATGCACGGTGTACTCCACAAAAGAAGAGCACCGGCAACATCGGCGCCTACAGACGACCGAAAACAGCCGGGCGTCCTCGCCCTCAGGACCCAGCGTTGCAGGTCGAGCTGACAGCTATCTCGATGACGACGGTGAGTTGTCTCGGTGGTGGCTTTACGAGCGAAATACATCACATATCAGCTTCGTCGGTCGCATTGGCTCCACCTGCGATATGAGCACGGCCGTCCAGACCGTAGAGCGCCTCCACGCCGAATTGCAGGCGCGTAGCGATGAGGACAATCCGAAGGCCATGATCGCTATTTTGACCACTGATCTTCTTCGGCGTAGCTGCAGTCTGACCTCTACCGACGAGATGGTAAAAACCATCGACGACTACGGTCATTGGTTCACCAATTTCGACGACCTCGAGGAGAGCGAACAACAGCGGCTTCGCCACAAATTGCTCGACCTGGGTAGCTTCGCCGCCGCCCAGGGCTATCCGGAACTGGCCCGACACTGGGCGGAGGGCCTTTTGAGATTTGAGCTCGAACTTGGCGATGAAGACGATGAATTTACCCACCACAGTGCAGCGAATTATCTGGATAATGCCGAGCGCCCGGAGCTGGCGAGTGCCTTTCGGGGAGACGAGGACGAATCCCAACGAAATCGCGAATCAAGTGCGACCTATGGCCAGTGGGTCCGAGACTTTCTGAAGAATGGCAAGCCCGCAGAGGCCGCCGGAGCGTACGCGCTGGCCACAATGAACGGTGAGCTCGCGGAAGACGTGCAGATCGAAATTCACACAGCGCTACTATTATACGTCCACGAGCAGATTGCTGCCGCTCAAGAGCAAGGCGATCGCGCTCTGGTCGCCGCCCACCTGTGGCTGCTCGACGACTGGTTGATAAGCGAAGAAAATTCGCCTTTTGCCCGGAAAGCCGCGTCGACGGAAACTCAGCCCACGCATAGCGACTTTCCATACGTCGAGGTCGAGCTGCCCGAGGAACGCGACGACGAGATGCTGTATTTGAGTCAGCACAGCTCGGTGCCGGCCAATGCCAAAACGCTGGACGCCCTCCAGAAGATCTCCACGGCAGCCCACCAGATGGGGGTCGAAAAGTGGTACTGGCCGCATTTTGATAGCGACCTTCCTCTTATCAGAAACCCCAATAATATGCCCTTACTCCAATTATGGTTTGAAGAGATATTGCGCCATCAACCGCAGCGCTCCGACACCACGCGCCGGCTCGGTGACTGGCACTGGCATGCCGCAGAGTGGGAGCGCGGATTTAGTGCCGGCGAGCTCGGCAGGCGCCTCCAAGAAGTGATAGACGCGACGAAAGTCGACGAGATGGCCTGCGATAAAAAAGAGCAGACATTCGAGCGCCTTCAACGCCAGGTCACCGAGGAATTAGTGGCCGACCAGAGCGCCGCGCGCGACGCCTCCAGACAGGAGGCTCGCAGATACTACCGACGATTCCTCGAACTCGACTCTAGCGACGACACCGGCGATGAAGATCTCCTGCCGCCCCATATCCTGCAGAGACTCAATGATGGATTCGGCGAGGGATGTGAGTCTCAGTGATGCCGAGGCCGTGACAGAAGCCCTCCGATGACCGGGGAGATTCGATAAGGGCGATAATTTGCCCGCCCCGGTCACCAGTTACACTCCCGATACTAACTGTGAACAACCGTCGGGGATAAACGATAAGACAACCAATTGCTGGACCCGACCGCCAAGTTGGCTAGGTTTTTTGCATTCCGACTCTTCATCGACGGCGCCGGAGGGCTCGGCGTCCTTTAAAGTCGCATCCAGAAAGGGGGATTGCCGTATCGGGAGAAGGCCCCCACCAAATGGGCACGCTCCCAACAAAATCTCCGTCGCTTTTTCAATTGATATCACGACGGGTGACATATAATGGCAAAAGCAATTTATATCTGTGGCCGACGCGGACTTCCCGCTCAAATCGACGCCCATCTCTCGACAATCTGCAACGCGCTGAGTGCCGATAATGTGGCTTCGCAGCCGCCGCGAATCCATCGTGACCGCCAGACGGCCTTCGCCGTGAGCAATCCCAACACGCTGGTCCGGCAGCGAGAAAACAGCCTGTTACTCGGCGCCGTCTTCGGCGACTTCGATCGCTGGCACCGGCCGAAGTCGGCACTGCCCGATGGCACCTACGCCCTATTTCGCGAAGACGAGGAGTATCTCGAGATCGTCAGTGACCCCAGCGGCTCGCGGACCATCTGGTATTATCAAGACGACGAGCAATTCGTCGCCTCCACCTCCCAGCTCGCCATCATCCACTACCTGGGAAGTTTTCAATTCAATCCGGCCGTGATTCCCTGGATGCTGTCCACCACCGGACTGGGACCGGATCAATCGTGGGACCGACGGATTCAAAACGTGCGCGTCGACTCGTCGGTCGTCCTCCACAAGAAAAGCTGGTCGACCCAGAAACGCTCCATCCCCGTCAATTTTGCTCCGGTCGAACAATCCGACGAGGCCCACGAAGAGGCGCTGATCGACGCGTTGTACTCCGCATTTGAGTCGATGGACATCGAGCTCTCAGATTGGGTGGTGTCGCTATCCGGTGGTTACGATAGTCGCTCCATTTTAGCGATCCTGGACTCGCTGGGACGCAAACTGGATGACCTGGGAGCGGTGACCTGGGGCACCCGCGCGGCGCTGGACCAACGGGACTCCGACGCGGTGATTGCCCGGCAGATCGCAGAGCACTACGGCATCGACCATCGCTACTTCGTGCTCGACGAGAGCCCGAAGAGGGCCGACGAGCTCATCGACCGTTTTTTGCGCTGTGGCGAAGGCCGCGTCGACCACCTCGCCGGATATCTGGACGGATTTGAGTTGTGGCGTCAGCTTTACGAACAGGATATCCGAGGGGTTATTCGCGGCGACGAGGGCTTCGGACTGAAGGTCACGGCGGTCTCCTCACCGCTGGCAGTACGCCGCAGCGTGCGATTTGCTTTATGCACCGATTTCTCGATCCTCAAGAACTACGAGCAATACGGTCTGCCCCGTCAGGAGATCCCGGACTACCTGCGTCAGCGACCCGGCGAAAGCCTGTCCACCTGGCGAGACCGCCTATTTCATGTCTATAAATTGCCGATCATCGTCGCCGCCCTATCCGATCTAAAATCGCCTTATTTAGATCAGATAAGTCCTCTTTTATCGCGCACCATCCTGGACGCCATGAGGCAGCTTCCCGACCGGCTTCGCGACGAAAAGATTCTATTTCGGCGCATCGTCGACCAGCTTGGCCCACCGATTCCCATCGCCGCACGCGCCGCCAGCATTCGCACCCGTCAGGCCATCCGGCGCGATGATCTGCTGCGGCTTATCGAAGAAGAACTTCGCTCAGACCACGCTCGTTCGGTCCTGCCCACCGACTTCGTGGAGCGCATTTTGCGCCAATTTGTAGCCGTCCGCGACTTCGCCGATCAAAAAAGCCCGCTCGGCGCCATTTTTAACCTCAAAAGACAGCTATATTGGCTCGGAAGCAAGCTGACGCCGCGCCCCGTCAAAAACGCCCTGGCGGCAACGTCGATCACCCACCATATGGACGCCGCCGTGGTGGCCTGGCGACTATTTGTGATCTCTCGGATGACCGCCAGACTTCAGAGCGCCGCGCGGCAGGGAAAAAGACAGCGCACCAGCTCGTCAATACCGCCGCAGTTGGCTGCGCCAGCCTCCCCACTGGAAGGCTAGCATCCTGCTGCTAGCAGCCACTTCGCGCCGCCCGTCGTTTCCGGGGCACTTACGAATTCAGCTCTCACGCTGAATCGCTGTCATTGAATACCGGCGGAGCGCCAAAATTTGTGAGAAAGCGGCGAAAGACATAGTCCACCGTCTCTCGCGCCTCCTCGCCGCCGGCGGCATAGCGAAATAGCAGCGGACCGTGGCCTCGGCATTCCCGTGTATCGAGTTCATCGCCGAAGCACTCGCGTAGAGTGCGCGCGGCGTCCTGCGATGCATAAGCGTACCAGAGCATGGCGCTTTTACCGGCCGGATACTCCACCAGCCCCCGGGCGCGCTTGACCTGAAGGGCTGCTGCTCCGCCCGGCGCATGGCCGGCAATGCCCTCTTCGGTGAGTGGATACCAACTGGAAAATCGCTTCATTTGCTTCATTAGTGTCTCTTCCGGCTCATGGCGCCACCATCGACGTCGATGGTGGCGCCACTGATGGGCCTCATTGCTCCAAAATGACGGAGGCCACGTCCTGATCGACGTCAAAGGTCTTGTTGACCTTCATGCCGACACCGCTCAGGGAGTAGACGTATTCCTCGTCGTCCGTGGCTCCGCTCATCATGATGCTACGTCGCACCCGCGAGGTCCACGGATGATATTGCGGATCATAATCGCAGACATCCTGGTCGTAGTCGTTTTGTTCACACCAGGATTGGGCGACCAGATCTTTGTGGTCCACGCGGCCAATTTCTTCGATGCCATCTTTGGTGGCGTCGAAGAGGATAAGTCCTGAAAAGCGCTCGTCATTCTCCCAGATATTGACGGGAACGCCGAGCACACCGAGACGGTCCTGATAAGTGAAGGCGTGGTGGTTGTGCATCGCCTCACTCCAGGACGACCAGCTTCCGGTGGAGATGACGTGATGGTGGGTGCGCGTCGGATTTTCCATGTCGGTGACGTCGAAGATCTGAAGATGGACACCACTCATCATCCCGTTTTCATCGCCGTCGAGGCCAATGGCCAGCAAGTGGTCGTCGCCAATGGGATGCATATAGCTCGAAAAACCCTCGATCTTCAGCTCGCCCAACATCTTCGGGTTCTCCGGATCGGAGAGGTCGAAGGTATAAAAGGGGTCGACCTCGAAGAAGGTCACCATATAGCCGCGATCGCCCATAAATCGCGCCGAATAAACGCGTTCTGTAGGGGCGAGGTCGCGCACGGAGCCGGTCTCAACGAGTTCGCCGCCCTCGCGCTTGAGGACGATGAGGTGATTTCCACCGTGGTCTTCCGACTCGTTGAGATCCGGGTTCCACTCCCACTGGTTGTCCGTGGTCGCCACGCGCAGGTGGCCATCGTACTCGCTAAACGAAAATTGGTTGAGGATCCAGCCGTCGACACGGCCGCTGGCGAGATAGTCGGGCTCACCGTCGTTTTCGAGGGAGAATTTGTGGATATGCGACTCGTTCTCCCGATCGCCTCCCCACCAGGGTCCCCACCACCAGGAGCGGCTGCTCATGGAGACATAGAGGTTCTGTTGCGAGGCGTAGACCTCCCAGCCGCGAGCGACCAGTCCGGTGGTCTCAAGCTGGGCATCGTCGGCAATATCAAAGGAAGAGATATTGAGTACGCCGAGTTCGGCGCTGACACCGGGAAGATAGAGGTCCGTGCATTTGTGGACGGCGCCAAAGAGGATCTCCTCACCGCTTTCGTCGACAATGCGCTGCCGCGGCAGCCACTCGCCGGAAGGCATTTCGCCGATGGCCTCACGCAGATGTTCGTAGAGGATGGGCCGCGCCTCTTCGCGCATCTCCTCGAGCTCGTCGTCGCTCTCCTCATAGGTGCGCTCCGGCAGCTCCTCGTGGACATCGTCGTCGATTAACCCCCAGGAACTGACGCCGCGAAGAAAGCTATTGGTGACCATAAAGACCTTGCCGTCGACCATTCGCCCGTCGACGAAATTGCCCTCGATCTCCAGATCGCGATAGGGCTCGGGGCTGCTGCGATCGCTGACGTCGAAAAAGGTAACCCGCGTGCCTCTAAAGGGGTTGTCCTCCGGCTCGGGCTGCCCGTTGTCCGGGGTGCCGTAGTAGTAGGTATGCATGTGGCTGAAGACGACGACCTGATCGCCCACCAAAAAGAGTGAAATCGGGCGGCTATTGGCCGGCAGATCATATCGTCCAACCAACTCGGTTTCGTCGGCGGGCCAGCTCTTCACGATCTGAAGTGCCCCATCGGCCACCGTATAGATATGAGTTCCGTCGGTTTTGACAATATCCGGCTCGTCGACGCCCTCTTCTTGGACGTTCGTGTCGGTATACTCCGAGGGTTCCTCCGAGGAGTCTGCACCGTCGTCATTGGCGTCCTCGGCCGGCGCACCTTCGGCAAAGCCCCAGGAGCTGCCGTACATCCACTCCAGCGTATCCTCCGTCAGCGCATCAGCCATATGATCGCGCACGTCATCGCAGCTCTCCGCGGGGCTCAGGGTAAATTCGGCTTCCACCGGCAGCGGCGGATCAGGATCTGGGTCTGGATCTGGCTCGCCCGCCCCCTCGCCGCAGGCAAGGGCCATCGTCATCGTCGCCGCAACTGCGACGATGGACCATCGGTGAATAATCGATCTCTCAATTTTTCGGGTGCATTTCATTCGAAACCTCGAATATCTGTGGGATTGCGATGTCATTCGCTTCGGCCGCGATGTCGGTTCGCCCTTATATCGCGGGGATTTTCACACTAAATACGACTTGCTCGCCCCACAGATTATGCAAGGGCAATGCCAGGAGCCGGGTATAGGTGGTAAGTTTCTTCGATGACGGTGCGGATTATGGATCTCTCCTCGCCGTCGCCCACCGCCCCACCCTTCGACTGGAGCATTTCGCAGCACAGTGATAACAAGACATCGATAGATGTGGCGAGTAGGCGTTCAGCCCCCGGGGCCCGCGGCCAGCCTGGCCGCCTTTCGGGCTGTTAGCCCGAACCGTAGGGGGCGTATTGGCGCATCACTTCGTCACCCCACTGAACGCTTACTGTGGCGATTCCTCCTGACCCGGTGGTAAACGATGAGTCTTCCCGCGATTTTCGATGATATGCGCCTTCCCGTGGTGGCGGCGCCGATGTTTTTGGTCTCTGGCGTAGAAAAGACGGTGGCCGCCTGTCAGGCCGGCATCGCCGGAACCTTTCCCGCCCTCAACCAGCGCACCTCTGAGGGCTTCGAAGAATGGGTCCTCACCGTCAAGGAGCGACTCGAGGGTTTTCGACGAGAAAATCCGGATGCGCCGGTGGGACCGTATGGAGTCAACCTGATCGTGCACCGAACTAATCCGCGAATGCAGGCCGACCTCGAGATCTGCGTGCGCCACGAGGTGCCACTTGTGATCACCTCCTTGGGGGCGGTCAAAGAGGTCGTCGAAGCCGTCCACAGCTATGGCGGCGTGGTCTTTCACGACGTCACGAACCGGCGCCATGCCGAAAAAGCACAAGAGGCGGGAGTGGACGGTCTGATCCTGGTCTGCGGCGGCGCCGGCGGCCACGCGGGCACTCTCAATCCCTTCGGACTCTTAGCGGAGATCAAAAAATTCTTTACGGGCACCATCGTATTGGCCGGCGCGCTATCGAGCGGCCGAGATGTGGCCGCCGCCCGCGCTATGGGCGCTGATCTGGCCTATATGGGGACTCGATTTATCGCCACCGACGAGAGTCGCGCTCAAACGGACTATAAATCAATGGTCTGCGACGCCGTGGCCGAAGATATCATTCACACCCCGGTGGTCTCGGGAGTTCCCGCCAATTTTATGGCCCAGAGTCTAAAGGCCAACGGCTACGACATGGAGAAATTACGCGACCCGGGCCACGTCGATTTCGGTGAAAAACTCACCGCCGGCGACGAGGCTCAGGCCTGGAAGACGGTGTGGTCGGCGGGCCACGGTGTCAGCGCCATCGACGAGGTGATTCCGATTGCCGAGCTGGTCGACGAGCTCCACGACGAATACCGCAAGGCGCTGACGTCGGTGAGCGACTACTAAGAGCGTTGTTCCAGGCCACCGGGCTGTCATCTCCCACGCCACGTCATGACCGCCTCGAGCCCAATTTCACTTTCCCCTGAAACTTCGATACGCTGCTTATTCTTCCACGCCATCCGACTACAGGAGCAGCCGTGAGTGATTCGTCAGCGATTCGAAAAAAGGCCATCAATGCCATGAAGGCCGTCACTGCCGGTGCCCTTTTATGTGCCGGCATCGCCTGCAGCGGCGATGACGATACGGAGGGGCCAGAGTGGAATATCAATCAGTCCAACGACGCCGACGTCACCACCACTGATGCCGGCAGCGACACCGGAAAGACCGACGCCGGTGTGGATTGCAATGACGAGTATTCCAACGACATCTGCCCCGAGCATTGCGACGAACACAACGACGTCGACTGCTGCGAAAATATCGATTACGGCTACGGCCACTGGAGTGACGAACACGGCTGCTCTGTGGCCGTCCCCGGTCCTTTCGTTCCGCCGGCGATGGCAAGATAGCCCCCCAATGCCGAATCACTTCAACTCGACCGGCCGACTGTCGTTGTCATCGTCGGCGGCCGGCCAGACGATATTTCCGTCCGTATCAACCCAATGCCATTCAAATTGCGGATAAAATTCGGTGGTACTACTAAAAATCCCCTCGCCGAAGCTCGGTTCACCGCCGACTGATAGATAGCTGGCGCCCAGATCTCCGGACATCGCCACCCGCCCCAGTCCCTGATAAAAGCGCTCGGCAAAGTGATATTCGCCGAAGACCGGCTCGCCATCGCGATCCACATAGCTCCACCGCGTATTCAGTGAGCCACGGTCGTGTTCCGCCACTGCGGCCAGGCCATCCTGAAAAGAGCGCGC
>SKQC01000323.1 GCA_007119175.1 Myxococcales bacterium | reverse complement strand
CTCGACAGCTAAAGCCGAGTTCGGCCTCAGCGCGACGAGAGGAAAACGCCCCTCCCCGAGCAACCAGATCCAGGGGCACCAAAAGGGGCGGCGCCGCATTACATCCACACCACTCGATAAGGCGCTCACCGACCCTTGCTACGGGCTCGATAACGGGAGACCACTCCCCGCGACGGACGATATGTCGATGGCTTAATTGAGCCGTCAACTCGATCAACTCTGCCAATTCGCCATTCGCCCCCCCGAGAATATAACGGCGACCTCGACGGCCCCGCTGCATGGCGGCGACGATCCCGGCGGCCAGGTCACGGACGTCGACGATATTAATGGACATTTGCTCGGGAGCCACGGGCAATCGCCCGCCGGCGACGGCGCGGATAAGCGCCCCCGTCCCGAGTTGTGCCTCTCCCGGTCCGACCACCAGGGTGGGATTCGCGATCACGGCGTCGAGGCCGGCCGCAACATAGCGGTATAATTCGGTCTCCATGGCCGCTTTCGCCTCGAAATATGCATTTTCTACACTCCCCGGCACGTAGCGACTCGTCTCGTCGAAGGGCTGATCTGGTTGGTCGGCCTGCATGGCGGTAACGGCGCTGGAAACATAGACCACCCGGGCGACGCCCTCGGTCATGCAGGCATCGAGTAGAATACGTATCTGGCGAACACCTCGTTTTTTGGCGTCGTCGATCTGCAATGCCCGCCGCGGATTATAACCGCCGCAATGGATCACCGTGCCGGCATGACGAACGAATCGACGCACCGCTGCCGGGGTCTCTAGATCGATGGGCACCCACTGACAGTCGATATCATCGATATGCCAGCGCCGCCGGCCCGGGCGAAGAGAGCCGCGAATGGGCAGGCCCATCGTCGCCAGACGACGCAGCACCTGAGAGCCCACGAATCCATCGCCCCCGACGACCGCTATCGTCGATCGCCGTTTTCTCATCAATCCCTCTCCTGCATGCAAAACTCTTGTATTCCTCGACGGGAGCATCGGCGTTGTGAGCCGACTATGCTAATATCTCGGCCGTTGTAAGTGGGCAACGTCGACACGGATTATCAAGTCTCCATCAGGGTTTGTGATGAGCAGTTCATCGAATATCGAACAGGCCGATGCATTATTGAAGCTGGTGGCCCGTGCCGAGCGGCTGGAGGCGTTGCCTCGTACCGGCTGGAAGGTCTGTGGGGTGGAGCGGCCGGAATCGATCGCCGCCCACAGCTACGGGGTCACCCTCATCGCAATGTGGCTCGCCGATCACGTCGATGTCGAGCTCGACACTGAGCGGGTGCTTCGCATCGCGCTGGTCCACGATCTGGCGGAGGCTATGCTCACGGACCTGCCACGGCCGGTCAAGGAGATGTTGGGAGCATCTGCCTGGCGCGACGCCGAAGATCAAGCAACGGCGAAGCTATTCGCATCGGGGTTAGATAGCTGGCGCAGGGCCCACGATGAATACCGGGAGGCCGACACCACAGAGGCTCAGTTGGTCAAGGCGGCGGACCGAATCCAGATGCTGGTCAAGGCTCTTCAATACCGAGCTGAAAATCGCGGCCGAGTCAATCGGTTTTTCGAGAACCGACAAGATCTCGATGACTACGGAATCCCACTGCTCGCCGCCGTCTACGAGCGGCTCTTCGAATACGTCGACGAAGAGAGCTGGTTCGCCGCCGGTTTCGACTGATCATAATCGCCCTCCGTTCTTTACAGCCCCCCCTTTTTTCGCTACCTCCTAGTGCGATCAATCACGCACCCGGTGCTGGATATTTAGAACGGCGCTGTATCGGGAATCTATCAACTACGGGAGGCAGACGATGTCAGAGATCAAAAACCTTGGTATCACCGGATATGACGGCCTTCGCTTTGTGACCCTGGATCTGGGGCGAAGCCGAAGTTTTTATCTTGAAAAACTGGACTTCAAAATGACCGCTCGCTCCACTGAGGAGTGGGAAGAGCGCACCGGCGACCGCGCCGAAGTGTACTCGGCAGGCGATATTCGAATCGAGTGTGTGGAGCCGCAGAACGATTCGTCCTGGGGCTCTTATCACCGACGATTTCACCCCGCCGGCATCGGCCGGGTTAATTTCGCCGTCAAAGACGTCGACGAGGCCTGGCGCCGACTCGATGAGCGCGGCGCCACTTTCATCGACGAAATTCAGACCGTCGAGGAAGGCGGCAAGACCTATCGCTCCTTTGAAATCGCCAGTCCCATGGGCAATCTCAACTACGGATTCGTGGAGCGCAAAGGCTACGACGTCTACGCCCCGGGATTTGAGGCCGTCGACACCGGTGGCGACAATAAATTCGGCTTCACCCACATCGATCACCTGACGTCGAATGTGCGCACCTTAAAGCCCCTGGTGGATTGGTTCGCCGACGTGCTGGGCATGGAGCAATTCTGGAATATCGAATTTCACACCAGCGATATCGACCCGGAGCGCAAAAGCGGTTCGGGCCTCAAATCGATCGTGATGCACGATCCGGAGGGCGGCGTTAAATTCGCCAATAACGAGCCGCAAAAGCCCTTCTTTTATGCCTCTCAGATTCAAAAATACGTCGAGGACTTCGGCGGCGGTGGTGTCCAGCATGCCGCGTTTGCCATGGAGGATATCGTGGGCAATGTCGCCGAATTAGAAGAGCGCGGCGTCGATTT
>SKQC01000111.1 GCA_007119175.1 Myxococcales bacterium | reverse complement strand
GAACTCGACGAGGATTCTCAGCCCGAACTCGACGAGGATTCTCAGCCCGAACTCGACGAGGATTCTCAGCCCGAACTCGACGAGGATTCTCAGCCCGAACTCGACGAGGATTCTCAGCCCGAACTCGACGAGGACTCTCAGCCCGGGCTCGACGAGGACTCTCAGCCCGAGCTCGACGAGGATTCTCAGCCCGAGCTCGACGAGGACTCGGCGACCGGCAACGGCGACCAGAAGTCCGACGAAGATACACTCGACAAAACGGGGGAGACAGAAGAAGGCAAGTCGGCAGACGCCGCAGAATCTTGACACTCCCCGATCCCTCTGCGACCATCCGACCATCACGCGCTGTTCGACAGTTATGCATGCGCCGCAAACGCAGCAGATCGTCGCTTTCCACGGCCGTCAACGCCTATCCGTTGCCGCCGTGCACAGCCGAATCGACCAGAATGCTTTGACTCACGAAGGAGGATCTGCCCCTTATGTTCAGCGTTACCATCAGCGAAAAGGGCGGGCAGCAATCGCAGTACGATTTCTCAAAACCAGAAATCACGATCGGGCGGATGAAGGGAAATGACATCGTGTTGCCCAAGGGCAATGTGTCAAAGCAGCACACCCGCATCTTCCTTCGCGGTGACGGCTTTCATATCGTCGACTTAAAGAGCACAAACGGCACCTATGTAAATGGTCGCAAAGTAACTGCCGAGCAGTCGATAAGTGAATCGGACAAGATTTATATCGGCGATTTCATTCTGCAATTGCAGCGGCAGAATACCGGCCAGCAGCCAGGAGCCAATACGGGAGGCCATCCCCCTACCCCACCTCCGGGCGGATCGAATCGAGGCAGTCAACCTGGCGGTTCGGGAGGACGGCACTTCCCGACTGTCATGGACGGTGCCCACAGCCGGGATGACGCCCGTTCTGGCGGTTCGATAAGCGGTGCTGCTCCCGGAGCACCGAGCCCATCGGCGACGTCGTCGCCGGCCGTTCCAGGCTCTAACTCTCCCAGCCAACCGGGCTCACAACCGGGGCGACCCGGCGGCCAGCCACAGCGAAGCTCGTCGGCTGCCGGCTCGTCGAATAGTCCGCTCACCGGTAGTCCCCGCCCCGGGGGCTCGGGACCATCTGGACGCAGTTCGGGTGCCGGGGACGATGCCACCCCCGTTCCAGATGAGGCGAATAGTCCGCGTCCATCCTACGGAGATTCGTCGGGACCGGAATTGGATCTGGTCGATGATATCGAGCCGCTGGACGACGATTCAGGCCCGACACCATCGGCATCTTCTCCGTCTCCATCGCCCTCTCCATCTCCGTCTCCATCGCCCTCACCTGCCCAATCCCCCTCTGACCTCAGCCCATCGGGAGGGCCACCGTCTCCACCGTCGTCGCCGGCCGTCACCGGTGCCGACTCAAAGTCGGGCGGTCCATCGCTCTCGCCGCAACCGGCGTCGGCGTCGCTGCGTGAAACCGGCCCCGCGGCATCCCAAAAGCAGGGAGCCTCGTTGGTCACCGCTGGCTCAATGGACAGTGAGTTTGATGAGGAATTTCACCGCGCCCAACAAGATGTGGCGCGCGTCTTTTTTGAATCCATGCCGGTCGACGAGCTTCCGCTGGAATATCCCCTCGACGACAGCGTCGTCGAACGACGGGTGTCAAAGGCGGTCTCCGATGCCGTAGATACGGTCAATCCCAACGTCGACACCGACGCCCTCGCCGATACGGTCACCAAAGAGGCCCTCGGCCTCGGCCCTGTCGAGGACTATCTCGACGACGAATCGATCCGCTCGATCTATATCAATGCCTACGACCAGGTCGTGGTCCAGCGAGACGGCCAGTTGGTGGTGGCTGAGCAGGCATATAGTCATCCCGACATGCTCGATCTCGCCGCTCGTCGCCTGCTGGGCCCCGGCGATCCCCAGCCGACAGCCGATGAAGTTCGATTCGGCGACGGAACACGCGTTCATATCGTGATGCCGCCTATTGCCGTCGAGGGACCAGCGCTGACAATCCAGAAACCGAATAGCTATTTTCCGGGACTCGACGAGTTGGCACAAGCGGGAACGATGTCGCCACAGATGGCCGAATTCTTACAGCGGGCCGTAGAGGCCGGCCGCTCAATCGTCATCGCCGGCCCCACTCGATCTGGCAAATCAACCCTGCTCGCAGCCCTGACCGAGGTGGTCCCAACCGCGTCGCGAGTCATTGCCATTGAACAGCATAGCAATCTGCCTGTGGACAAACCCAATCTCATCCGTCTTGAGGCCAGTCCCACGTCGGGCTTCGATATGCGGATGCTGCTGGGCAATGCCATCGCCATGCATCCGGACCGAATTCTGGTCGACGAATGCCACGGCGCCGAGGCCTATGATTGGGTCACCGCGGCGACGACGGGCACCGAGGGCAGCATGTTGACCCTTCACGGCACCAGCGGGGTCGACGCCCTGCGGCGACTGCAGAGTATGTGTCTTTTGGCCGGCGGCGATATATCACCGCGTGGATTGCGCGAGCAGGTGGCTCGATCCGTCGATCTCGTGGTGGTCGTCAACACGACGCCGGACAGTGGGTTCCGGGTCCATCAAATTGCCGAGGTGCAGGGAGTCGATATCGACGCTTTTCGTCTCAACGACATCTTTTATTATCGCGTCGAAGGCTCGGCTGGCGACTTCCACCCCACCGGCTATATCCCTCTATTTTACGAAGACCTTCGGCATGCCGGCCTGGACGTCGACCTCGGGATTTTCCGGGAGTAGTCACCCCGTTTGGCCGGTCCGTCGGCAGGCGGCCCGTGTGAAGATGAGGAGCATCGGTCGGACTCCCTATAGATGTGCAGGTAGCTATGTTCACCATCACCATCGAAGACCAAAATGGCCAGGTCGCCGACACGTTTTCCTTCGATCATGGCTCATATACAGTGGGACGCCTCGATGGCTGCGACGTCGTCCTGCCGTCGACCAGCGTTAGCCGCGAACACGCACGGATCTTTATTGAGGAGGGGCGCTGCTATATCGAGGATCTGGGTAGCGCCAATGGAGTCATCGTCGATGGGCAACGAGTGGTGACGACCCGCGACCTGGGTACGGCAAGCCAGATCTGCATCGGCGATTTTTATCTCTATCTGGAGTATGAAGCTCCGGCAGACGCTCAACGCCAAGACGTGCTGAGCACCCTGTTTATCGACTCCGGAAGCGAGCACCACAAATTGGTCCGGATCAACGACTCCTTTGCCGGCGAGGAGTTCAGCCTGTCGGAGCAGCAAAATACAATCGGCCGTACCGACGACAACTTCATCTTGTTGTCCGATTCCTCGATTAGCCGGCGCCACGCCAGCATCCATCGCCGTGGCGAGCTCTACGCCGTAGAAGACCTGGGCAGCTCCAACGGCACCCGGGTCAACGGCAAGGACGTCGTTGGACGCCAGGAGTTGAACTCCGGCGACCACGTCGAATTCGGCAGTGTGGAATTCGTCTTCGTCGAGGGCGACAAGGTCGTCGATCCAGAAGAAGTGGCGGCGCGGTTTGCGAGCAATAATACGGCGGTTTATGCCGGACTGGCTGCCCTGGCTGTGGTCGCACTTCTCGCTGGCGGCCTGGTTATCTTCGGCATCGCCCAACTCACCGGTGGCTCCGACGACGGCGTGACCGAAGAACCGGAACAACGCCTGGAGGCGGAGGTCAACGATCTTTTGCAAAATGGGCGAAACCAACTTCGAATGGGCAATTGGGAGGCGGCGACGGCGACCTTCGACGAAGCGCTGGCCCTGTCGCCAGGCCACGAGGAAGCCCAGGAGTTATTGGGCAGAGTGGAATACGAACGAGAAGCCTCGGAAATCCTGGCTGAAGGCGAGGCACTCAGCCAGGAAGGCCGCCATAGCGAGGCCCGCGAAAAACTGCTCACCATCCCCGAAGATACGCTCGCAAGCGACCGCGCCGAGCCGACTTTGGCCCACCTCAACCGAACCATCAGTCACAGTCTGATGAGCTCGGCAAATCGACTCTATCGCCGCGGCGAAGGAGACGAGCTTCGAGAGGCCCACGAGATGGCTGCTCAGGCCTACGTCGTAGAACCTGGCGACGGCGTCGCCGAATTGCTCGACGACATCGAAGCCCGCCTCGACGAAGAGGGAATCGACTTCGAGCCCGCCCCGCGCTGAATATCCCACAACTGATTCCAGACGCGCCCCCCTTCCCTATACGTATTATTCCTCGAGCTGATCGACGCGCTCTTGCATCCGTCGGATCAGCTCCTCCCATCCGTGGTCCTCGATAATCGGGACATAGCCGTCGCGATAGGTCTCCTCAAGGCTTATATCGTCGACGATCAGATCGTAGATACGCCACTCTTCGTCGGATTGATATAGCCGGTAGACCACAGATTCGCTGCGCTCGTCATAGTCGATCTGAGCAGGCACGAAAGCCCGGTCGTCACGAGTGCGAGACTCCTGAAAATCGACGGTATAATCGTCATCGATCTCACGGCCCGTGATGCGGTCTTCATAATTATTCTGCAAGAGCGTTCGCAGAAGCTCCATAAATTCATCGCGCTCCTCATCGCTTCGCTCCTCCCAGTGGCGACCGAGCGCAAGACTTGCCAGAAAGGCAAAATCCAGGCTCGCGTCGATGGTGTCCGCCAGGCGCTCAGTGCGCTCCGGCGAATCCGGCATGGCCAATACAGTGGCCACGGCGTGGGTGCGCTCCTTAACTACCTCGTCCGGCGACGCCGCGGCCGCCACACTTGCCCAGACCATGATTGCAATCGCGGCCAAAATTCCCGTCAGTTTCGCGTATCGACCATGCCTGTTCATCGTAAAACCTCCATTGTCTCTCTTGCATGACTGCTTCGTGTTGAACGCGCCCCGCCCCGATTGCATTCAAGGAGAATTCGCGGTGATGCCATTTGCCCCGGCCTCGCTGAGGCTTTCGACCCCCACTTTGCGGGCCAGTTCGGCGCGGGCGACCAGGTATTGGTAGGCCGACTCCAGATAGCCGACACGGGCATCGTAAAACTCGCTCAAGGGGTCGATCAGGTCGCGCATATCCTGGTCAGCCCGGGCAAATTCGGCCTGTAAGCCGTATTGGTTTCGCCATCGCCGGGCGATATTAAATCGGCGCTCCTCAATCTCCATACGCTGGCGCGCGTCATATGCCTCGCGCCAGGCCTCCTCGATCTCTAATTCCAATCCCCCCAGCGCCCGCTCCCGCTGAGCTTCGATCTGAGCCGTATTTGCGCGGGCCTCCTGCAGCCGGCCGCGCCGCTGACCGAAATCGAAATTCCACTGCATACCCACGGCCACGCCGATGGTGAACGTGTCGAAGGGATTCGAATAGGGATGGGTAAAGAGCGTGTCGTCATCGATGCATGGACCGTCCGGCTCGGGACGACGGCAAACCCGCTGCAGTGCCGGTTCCTCGGTAGACCATCCGAAACCAAGATTGGCGGCAAAGAAGAAATTGGGGAAAAACTCCCGGCGGGCCAGACGCTCCTCCAGCTCTCGCGCCCGGACCCCGTGCTCCAGGCGTCGAAGCTCGGGCCGATGGGTGCGCGCCATCTCCTGGTAAGTGGCGAGATCGCCGAGCGTGGCGTCGGATGCCTCCTCGGGATCCAGCGGCGGCACCTCCAGTGCTCCTCCGTCGCCGTCGATCAGAAAGTTTAAAGCGGCCTCGGTCAAATCGCTCAACCGCTGATTGTCGAGCAACATGGTGTCGAGCTCAGCGTCGAAGACCTGTAGTCGCCGCAGATCGTCGGTACTGAAATCGGCCTCGCCAAAAGCGCGGTCCTCCTCCATTTCGTGCAGCGTGTCTTTGACGATCTCGCCGCCCTCGTCGAGGACGTCGGAGAATGCACGGGCCAGTTGGCGGCCGTAATATGCCTGTCGGGTCCGCGTCAGGTGTTCCTGCATGGCATCACGGCTCTCCCACTCGGCATCGGAGACGCCCAACTCGGCGAGCTCCTGGGCGGTGCTGATCCGGCCAAATGTGTAGAGCGGAACCACGACGCGCGCCGTATGGCGAAAATAGGGTCCCAGATTAAAGGAGGTGATCTCGTCGATATTCTCGTCGATCCGGGTCGGATCGGCGTTGGCCGGAACCGGCGCCAAAAGACTCTCGGTACGCAACGTGGGCCAGCGGGCGCGGTCGGCCCTCGACTGGCGCGCCCTGGCGAAGTCCTCGCCGGCCTCCAGCTCTGCGCGCAGCGGCCCGTTTGTCCGCGCCTGCTCCAGCGCCTCCTCGAGTTCCAATATCTGCGCCGGCTCCTCGGCAACGGCTGAGGATGAACAAAGACAGGCGACAGCAATGAGAAAGAATGCTGCCTGCATTGGCGAACGGCGACTTATAGCGAAGGACTGTGTCATTGAGGACCGACGTATTCGTAACTGACGCGAGGTTTTTTATGCTCTTTTAGCTCCGTGACCGACGAGTCCACGGCAACCCGAAAGAGCTCTCCGAAAATTCCGAGTTTTTCCTCCGGCGGATAGACCACGGGTGGATCGTCGAGACCGGCTTCCTCGGCAATATGGTCGATGGCGTCGTGAAGCGAGCCGAGGCGATCGACGAGATCGTGATCGTAAGCCTGCCGCCCTGTGTAGACGCGTCCATCGGCCAATCGATTCACTTCGCGGATTTCCATCTCCCGGCATTCGGCGACGTCTTCCACGAATTGGTCATGAATATCAAAGACCATATCGGCGAAGTATTCGGCATGTTCGTCCTCAAATGGCTCAAATGGCGATCCGGCGTTTTTAAAATCGCCGGAGACGATGGTGTGAACGTCGATATCGGTCCGATCGACGAGGCGTTCCACATTAAAGAACTGGGTAATGACTCCAATTGAGCCCGTAATAGTTCCGGGATTGGAAAAGATCATATCCGAGCCACAGGCGGCGTAATACCCGCCGCTGGCGGCGACGCTTCCCAGCGACACGGCGAGCGGTTTTTCCTCAGAGGCCCGCTGGATGGCTCCGTAGAGCTCCTGAGATGGCGCCACGGCCCCGCCGGGGCTATCGATGCGCACGATCAATCCCTCGACGTCGTCATCGTCCTGAAAGCGCTCCAGATCTTCGATAAAACTCTCGCTCTCCGTGATCGCACCGTCGAGTTCGACGACGCCGATCTTGGGGCCATCGTCGAGATCATCGGCGGCGAAGACCATGACCAGGACCCCGATAAAGACCAAAAGCCCGATGAAGAGACCACCGAAAACCACGATCAACGTAATGATGCTGCGTTTTTTCATTATTCTGTCGCCCTTTCTCGAAAACTCACCAATTGGCCCTTCTCATACCACGCACTCTCGGCGTCGAAAACCTTCACCGCAGGGCGCTGTGTGGCGCGGCCAGGGCCGTACCAATGCTCGCCTCCAGCAGTTGTAGCAAATGGGCCGATGCCGGGCCGAGTCCCACAGCGACCACTGAAAGCAGCAGGCCGGCGGCGATCATTCCCACCGTGATTCGACGAAGCTCGATACTCTCCGACGCTTCGGGTGTCGGAAGAGCGATATGGTAGAGCACTTTGAGAACATAGAGGGTGGCCAGGATTTTCCCCGCCGTCATAGCCCACCCAACGACTGGCAGCCCCGCCGACTCGACGGCTGACGACAACAGATATTTGGCTTCACCACCGCCGCTATAGGGGAGCCCGATAAGGGTGTAGCCGGCGAGGATGAAGATGATAAAGGGAGCGATGAGCCGAATGTGTTGCCCATTCATCGACGAGAAGCAATCGTCGCCGAAGGAAATGGCAAGAGCTCCGGCCGCCAAAAACATCGCTGCTTTCGCGCAGGCATGAGCAGCGACAAAAACCAGGGCCCCCTGCAGTGCAACCGGGTCTGTCTGTGCGGTGATATCCGGAGCGAATGCGACGAAGAGATAGCCCACCTGTGCCACCGTGGAATAGGCGATGAGCATCTTGAGTCGAGTCTGGCGAAGGGCCTGCACGCTTCCCCAGATAATGGCCGTCATGGCCAGGACGGTCAGCGCCGCTGCCAGTATCGACTTATCGAGGGCGCCGAAGACGTCGCTCCACAGGCGCAATAGCACGATAAATGACGCTTTTATGACCAGCCCCGACAGAGCGGCGCTGACCGGCGCCGGAGCGTTGGCATGAGCGGCGGGAAGCCAAAAATGAAGCGGAACCAGCGCTGTCTTTAATGCCAGGCCGAGCGTCATCGCCACCAATGCCACCTGAGAGGCCATGGATTGGTCCACTGCCGAGGCCAGCATCTGCACGTCGAGCACTCCCCATCCGCCGTATAATAAGGCGACGCCGATCAGATATAGGAGGGAGCCACAGAGGGTGACCAGCAGATAGCGCATGGCCGCCCGCAGTGCCAGAGTGCCGGTCAGTCCGACCAGAGCCACCGAGCTCAGCGATATTACCTCCAGACAGACATAGAGGTTGAAGAGATCGGAGGAGATAAAGACGCCGTTGAGCGCCGCCCAGACGACGAGCCAGAGCGACCAGAAAAACCCCTGATGATGCGTCTCCTGCTCCTCTTCGGCCGTTTGACTTGGCGCGTAATAGCTGACGGAGAATAAGCTGATTGCGAAACCGACCACGGCAGTTGTCAGCACCAATAGTGCGGCCATCCCGTCGACGACAAGGTCAATGCCCAGCGGTGCGCCCCACCCTCCCGGCGATTCGGAAACGCTGCCGTGATGCCAGACGCGCCAGCCCAGACCCGATGTCGCCGCCACCGTCGCAACCGCCGTCGTGAGGCCAACGATGGCCGCCCGGCGCAGGGGAACGACGCCGCAGACAATGCCCCCCATTAACGGAATCAGAACAACTGCCGAGGCCCAGGGAAAGCCGCTCACCGCTCCTCCCCGGCCAACTCTGCATTTTTCAAATCGGCCTCGTCGATTCGCCGGATCAAAACAAGTCCCAGGGCCGTGGCGCTGACGGCGACGACAATGCCAGTCAATACCATGGCCTGAGGGACGGGGTCGGCATCGCCCTCTCCACTTGAGGCAAGCGCAATAAAGAGGACAAACACCCCGCTGCCCAGGATATTGACGGCCATCAATTTCCGGACCAGATGTCGACGAATAAGCACTGTGTAGAGGCCAAGACCAATCAGCACCACGGCCGTCGTGGCGTAAATCAAGTCGGTGGACATTCGTCCTCCTTCGCGCTCTGGGGCGGTGACTCGCCGTGGAGCCCCTCGGCGTCGCCGGCAAAAAGGGCGGTCAGGATAAATCCGACGCTCAGCGCCGTGGTCACTTCCAGAACTAATATCGACGCCATCTCCCATCCCGGCCGATAGGCAAAGACATGGCCCGCTAAAATAGCGCCGGCCACGGCGACCACGATAAATGTGCCGACCCCGGCCACCACCACCAGTCGCCGGCGGATATGCCAGTGCGCCCCGGGGACTGCGTGCCCCACCAGAAGCGTCAGGATACCGGCTGCGCCGAGCACGGCCCCGGCCTGAAACTCCCCGCCCGGCCGGTGGGATCCGGCCCACAGTAGATAGGCGGCGAGTAGAACCAGCATCGGCACCAACACGGCGGTAACGCGCTCCAGCAGGAGCCCGGGAGGTCGAAAAAAGGGCGATTTTTGGCTTCCCTCCAGTGACCAGACGCCCCAGAAGGCCACAGTCAGGACCAGGATTTCGAGAAATGTGTCGTAGGCCCGGAAGTTCAACAGCACTGCCGTAACGGGGTGTTCGACACCGCTTTCGCCGAGTCGTAAACGCGCCAGTTCACCGGCGGTCGGAGGTGCCATTTCGGCGACCTCCCAGGCCGCTGCTGCCAGGATGGTTGAGCCCACCGAGATGGCCACTGCAGCGCCCACTCGAATCAGTTTGCGACGACTCATGGTGTGCCTCCTTCAGCAGCCGCCGTCGAGGTTGACCATTTCGTCTTCGCCGCTTAATTGCCCCAGAGTGTTCAAAAAAAGTGCTCCCGTAATGCCGGCGCCGATGGCGACTTCGACCAGCGCCAGATCAAAGGCGCGAAGCCGAATCCAGACCAGGCTGACCAGCACGCCGAAGGTGATAAATAATACGACGGCCTGAAATAGATCTGGACGCGAGACGGCTTCATAGGCCACCCAGACCAACGTCAGCGCGAGTATGAGATCGAAGGCGATTATCACTGTGCCTCCTCCGGCTCGATACCCCCGCGGTGAGCTGCCCGCGCGACGAGATGGGCGGCAGTGGTTCCGGCCATCAGGATAAACCCCCAGGTCAGTACTAATTTGACCATTTCGCTTATCCCCGGCGCGCTAATCAAGACACCGAGGAGGACGAATCCAATGCCCAGGTTGTCGGCCTTCGTCATGGCGTGAAGGCGAGTGTAGACGTCTGGAAAGCGCAGCATTCCCACTG
>SKQC01000477.1 GCA_007119175.1 Myxococcales bacterium | reverse complement strand
TCCCATGACATCGAGATATCGTCGAGCGGCACATCGCCCAAAAGCGACTCTTCGGAAGCCTCCGACGCCTTTGCCTGTTCAGTCACCTGCTCCCGCTTTTGTCCGGTGGCAAAACTGGTCTTGGCCCCCGATCCGACACCTCCCAACTTCAGATCGTCGACCTCCGCCTCGCCCTTTTTTCCGGATCGGCGACCCGTTTCTCGCCCTGTCGCCTGATAGGTGCCAGTGCCGGTCACGCTGCTTCGACTGAAATTATCGGTCGCCGGGCTGGAGCCTTTCGGCGGTGCCGTATCGCTGTCTCGCTTCTTCTTTTTGCGCCTTCCAGCCGTCCGCAACACTCCGCTGGGCGAGGTATTCTGCGGTTTTCGGACCTTCTGGTCGTTGTCACCATCGCCGCCTTTCGAGGTCTGGGGGGCCGCCTCAACGGACTGCTCATCGCCACCGGGCTTTGGCAACTTCGGTGACGCCGTCATCTCGCTGGAAACTGGCGTGGCATGACTGTCCCGCCCTGGCTGAATCCGACCGGAGTCGCTGACAACTCGCGTTTGCGCTTCCTGCTCCTCAGACGTCTCATCGCCAAAATCGCCGCTAAAGCCCATCTGATCGATCTTGGCGAGCTGATCCGGGCTAAGCGCCTGAGTCGACGCATCGCCCTCCTCATCATCGTCACTTTTTTGATCGGCGCTCGGTCCGCGATGCATCGCTCCTGCCGCCCCGAGCTGATCGGATTGCTCCTCCAGCGACATGCCCAGCAGTGTTCCGAAGCGATCATCTTGTCCGGAACCGCGTCGATATTGCCGAGCTGTACCACTGGTGGCATCGGCGTCATCATCCTCGTCTGTCTTTTGCGAGTCCTGCTCTTCTGCCTCTGAGTCCTCGAGGCGAAATTGCCGGTTTGTTTCACCTCCACCGGAGTTGTCACGCAGCAGGGCCTCCGTCTTTGCCTGCTCTTTTTCCTCGTCGTGGTACCAATCCGGGGTTTCCCCAAAATCGAGTTCATTTGGCGATACGACGGCCGTCTTCGAATCTTCCTCGGCATCCGTCTCGCTGGAAAGTCCCCAGGCAGCAGCGGCCCCCGTATGACCTGCCTCATTGGCTTTGGACGCACGCCCCAGGGCCGCCGCCACCGTCGATGAGTCGGCCTGGGCGGTGGCGTCGTCCTCACCGTCTTGTTGGTCGTCACTAAACTGGCCGCCATCGATGGGCAATTGCTCCGACGACACAACCTCCGTTTTGAGCTCTTTACCCGGCTCGTCGGCGTCCTCGTCCAAAGCGGGCATTCCAAATTGGGTCTGCTTTGCCTTCGAGGCATCTCCATCGGCTTGTGCATCGACCTGATCGACAGAAGGGATCCCCATCATGGTCTTTTTGGGGCGCCGCTTCTCCGCCTCAGACTTCCCCGCCTCGAATTGGTGCTCGCACGACGGGCACGATTTCGCATCGACCGCGGCGCGGGCATTGCAAGCTGGGCACACTTTCACCGGGTTCTCCTCGCCGGTACCTCAATCGGGCACCGAGAATATTAGGTCGGCCGCACTAGTTTACAGAACAGGGCCTTAAAGGCATGCATTCCACCGCCGTTTCTCGCCGGCAGAGCGAAACTTCGCATATGCGCACGCGCTTACTCGGGCTTGAACACGACGAGTGCTACCATAGGCACAGGCCTTAACAAATGTCAAAACTGCCGCAGTCTCGGGAAGTTGGAGATGGTCGATCGCTATTCGATGCTGAATTTCTCCCGACCGGGGCTTTTGGAAAAACCGAAGTTCATCCCGCTGCTTCGGGAGCAAATTCCTCAATCAACTCCCGGGTCGCTGTCGGCAACTCGCGTTGGCGTAACTCTTCAAAAAAGCCCTCCACCTTTTCGGTGTCCACGTGCTCGCCCAGCCTCTCAAGCTGGTTTAAGCGCTCCACGGTCACGAAACGCTCCGGTTCATCGCTCAAAAAGGTCGCATACGACGTAAAAGCAGCGCTGTATTTTTCGTCGGCGAAAAGGCCCAGGGCCAGCTCCTTTTGCAATCGCACCCGTATCTCGACCGGCAGCGATTTGGAGAGCTGTTCATCGAGCCATTCCATATAATGCTCGTGCAATCCCGAGCCCTTTCCTAGCCGCTGAAGTCCGTCGAAGGCCTTTTTTCGATGTTCCGCCGTCTCGCATTCTGCCCAGGCCCGGTCGAGGGTATCAAAGGCCTTTTTCTTCTCCCGCAATTTCACCTCGTAGAGCATGGCCAACGTCAAAAAGATTTTCTGTCTCTCGTCGGGATCGCTAAATAGGCCGATACCATCTTCGTATAGTGCCACCAGATCATCCCAGGACTGCTCCTTCATATACACTTCGCGGCGCCGATTCAGCTCGGCAATGCGTTCCACCGGACTCGGCGGTGGAACGGATGTCGAGGGGGCAGGCTCCGGGTCGGGGTCGGGCTCCGAGTCGGGCTCTACGTCGGGTTCGGAATCGGAGCTTTCGTCCTCCACTTCACTGAATTTTTCGAGCCTCTTGTCGAGGGCTTGAACCTGCTCCGATGGACCGTCCTCGACAGATTCCGGCTCTTCCTCTTCCGTGACGTCGTCCTCCAGAAGGACAATCGGCTCCGAGGTCTCCTCGGCAAGACTTTCCTCTTCGGCCTCGTCGACCGAGATAATCTGGGTAGCTTCGGCGGCATTTTGAAAGAGGCCGTCGTCGACTTCTTCGTCGTCATCTTCCACCACGGGTATCTCGTCGGAGCCCAGCTCGACGACCTCCTCCGGCGACGACTCTTCGACGTTTGCATCGCTGGCCTCGGACGCTGCGGACACCACCTCATCGATGGCATCGCCGATGGCCTCCCGCGCCGATGGCGTATCGCCTTTCGGCGTCGACGGTGGCTCGTCGCCGCCGATGACCTGCGTAGAGCGCAGTTCATCGCTGTCGGAGCTATCGTCGATACTTACTTCGAACATCTGCTTGGTCTTCGGGACTTCGCCTTCTTCGGCATCCGGGCCACTCGCTCCGTGAAGCCGGGCCGACAACTCGGTGATCGCCGCCTTGACCTCCAGGTACAGCCGCCCCGTATTGCGCACCTCATCGATGACCTGGCTCTGGAGCAAATCGAAAATATTGGCCAGCGGACCGAAGGGGTCGATTCGCGCTAAAAACCGCTCCACACCGACGATAAATTCGGTCTGCTCCGCCGACGGCTGGTCGCGCTCGTCGGCCAGCGCCGATGCGATCAACTCTTCGGCATCTCCGGCGAGCGTCGAGACCTGATCGAGGGTCACCTTCGCGCCCCGCGTCGCCCAGGGATGGCGAGTCGGCCGCACCGCCCGCATATACTGAGCCACCACATAAAGGTGCAGCTCCGTATAACAGGACTCCCCATTGTCTCGTTCGACCGGCACGATGAGTTTTCGCCTCGCCATCTGAGCAAGATCGACCTCACTCAATTCGAGCCCACACCGCGTGGCCAGAAGAAGAAAGTCTCCGGGCCCCATCTTGGTCACTTTGCCTCTTTTCACGGACAATCCTCGTTGTGTCGTCGCATCAAGCCGGTCGTCCTCATCCACTGGCAGTGCCCATCATAGTTCCCATGGCCAGTGGCTCCAAGGCAAAGAAACTTAGCCCGTAAATTCCCGCAACAAGACCGTCGCATAAGTCCCCGAAGGCAGGGTGAACTCCATGCTCACCGAGTCGACTCCTACCTCCCAGCTCAGATCGTCGATAAATATTGTCAGTGGCCGCCGGGTTCCCCGTCCACCGCGGCCGAAGACCTTTAGATCGTCTTCGTCGATCTCCAATTCGGCCAAGATCTCGCGCTCCAGCTCACCTGTCGTTCCACTGGCCAATCCATCGCGGCTTCCCGGCATGGGCCCGGTCACCGAGATCTCTTTGGCATCGAGGCGCCGCTGAGTCTCCTCTCGTTCCGGTGGCTGGATCCAGAACCGTCCTCCCGTATCGACTTTCTCAAAAATATCGCCGTCGATGACGGTCCGCCAGGTGTCCTCGCCTAAGCGCCTGGCCAAAACGCGGTTAAATACCTCGCTCTGCAGGGCACTGGCTGCCATTCGGCGAAGAAATCGCCCCTTCGGCGCCCGCCCCTCGCGCACCCACTTCCACCCCGCCTTTAGCGTCGATCCGCTATCGCCAAAGCGCTGGGTTCCGTAAAAATTAGGCAATCCCTCGTCCTGAATACGGCCGGCGATCCGGCCCACGGCCTCCTCACATTGTGGCCCCTTCAATTCGGTATCGCGGATCACGACCCGAAAGCGATTGCCCCGCAGATGACCGGTGCGCAGCTTATTTTTATGCCGCGAGACTTTTAGCACCGTGATCCCGTCGGCAATTTCGGTCTCCTCGGCGGGCATTTTATCGACCCCGTCAGCAGGCACAGAGATCCACTGACGGGTCACCGCCCGCCGGTCTTTGGTGCCCGCCGTACCGATATCTGCAACTCGGATATCGAAATATCCAGACACCTCTTCGATCATCGATCGACCGTCCACATTGCGCTTTTCGACCCTCAGATAGATATGCGGACCCTCTCCACTGGGCTCGTAGGCGGGAATCTCGTCGACCTCGAAATCCTCGATCTCCTGCTTGACGAGCCCTCCGATCTTCGGGGCGTTACCCGTAAGATGGGGGACGGTCGTCGGCTTCGGGGCCTGCGAATATTCACTGCCGTCGTCCTGTTTACTCACTGTCTTATCTCCTCGCATCGGAATCTTATATGAGTGCAGGTTCTCCACTGGCCATACCGAATTCGGTACAGGAGGCCAATCACAGCTTTTTAAATGCCCGCCGAGCTCTGGCACTGCCTGTCGTCAACGGTCAGCCGGGACTCCAAACTGCCGAGCACCTGGGCAAGATCAGCGACCGGTGGATCTGCACTCTCTGGCGCCGGGCGCTCCCGGAGCAATACAATGACGCCGTCTCCCTGCACGCCACCGGCGGATACGGCCGAAATGAATTGACCTTTCACAGCGATATCGACGTATTGATCGCCCTCCACGACCCGGCGGTGGCTGCCGAAGAGGAGTTTATTCTGGCCATAGAGCGGCTCATGGCCTGGTCGCGACACTCCCGGATTCGCCTCAGCCACGCCGTGCGCACCGCATCCCAGGCTCGCCAGGCCCTCGACGACGATCTCCGAAATGCCATCGCACTGCTCGATCTGCGGCATCTGCACGGTCCCGAAACACAACCGGATAGCTTTGACGGCCAAACCGTTATCGACCACCTGCGAGACAGCGATGAAGGCCGTGGGTTTGTGGAAACCCTTATCGATGGACTGCGCCGCCGCATCGCCCGACAGGGTCAGACCGTCTTTTTGTTGGAGCCCGACGTCAAAAACGGCGAGGGCGGCCTGCGCGATCTCAACTATCTCGCCTGGGCGGCTCGCGTGCGCTGGCGCCTCGATATTCGCCGCGACAGCAATGCCGATGTCGGCTGGCCGCCCGAACAACGGGCGAGCTACTGCAAATTGGTCGACAGATTGCTTGCCCTGCGAAATCGCCTCCACCTATTGCGCGGCCGAAAGCACGACCGCCTCACGTTTCGCGAACAGGAGGCTCTGATGTTGCTCAAAGAGGCGTCGCCTGTCGACGATATCGATGCCGCATACGCCGTGCTCGATGAAGCCCGCGCCCGAGCAGAGGCACCGCCCGGCGACGATCCGGCGCGGGCCGCCTTATATCCGGCCATCGAGTCGATGATGGCTCGCTACTACCGCCAGGCCCGCCAGATCAGCACGACCGGTGAGCGATGCCTTCGCCGCTGGGCGCTCGTCGACCAGTCGCCGACGCGCCACCACGGCCCCTTCGAGCTTCGAAACGGCCAGATCGCCCTCGGCGAGTCAGCGGAGCTTACGGACCGGACCCTTTTTGACGCCCTGATCGTCGCCGATGAACGCGATCTCTTACTCGATCCACGTCTTGAAACTCAGATGGAAGCTCGCGTCGCCGACTGGCCCACAGGCGACGACGCCCCCGGCGAGCTCACGCAGCGATGCCGCAAACTCCTCGTCGATCCCCGTCGCACCCGACGGACGTCGCGGCGTCTTTTGGACCTCGGCATTCTCACGTGTTTCGTCCCGGAGTTTGAGCCGCTGATCTGCCATGTCCAACACGATTTGTACCACGTGTACACCACGGATGTTCACTCCTTAAAATGCCTCGAGGAGGGCCGCTCGTTGTTAGAGGCCGCGCCGGAGGAAGTTGAACACCGCGGTTTTTGTGAGGTGGCTCGCCAGATCGAGAATACGGCGACCTTTTTGCTGGCCTGCTTATTTCACGATATCGGCAAGGGCCGCGGCGGCGGACATAGCGAGCGAGGCGCCGTGATGATGGAATCCGTCGGTCCACGCCTGGGCCTAAACGACAGGGATACCGAACAGGTGGTCTTTCTGATCCGACATCACCTCGATCTGAGCACGGCCTCTCGGCGCCGCGATATTTCTGACCCGGAGATCATCGATGAGTTGGCTGAGCTCATCGGCTCGGTGGAAACGCTAAATCAACTCACGGCGCTGACCTATTGCGATATGAAGACCGTCGGCCCGGAGGTGATGAACGACTGGAATGCATCTTTATTGATGGAACTTCATCATCGACTTCTTCGTGCGCTGGAGTCGGTCGGCCCCGGCGAATACGACGGAGTGCGCGAAAAACGGCGCAGCCAGCTTCTGGCTGCGGTCGAGGCCGGCGATCGGGTCGGCGATGAGTACCTCCACGACTTCATCGCCGATCTCCCCATCGATCACCTGATCAACGGCGCGCCCGACGAATTATTGCGCCAGTACGAGACCTATTGCTGCGCAATTGACGAAGACCAAAAGATCGCCGTCTCCCTTCGGCCCCTTCCCGACCGCGGAGTCACCGAAGTGGTGGTCGTAAGCCCCGACAAGCCGGGCACATTGGCCCGTATTGCCGGCGCCATCGCCAGCGTCGGTATCAATATTATGGCCGCCGATATCGTGACCACCGAGGCCGGTCTGGCCCTCGATATTTTCCACGTCGCCCATTTCAACCCCCGGGCTGTGCCGCCGACAAAGCCCCGTCCAGTCGACAGCGACCGGCGCCTGGAACGAATTCGCACACAGATCTGCGATGTGCTGATGGGACGTATCGATGTCGATGAAACCCTGGCCCGGCGCCGAAGCGAAAAGCGGCTGGCTCCCCGACCGGTTCCCGAAGTCACCACGGAGGTCCGCGTCGACAGCGAGGTGAGCACCCATTTTGCGGTCATCGAGGTCCGGGCTCCAGACCGGCTGGGGCTGCTGTACAGCATCGCCCGCAGCCTTGCGGATCACCGGGTCAATACACGGGTATCCCGCATCGACTCCGTCGGCCACCAGGCCATCGACACCTTTTATCTCGAGGAGTGGGACGGCTCGCCGCTGACACCGGAGCGTATAGAGCAGATCGTGGCCTCATTAAACGAGACGCTCGCGACCTGATTTCTTGCTCTTTCGAGTGCTGCTTTTTACCATCGCCTCCTCGCCGCAATCTCGCATATGGAGTAGCGATGAATCTCGATCACGCCGTCGACACCTACCTGGTTCACCTCAAAATCGAGCGCAACCTGGCCGACAATACAATCACCGCCTATGGCAATGATCTGCGCCAATTTACCGAGTTCTGCGACGACTCGCTGGACTATGACAGTATCGCCGACATTACCGACGCCGACGTCAGCGCATTTTTGCTGCGATTGAGCAAACGCGATATCTCGCCGCGCACCATCGCCCGCAAGCTGTCGACGCTCAAAGGAATGTTCAAATTTTTGCGGAGCCACCACGATCTGGACGGCGATCCGACCGCCCGCGTCGACGCCCCGCGATTCGGCCAGAAGCTCCCCGTCGTACTGGGGCTCGACGAGGTAGAGGCTCTCCTGCAGGCTCCGGACCGATCGACTGCCGAGGGACTCCGCGACTGGGCGATGCTCGAGGTCTTATATGCGACGGGATTGAGAGTCTCAGAGCTTATCAACCTGCTTCAACGCGAGGTCGATCTTGCCGCCGGATATGTCCGCGTCGTCGGCAAAGGCGACAAGCAGCGGGTGGTTCCCTTAGGCGAGGTCGCCATCGACGCCGTCCGCGACTACGAGGAGCAGGCCCGGGGCACTCTGCTAAAAAGCTGCGGCGGTCCCGGTGCCTCGCCGGCCCTTTTCGTGACTCGGCGCGGCGGAGCGATGACCCGCCAGGCATTCTGGAAAAATATCAAGCGCTATGCCGCAAAGGCTGGAATCGACAAGTCGATAAGCCCCCACAAATTGCGCCACAGCTTCGCAACCCACCTTCTGGAGCGCGGCGCCGATCTGCGAATCGTACAGGCACTTCTTGGCCATGCTGACATCAACACCACCCAGATCTATACTCACGTGGCCCAGGAGCGACTAAAAGAGCTCCACAACACTCATCATCCCCGCGCTTAAAGCGACGACCTCGAGATGCCCCCCTCCGACGACAGCAGCAACTCCGACGCTCCCGCCGGGGGCGCCGATGCTCAGCAGGTGCCGCGGCAGCTCCAATTGGAGCTCCCCAGCTATAGCGGCCCCATGGATCTGCTCGTCGATCTGATTCGGGAGCATGAAATCGACATCTTCGATATCCCCATTGCCCTGATCACCGGGCAATACCTGGGTCATATCGAGCGAATGAACGCCCTCGACCTGCAGGTCGGCGGGGAGTGGCTGGAGATGGCGGCCACCCTCGTCTATATCAAATCGAAGACCCTGCTTCCCGACGATCCCGGCGACGACGAGGAGGAGGGCCCGGATCCGCGCGACGAATTGGTGCGGCGCCTCATCGAATACCAGATGTTTAAATGGGCTGCCGACCAGCTCGACGAGAGACCGCAGCTCGACCGCGACTTTTTTCTCGCCGCTCCCAAGGCCCGCGAGGAGCGCCGCGAGGTCGGCCCACCGGAGATTCAGCAGGCGAGTCTCTTCGACCTCGTCGACGCCCTAAAAAGGGTGATCGAAGACCAGGAAGAAGAACCGGAGTGGGTCTACGAGATCACCCGCGAAAAACTCACCCTGCGCGGGGTGATCCTCGAGATCGCCGGCAGGCTCGACGACGAACCGCGGCTTCAATTTTCGGCACTTTTTGCCGACGAGCCCCTCGATCGCCATCGCATCGTCACCACCTTTTTGGCCCTGCTGGAGATGACCCGTCTCGATATGATCCGCCTCTTTCAGCCTCGACTCGACGGAGAAGGTCGAGAGGCGTTGATCATTGAGCGCTCCGTCATCGATATCGTCGAGGTCAGCCAGACTCTGGATTTTCCGGAACCCGAAGAATAATTCGCGCTCGATTGTGATGGCGCCTTTTCAATCCTCACCACAAATGTCATCCATGGTTTTGCTGCGTAGTCCGCTTAGCGCCCGATTGCCCCCAAGACGTACCAATGGATCAACAAGAGATCCGCGCCACCCTTGAAGCCCTGCTGCTGGCCGCCGAAGAGCCCGTCGCCCCGGCGCGCCTGGAATCTGTCTTCGACGAGACGGCGCCCGAGATGATCCAGCGGGCGCTTAAGGCGCTACGATTGGAATACGCCGGCGAGGGACGAGGCATCCACCTGGTCCGCATTGCCGGGGGCTATCAATTTCGCACCAATCCGCGTTTCGGGGACCGAATTCGCCGGTTTTTCGAATCCAAGCCCGTCCGCCTGTCCAGAGCGGCACTGGAGACATTGGCCATTATCGCCTACCGCCAGCCGCTGCCCCGTGCCGAGGTCGAGGAGGTGCGCGGAGTCAACTGCTCGGGCGTCTTGAAAACGCTTCGCGAATACGACCTGGTCGACATCATCGGCCAGCTCGACGATATCGGAAAACCCCATCTCTACGGCACGACACCGCGCTTTTTAGAGCTCTTCGGACTCGCCGGCCTCTCTGAGCTCCCCACGCTCGAGGAATCGGAATTACAGGCTCTGATCGACATGCACGAAGACGTCGAGGTCGAAGCCGACGACGCCGATATCGAGGAGTCGAAACCGGAATAGGGCCCACGACGAGTCCGTTTTCTCACTGATATCCTACCATCGCCAATTTCCACGTTTTTTACATCGGATTTCAAAAAATGACCGAGCCAATGCGCGTACAAAAATTTCTCTCCCGGGCCGGAGTCTGCTCGCGGCGAAAGGGAGAAAAGCACATGCTCGCCGGACGGGTCGCCATCAACGGCGAGGTCTGTCGCGAGCTGGGAACCAAGGTCGACCCCTTTGAAGATCGCGTCGAATTCGACGGCGATCTGGTCACCCTTCCCGACACCCATCTTTATATTCTGATGAACAAGCCCATCCACTATATCACCACCCTCGATGACCCGAAGGACCGGCCCACCGTCGTGGAT
>SKQC01000044.1 GCA_007119175.1 Myxococcales bacterium | reverse complement strand
TGCCGGAAGACGAAGCGGCGGAGGCGGAACCAGCTCAGGACAATGCCGAGGAGCCTGTCGTGGAACAGAGGCGGGAACGGGCGCAGAGAGACGAAGCTGAGCCCGCCGTCGATGCCGAGCCCGAAGATGAGACAGAAAGCGACGAGGCGGCTGTAGAGGCGCCGGTGGAGCGCGATCGTCCCGTGGAGCGCGATCGACCAGCCAGGGGAAAGGGCAGGGGAAAATCAGATCGAAATAGAAAGGGCGGCAGGCGCTGAGGCACTGTCAACGCCTGCCGCTATAGTTGCCGGGCTCGCCCATCTCTCCAACGATATCTCAGAATTCAATTCGAAGTATTTTTGTGTCGTAGGTCTCCGGCATTTGTCGCTCCATCAACTCGAGAGTCGCCGGCGGCTCGGCGGTGTCATCAAGTTGATGCTGCAGGGCATCGGCGTCGTCCGGTTGATGCTGCAGGGCATCGGCGTCGTCCGAGCCGGCCCCGGCGAGCAATTGGATGGCGCCGACGGTGAGTCCGACTAAGATTCCCGCCCCGGCGAATTGGCCAATATACCAGATGTCGAAAGCTTCCCCCCGAATTAAAGTGACGGCGGCGCCGACCAGGCCACCGGTGATTCCGCCGGCCAGGGAATTTCTGGCGAGAACACCGGTCCACCCCATGTCAGTATCTTGATCGCCCGTATCCTGTCGAAGGGTTTCTTCGCTGCTCTCCGAGGACGCCTCGGTGGGATTCTCGGAGCGCAGCATGTCTTCGAGTTGGACCTCGGCGTCGTCTTCCTGGACCGTATTCGAGTCGGCGCTGTCTGCGGAGGTAGTGAATTCTTTGCTGTCCGCATCTGCGTCGCCATTCTGCGCGAATACAGTGCTCGGTGCCACAGCAAAAAGCACTGCGAGCGCGGCTGCTGTGAGTAGTTGATATCCGAATCGTCCGTGCATTTTCAATCCCCCCTGATACGTCGTGAATGTTGCGCGTGGAGCGCAACGGGAATCGATTCACACGAAATATAGACAATCAGAAGAGATCACGAAGCGGTTTTCGTCCAAACGGCTCGACAGCTTATTCGGGAAGTTCGCAGAGTGGATATTCTGCGCATTCACCGGCGGAGTTGCAATTTCCGCTCTCACATTGGAGGCGGTTGTCACATTCCTCGCCGTTGTCTCGGAATTCCGCACAGACTAGATCACCGGTGCTGGAGAAGTCGCAATAGCCGGATTCACACTGGCTGTGCTCCTCGCAGGGCTCTCCGGGGGAGGCTGTGATAGTGACACATTGGCCAGCGCTCTCGCCCTCATCGATATCACAGCGGAGAAGATACGAGCAGTTTTCGCTCTCCGTGCACGTCTCGCCGGCGTCACTGATGGGTTTGCATTCGCCCGTGTGCTCGTCGAGGTCATCGCGAAAGCAGCTTGTGCCGGCCTCACAAAAATCATGGCCGATTTCGCAGGCCTCGCCCTCATTGCGAATGACGATCGGCGAGCAAATATCATCGATCGAGCACCATAACCCCAGCTCGCAGGCCACGGTGCCATCACACTCTTCACCCTCACTGCGGTGGGGCTCGCAGAACGGGTTTTGCCAGTCTGAGCGATTGCAGTATTCATCGCCATCGCAGACCTCGTCATCGCAACGGTGAGGTCCGTACTCGCTGGGTGAGGCGCATTCTCCATAACAGGTGTCTTCGCCGGCGGCCGACCGGTCGCAGATCCGATTACCGTCGCATTCGTCGCCGACGGTACATAGGTCACCGGCGTCGGCGCTTGTGTTGAATAATTGGTAACAGGGATGATCGTCGTCCCAACCCAGCACATCGTAGAAGTTGAAATCAGGGGCGCAGACCGCGTCGAGATAATCGGCGCGGCAATCGGCGAGGTATTCGCGATTCAAGGAGACGCGTTCCTCATCAAACGCGGCTTTTAGATCCGGTGAAATATCGCCGAATCCCGCCTCGCCCGACTGAACGTCGATGCACTCCGATTTCGACGAAAAGCGACCTGATTCGAAAAGTGAAAAGACACCGTTTTCCGGACACTCCCAGGCCATTGTGCAATATCGCTCTGCCAGAAGGACTGCTCCCACCATCTCATCATCGACCCCATCGTAGCGTTCAAGGCTGTCGCCGTTCTCGCCATTTTCGCCGTTTTCATTGATGTTGAGATCGCCATTGTCCTGGCCATTATCGTCGTCGCCACACGCCAGGGGACCAGCGAAAAGAGAGCAAGACAAAAGAATGACAAATAGTTGTAGACCGCGCATTACTGACTCCACCGACAGGTTGATTACAGAAAGTAAGCGTTCAGCCTCTGGGGCCCGCGGCCAGCCTGGCCGCCTCTCGGGCTGCTGGCCCGAACCTCAGGGGCGTATTGGCGCAGGATTTCGTCACCCAACTGAACGCTTACCACAGAAATATGATCTGGAGAACGAAGAGTAGACGAGGGTGTTTTTGTGTCAAATCATTTTCCGTCCAGGCCGGGAACCCTGCCGAGGACCCAGGGCACGGCCAGCGTGAGAAGGCGGGTGATCATCATTGCCGTGACGGCCCACCACACACCGACCAGACCCCAGCCCAGTAGGAGCGTCGCCACCAGGAGGCCGGCGCCGACAAGGGCAGACAAGATCATGGTCATCGCCAGGTACCGAAATGCCTGAGCGCCCATAAATAGGCCGTCCCACACGAAGACCAGACCGTTGATTGGCTG
>SKQC01000199.1 GCA_007119175.1 Myxococcales bacterium | reverse complement strand
GCACGGCCTGATCTGGCTCCTGATCTTCGATCTGAGCGGGCTCCGCTTCCCCCTCGCCGATTTCTATTTCATCGTCCTTTCCCTTCACCGAGTCCTGAAAGGCACGGAAACTCGCCCCTAGCTGACCGGCGGCTCGAGGTAGTTTTCCGAGCCCGAAGATCATGAGAAGGATGAACAAAATGATCAAAAGCTCGGGAACTCCAAGACCAAACATGCTTGCTCCTTTTGAGGGCCAACGGCAACACCGAAATCGATGTGCAATGGCCGCGAATGTCGCGGGCGCTTCCCGCGACTCTGTGTCTAATTACTACTGCTCGTCGCGATCGGAAATTGATGACGTTGACTCATCGAGCAACTGAAATAAGGGGCCGGCTTCCTCGTCGAGACCAGTGATGGCCTCGGAGGCCGCTTCTTGCTCGGCCTCCTTTTTTGAACGGCCCTCACCGCGGCCCACTTCCCGGCCTTCGACGAGCACCTGGGCCACAAATACGCGCTCGTGGGGCGGACCGGAAGTGGAGACGATGCGGTACTCCGGTCGAACCGGTCGCCGGCGTTGTACCTGGCGCTGAAGAAGACTTTTAAAATCGCCGGGGGCTTCCTTCTGGCGCCGCTGGCGACCGGCCATCACCTCGGCAATCGCATCCTGAAAATGCTCTAAAACCATTTGCCGAACAGCCTCGAATCGGCCGTCGAGGTAGACAGCGCCCAGGACAGCCTCGTAGGCGTCGGCCAGCAGACCTTCTTTTTGTCGTCCACCGGTCAACTCCTCGCCGCGACCGAGCAGGAGATAATCGCCCAACCGGAGCGCATTTGCCCGATCGACGAGGGCCGCCTCGCAGACCAACTCGCTGAGACGGCTGGACAATACTCCTTCGGGCGCCGCCTCGTCGGCTTTGAATAACGCCTCGGCAATGACCACGCCGAGCACAGCGTCGCCCAGAAATTCCAGGCGCTGATTGTCCTGTGTGACGCCGGCATATTCGTTGGCAAAAGAGCGATGAGTCACAGCGCGTCGGAGAAATCCGCGATCCTCGAAGGTATAGCCCATCGCCTCCTCGAGCTCGGAAAGCTCGATTTTTAACTCTTCGAAATCACGCCGGCAGGTCATCATCTCGCCATTGGCTCGTTTCCCGTTTAGTTGCGGGGCTCTTCAATCCAGCCACCGCCTAAGACTTCCTCGCCGCGATAAAAGACGACGGCCTGTCCCGGCGTCACGGCGCGCTCTGGCTCTTCGAATTCGACGAACGCCGTCTGTGCATCTGCTCCCACGGTCACCAGGGCCGGTTTCGGCTCCCCGGCGTAGCGAATCTTCACCGAGCACTCCAGAGGTCCCGGTGGTCTCTCGAACGACAGCCAGTTGCAGCGTTCAGCGATCAATCCTCGGGAATGAAGATTGTCCTTTCCGCCGACCACCACCGTTCCATCATCGGGGCGAATGGCTTTGACGTATAGCGCCTCGTGGTAGCTGATCCCCAGTCCCCGGCGCTGTCCCACCGTAAATTGGTGGATGCCGTCGTGATCGCCGAGCACTTCGCCCTGCTCGGTGACGATCTGGCCGGGAGTGGTCTCTTCTCTGGAGAGCAAATCGGCGACAAATTCCTTGTAGTCTCCACCGCCGACGAAGCAGATTTCCTGACTCTCCGGCTTCTCGGCAGTCTCCAATCCCATCTCTCTGGCCACGGCGCGGACCTCGTCTTTGGTCAGCTCACCGAGCGGAAATAAAATCCGCCCCAGGGCCTCGCGGGGAAGACCAAATAAAAAATAAGACTGGTCTTTGCTCCGATCGACGCCGCGCAACAATTTCGGCTGGTCACCGGAGCGGTCGATGCGCGCAAAATGACCGGTGGTCAGATATTTGGCCCCCAGTGCCAGCGACCGCTTCAGTAAAATATCGAATTTCAAATGGTCATTGCACGCCACACATGGGTTGGGCGTTCGTCCCCGCCGATATTCATCGACGAAATAAGAGATGACACGCTTCTGGAATTCCTCTTCGTAATTTGCCACGTAAAAGGGAATGCCCAGCGAGTCGGCCACCGCCCGGGCATCAAAGAGGTCGTCCGGGGAGCAGCAGCTCTTGGTATACGACTCCTGGGGCGTTGAATACAGGCGCATCGAGATGCCCACCGCATCGTAGCCCTGCCGGGCCAAAATGGCGGCCGTCACCGAGGAGTCGACACCACCACTCATGGCGATCACGGCGCGGTCGGTCACAGCCTCGGCGATGGCATCGCCGTCCTCCAATGAAGGGGGGCGCGCGTCTGCCGAGCAACCTTGCGGCTCGACGTTGTCGATTTGTTGTGTCATCGCTGATGTCTGATCTGTGAAAAATTGCGGGATACCGTTCATACAGGGGTAGCGCCCCCACCGGGGAAGTGCAAAGGAAAACCGTCCTACCAGTCGGCGTTCAGGCTGCGCAATCGGTCGACTGCCTCGGTGATTCGGCGAGCGGCGTCGACCAACTCGCTATGCGAAGTAGTGGGACCGAAGCTAAACCGGACCGATTCTCGGGCTCTCTTTTTGTCGAATCCCATCGCCAAAATCACATGGCTCGGCTCAAGTGAACCGGCGGTGCAGGCGGAGCCGCTGGAGGCGCTGATTCCCTCCAGATCGAGGGCCAATAAAAGGTCTTCGCCGTCGACCTCACCGAAGGCGACATTAATGGTATTCGGCAATTGCCGCGAGGGGTCGCCTCGAAATTCGACGCCCTCGATCCGGGAGAGAACCTCGACAAAGGCCGCTTTGTGCTCCTCCATTTGCTCGGACCACTGCTCACGCTCGTCGATCAATTGACGTGCTGCAGCGTCCACGCCGGCAATAGCGGGGACATTTTCGGTTCCCGGTCGGCGCCCCCGTTCCTGATGACCGCCGGCGAGAAGTGCTCCCACTTTAAGCCCCTCGCGCACGACCGTGGCACCCACGCCCTTTGGGCCGCCCATTTTGTGAAATGACAGCGTCAAATAATCGACTTCAGAGACATCGAAATCGAGGTCGATACGCCCCAGTGCCTGTGTGCCATCGACGTGGAGCAGCGCATCAGAGTCATGGACCAGACGGGCCAATTCGGCGACGTCATAAATATTGCCCATCTCATTATTGGCCCACATGGCGCTGACCAGGGTTGCGCCTTCGTCGAGGCGGCTTTGCAACCACGACAGGTCGAGACGACCGCTGTCGTCGACCGGCCAGATCTCGGTGCGCACACCGCTTCGATCTAGCTTTTCAACCACCTCCAACACCGAGGGATGCTCCACGGCTGTGCAAATCAAAAAGGGCTCGTCAGTGGTTTCAACGTGGTCGGTCAATACCTGATTATTGCTCTCCGTGGCGCCGCCGGTAAAAATCACGGCCTGCGCCGGCGCCCCCACGGCCTGCGCCACGGAGCGCCGCGCGCGCTCTACGACGGCCCGCGCCGACTGTCCCTCGCGATGGACGCTCGACGCATTTCCCGGCACCGCCTCGAGCGCCTCCACTATGGCGTCGCGCACGGCGGGCATCACCGGTGCCGTGGCGTTCCAGTCGAGATAGAGTCGTTTTTTCGTCATTACAATCACTCCGGAAGTCGTCTGCTACTGCGTTCTCCTTGCTAGTAATTCCTGCCCTCGTTACCGTCAAGATCGCCGTGCGTTGAAGCCCATGTGCTGCGTGCTTATCGTTGTCCCATCCCGGGAGCGAATGGCCCCCACCTATCGAGGCACTCATGACCGAAGACAACTCGCCCACGCCTGCCGTCGATCCGGGGGACGAGATTTTAGCCAACCGAGCGCCGCTTACACCCCAACCGGGCCTGGAGGACATCCCCCATCCCGGTGGGCTTGTCGCCGGTGGGGCGCTGGCCGTCTACGCTCTTAAACGCCGCGATATGGTCGGTCTATTCGCCGCCGGAATCTCGGCAGGCCTTTTATACCGCGGAGCGAAGCAAAACGGGCTTCTCGACGGGAATTTTCTGCGGCGTCTGCTCCATACCCGTACCCGGCGAGTGGTTCCCTTTGAGCGTCAGATTATTATCGACCGACCACCGGGCGACGTCTATCGATTCTGGCGAAAACCAGAGAATATGGCCATCTACATGCCGACTATCCGTGATGTTCGCATCCTCGGCGATGGGCGAAGCCACTGGCAGCTAAAATTGACTGACGCCCGCTATCTGGAGTGGACTGCCGAGTTGGTGGAGGACAAGCCGGAGCGGCTGTTGGTCTGGCGCACCCGCGAGCCATCGGATCTATCTCATGACGGCTGGGTGAGCTTTGAGCCACTGCGCGACGGCCAGTCGACACGGCTGACGATCAAACTCTATATTCTGGCGCCCGGCGGTCGTCCGGGAGCGCGATTTCTAAAATGGATTCAAGACCTGCCGGTGCGCCACTTTTCCGGCGATCTACAGCGACTGCGAATCGCGCTGGAATCCCAAGCAGGACAACAAGCTCAACAACCGGAACTCCAACCGTCGACATAGACTAATTATGACTGCACCGTCCTCGGGCCGCCCGGCCGCCTTTTTCGATCTCGATCGCACCCTGATCGGCGTCAACAGCGCCTTTCAATACGCCCGCTACGAGCGGCGCCGCGGTCGGCTCTCACTGCTTCAATACCTTCGCGCATCGGTCTGGATGGGCCTATACCATCTATCGTTAGTTGATATGGAGCGGGCCTTTGCCGAGGCCGTCCGCCAGTATCGGGGAGCCCACGTCGACGAGTTGCGCCAGATCACTGCCGACTTTTTTCACGAACACGTCATCCCCAGCTTTCAACCAGGTGCCGAAACGGTGCTCGCCCATCACCGAGAGCAGGGACGCCCGTTGGTGCTACTCACGGCGAGCTCGCCCTATATGTCGGAACTGGCTGCCGAGACCTGGGATCTCGACGACTGGTTGTGCAACCAATTCCCAACCGATGAGGACGGGTGCCTACACGGGACATTCGAGCGCCCCATGTGCTACGGGGCGGGGAAGGTCCATCGGGCCCGCCGATGGGCGAAAAAACACGGTATCGACCTCGACGAGTCGTATTTTTATACCGACTCGTTCTCCGATCTCCCCATGTTAGAAAAGGTCAATAATCCCCGGGTGGTCAATCCCGACCCGAGACTAAAGCGAACCGCCGAACGCCGCGGCTGGCAGGTCGAGGATTGGTCTGGCTCTCAGGCGTCGACATAGGTCGTAAGAATCTCCGGCTCGACGACCGCCGGCACGGCCGGGCTGGCCAGTGATTCGTCGACGGCAGATAAAAACGCATCGACATCAAAGGGCTTATTGATCACGCAGGTCGCGCCGAGTCGCCTGGCTTCGCGGTGGACCTCCTCGTCGGTGATCCCGGTCACGAGCATGACCGGCGGCCGCAACCTGTGCTCCCGCATTCCCATCAGCAAATCGAGGCCCGAAAAAGCAGGCATCTGAATGTCGGCAATCACCAGATCGGGGCGCCTCACATCGTCGCGATACACCTCGCAGGCCGCCAGATAATTCAGCGCCTCCATCCCGTCGCCCAATTCGACGACTTTAAACCCCTCGGATTGCATTAACATGGCAATAAGCTCGCGAATCCTATCGTCATCCTCGACGACCAGGACGCAGCGCTTTCGTTCCTCTCGGCGCAAATGACCGCCTTGTTCAGCCCTGGAACTATCGGTTCCGCCTCTCGAATACCGCCTCGTATTCATCGCTATCTCCGTGTGCCGTCCCGGACCATCGGCCATCGTTCGAAACTAAATTGTACTGCGCGGTGGCAGTACTCTAACAGGGTCACCGAAAAATATCTTCCATCATTTTTTTAAATGGAGCGATTCTGTAGCTGTGGGCCTCACACTACTTCGCAAAGGGCCGCAGGTGATGGGACCGTCGCCGCGCCGACGCGAATTTGAAGCCCCCGGACTTGACCAACCGAGTGGTTTCACCGATTAAACGGAACGTGATTTAAATGAAACGCGGTATCGGCGAGATGATTGCGCCAGGTTTCGGTTCGAACCGAGCGCAGGCGTAGCATCGCACCTTCGAGCGAGGATCGGCCGAACGATGGCTCAATCCGTCGGCGAGACGTATGTTTCAGTTAAATCGTCTTGTAAGGGTTCCCCAATACGCCCCCTTCTGTTCGGGCTAGCAGCCCGAATAGCGGCCAGGCTGGCCGCGGGCCCCAGGGGCTGAACGCTTATATCGTCTTTCGTTAAGCCAGCCAGTCCCCCCCGCGATAGGATTACCACACGTGTTTGTCGACCTCAGAGCGCATGCCGACGATGACGGGATCGAAAGCCGAGCGAGCTTTGATATTATTCGCTACGCAAATTGTTGGGAGGACGCCGACATCTTGCGTGAGGCCCTCGATCCGGGACCCGGCGATCGGGTGTTGTCTATCGCCTCCGCCGGCGACAACGCCCTGGAGCTATTGTCGACGGGCGCCGAAGTGGTTGCCGTCGATTTAAGTCGACCACAACTGGCCTGCCTCGACCTGCGTGCTGCGGCATTCGGGAATCTGGATTACGAGGATTTACTGGCGTTTCTGGGCGTTCGCCCATCCGACGACCGCCGCAACACGTATCGGGCCATCCGCCACGATCTTGCCGAGCCGTCTTCCGAGTTCTGGGATGCCCATACCGACGTCATCGACGGTGGGATAATCTTCGGTGGAAAATTCGAGGATTATTTCGCCCTTTTTCGGCGGCGCGTTCTTCCCCTGGTTCACTCCCGGAAGACGATCCGGGAATTGCTCCGTGAGCGCTCCGAGGAGGAGCGTCGACGATTTTACGATGAGGTCTGGGATTCGCGCCGGTGGCGATTTATGTTTCGACTCTTTTTTAGCCGCAGAGTCATGGGATGGCTGGGACGCGATCCGGAGTTTTTCCGCTATGTCGAAGGTCCGGTCTCGCGAGAGATCTACAGGCGAACGGAGCGGGCGCTAAAAAATCTCCCGACTCACGACAACCCCTATCTGACGTTTATATTAAAGGGGAGCTTCGAGGACGCCCTTCCGCCCTATCTGCAGCCGGAAAAATATGAAAAAATCCGCGACGGCCTCGACCGGCTTATTTTATGCCGGGGCCCGATCGACGCGGCGACGAAGGAGTGGAAAAGTGAGGGATTCGATGCCTACAACCTCTCCGATCTATTCGAATATCTCGACGAAAATACCACCCGCGACATCTACGGCGCCCTACTCGACGCCGCCCGGCCGGGGGCTCGTTTCGCGAGCTGGAATATGATGGTTCCACGACGCGGGAGCGACTACCACCCGGAGCGGCTGAGCCATCTTCGGGAATTATCGACTCGCCTCCACGCTCGCGACCGGGCCTTCTTCTACGGTGATTTCATTGTCGAGGAGGCCCGGTCGTGATCGGCGACGATCTGATCGGCTCGGCAATTTTGCTGGCCGCATTATTGGGCGTTTTGGCCATCGGTGAATTATGGGCCAGACTGGGCTCTCCGTCGCCGGAGCACAGCCGAAAATTCGTCCATCTCGCAAGCGCTGCCGCCTGTCTTCTCTTTCCTTTTTTGATTGAATCGCCCTTCGTTGTCGGCGCTATGGCCGTCGGTATGAGCCTGTTTTTCGGCTTCGCCGGGCGCATCAAATTACTTCAGAGTCTTCACAAGGTAGAGCGCACATCGCGGGGAAGCGAATATTACTCGATCGCAATCTTTATGGTCTTTTTGCTCACCGCAGACGATCTCTGGATTTATTTTTCGTCGGTGCTCATCCTCGGCGTCGCCGATGCCTTCGCAGCCCTGATCGGAATTCGCTACGGAAAGATTCGCTACACCGTTCAAAACGGGCAAAAAAGTCTCGAGGGAAGCCTGGCATTCTTCGTCATCGCCGGCGCAGCCGTATTGGTGACGGCCCCCTTCTTTGCAGATCTGCCCTGGCCGAACCTGCTGCAAATCGCCTTCGCCACAGCCGTCCTTTTGACCTGCTTTGAGGCCATCTCACTCGACGGTGCAGACAACCTCTTCGTCCCCGTCGCCGCGGCGGTCATCCTCGAAAAGCTCGCCGACGATACGTTTTCAGTCCTGGTCTTTCAGAATCTGCATCTGGTGGCCATCTTCGCCGCTCTGATCGGTCTGAATCGACTGGCGGGAACGCTCGTGCCCGACAAAAAATCACCCTTTGAAGCCGGCGGGATTCTCGTCTTCGCCATGTTCACCTTCGCCTCCTGGGCATTGGCCGGGGCGCCCTGGGCGTTGCCCGTCATCGTCGGATTCGTCGTGGCCGTGACCGCCTGGATCGCCAGCAATCGCCTCACCAATATTGGTCTATCGATCCGGATTCGTCCGACTTATCGGGCGTTATTACTGCCGTTTGCAGTGCTCATCGTCGCCAATATCTCCAGGCGCTGGGCGGAGTTTTATGGGCCATATCTGGCGGTCTCCGCGGTGGTCCTCACCTTCGCCGTCACCACTTTATGGCGGCCAAACCCGGAGGTGCGAGGGCCGCTTTACTCCACTCGCTTTTCCACGGCGGTCGGGCTCCTAAGCGGCCTACTGGTCGTCGGACCGGCCTGGGCGTTATTTCCCGACGTCGATTTCGTAGCCCCACTGGTTTTGGTCGCTATCGCCGTTCCCGTCGCCGCCATCAATTACCGAATCGTGGAGCGACGACCGCGCATAGAAGACGACGAATTTTATTGGCCGGCCTCCCAGATCGCGCTGACCTTCGCCGTGGGCCTCATCATCTATCTCGCCCAATTCGGCGATCTGTTGCCGATCTGGCAAATCCCGGTGGGCGAGGAATTGATGCGCCACGGCTGGATGCCCTGAGCCTCCAGCGTTGAGGCTGATTAGCTCAGTCGATCAACTCCACGGTGCCCGCCTCGCCGTCCATGCGCACCCGGTCGCCGGAGCTGACGGCGTTCATCAGCCCGTCGATGCCGACGATGGTGGGGATGCCCATTTCGCGGGCCACGATGGCGGAGTGCGACAGGACGCTGCCGCGTTCGATGAGGACTCCGGAGACCGAGGGATATAGGGGAACCCAGCCCGGATCAGTGCGCTCGGCAACTAAGATCTCGCCGGAGAGCGTCATATCGTCGGTGGGACTGCCGATGACTTTGACCTCGCTTTCGACAATGCCCGAGCAGCAGCCGATGCCGCTGAGGACGCCGTCGTCGACTTCCACATCGTTCTTTTTTCGGCGCACAAATTTATTGGCGTGGTAGACCGGTCCATAGGTGGTGAAACGGTCGTCGGGCGAGCGCTCCGGGGTGTCTCGATACTCTGAAAACTCGCGGCGTCGCAGCGCGACCAGCCCCTTCAGGTCGGTGGTCACGGCCGTTCCCTTCACATAGGCCCAGACCTCGTCGACGGTCAGATAAAAGATATCGTCGCGTTCCTCCAGGATATCCTCGCGGACAAAACTATTGGCTACCGACAGCAAGACCTCTCGCACCAATCCGTAAATCTTGGTGCGCTTAAAGCGCATATTCTCGCGGTTTCGAACTCCTCGCCGAGCGGCGGAGAGTACTTTTTTGAAGATCGCTCGACGCACCGGGTTGAGCTCGCCGAATGCGCGGGCCTCGGCATTATGACGGATCTCGAGCTCTCGTTTTCGCCGCGCCTTGAGATCGAGGACGCTGTCATCACCGCGCAGATAATTTCGCACCATCTGAAAGACGAAGCCCGGATTCTCGCGCATCGTCGGCTCCTCGAGCTTTAATTCCTCCATGGAGCGATAGCCGTAGGCATCCAGGTAGGTTTTCAAATCGGCGAGAAAACGCTCGCTTCCCTCAGTCGCCGGCAGAAGCTCCATGATCTGCTGCGGATCGGCCTCCAGCATCAACTTCTTCACCTCCGGCGCCTCGCTGGCCGTCTTTGCGAGGCGAATAAGCTCCTCGGAGGCCTCTTTGGTGGCGATGCCCCCTTCCCCGCAGATCAGATCATGTTGCAGCGTTCCCTTCTCGTCGCCACACCATTCCCGACAGCAATTTTCGAGAATTCCATAGGAGATCATCACATAAAAATCATTGATGATCGGCGCCTTCCAATTCCACAGCAGCTTGCCCTCCATCTCCCAATAAAGCTGCATCAATTCATCGGGTCGCTTCGACTCCAGATCGAGTTTTTCCCACTGCTGAAAATGGCTCTCGAAATGCTCCTCGAAGTCGCGGGCCACCTTTTCGATGCGCCCGAAATTTCGGATGCAGCGAACGGCCAGGCTGGCCAATGATCCAACGTCGGCGACTTTTTCGAAAAATGACGTCTCCAACTCGTCACCATCGACATCGAGGGACTCGTCGACGCCCATCATCGATTCCATAAACTCTTTATTGAGCTGAAATCCCGGGAAAAGGCGGATAAGCCGGTACCAGTTGAGCAGATTGTAGTAGACCTCGCCGCGGACGAGGCCGAGCATATTTTGAAAGACCGGCATATTCTTGCGGACCGTCTCTTTGGGGACGCCCATG
>SKQC01000386.1 GCA_007119175.1 Myxococcales bacterium | reverse complement strand
TCGCCACGTCGAGGTGAAGCCGCCACGGGGAGAAATCCTTGATCGCAACGGCGTCGCATTGGTCCGAAATCGGCCCGCCTTCAATATTTATCTTCAGCCGGGGATTTTTCTGGCGAATGCCGATGAAGACGTCCGTCAGCGACTTCAGGACTATCTGCATCTGTCAGATCGCGAGCTGCGTAATTTAGAAGAACGCCTGGAGCCGGGAGGCGCAGAGATATTAGTGCGCCGCAACGTAGCCCGCGCCGATGTTGCCCGAATTGAAGAAGACTTGATTCGATTGCCCGGCGTCGACGTGCGCACCAATCTTGAGCGCTACTACCCGCTGCATCACGTCGGTGCTCACGCACTGGGCTATGTCGGCGAGGTCAGCGGCCAGCAGTTGCGCTCGCTGGAAGCCCAGGGCTATCGACAAGGAGATAAGATCGGCCAGATGGGCCTGGAGCAGGCTTTTGAGGGGGTTCTGCATGGCTCACCTGGACTGAAGCGACGCGTTGTCGACGCCCGGGGCAATCCCCGAGGTGAGGCGGAGACGGAGTTTTTAATTGGTGAGTACCAGCAGATTGACCCGATGGCCGGGCGCGATCTCGTGACCACTTTGGACGCCGATTTGATGGTGATCATCGATGAGGCTGTCGAGCAATACGCCGCCGGCGCCGTGGTGGCCATCGACCCACGGGATGGGAGCGTATTGGCGATGTATAGTAAGCCCCATTTCAATCCCAATGCCTGGTCGGGACGGCTGACGTCGATGGAGAAGAGGCGCAGCGACAACGATCCATTTAATCCGATGATGGACAAGACGCTAAACGGGTTTTTCCCCGGATCGGTCTACAAGATCGTTGGATCGCTGGCCGCATTGGAAGAGGGCATTTTTCGACCTCACGACGAATCGTTTTGCCGAGGTCATCATATCTATGGCGGCCATCGTTTTCGCTGTTGGCGCGACCACGGTCACGGTTCGGTCAATGCGTACTCGGCGATGGAGCAGTCCTGTGACGTATATTATTATGAAGCCGGCGAGGAATTGGATATGGACACACTCGCCGAGTACGCACGGTCCTTCGGGTTCGGCGAGCGCACGGGGATTCAGCTTCCGCGAGAGCAACCCGGCCGGGTCCCCGATCGAGAGTGGCACCAGCAGCGAAGCCCAGAGGGCTATCAGCGTGGCTTCGACCTCAATACCATCATCGGTCAGGGGGATAATCTGACGACCCCGCTACAGGTGGCCACGGCTTATGCGGCCATCGCAAACGGCGGCGATCTCTACTATCCGCGACTCGTCGATGAGGTGCGCAACGACGAAGGGGAGGCGCTTTTTTCCTATGAACCGAAAGTGCGAAAGCGAGTAGAGATGGAGCCGAAGCACCTGGAGGTGCTGCGCGAGAGTCTCCGCCGAGTGTTGCACGGAACCCGGGGCACGGCACGGGGGTCGGCGTTATCTCATACGGAGGTCGCCGGAAAGACCGGGACCGCCCAGGTCGCCGAGATTGGCTCGGTGCGAATTCCCCACGCTCAACGGGAGTTACATCTTCGAAATCACGCCTGGTTTGCCGCATATGCGCCCTACGATGAGCCCGAGATTGCGCTGGCGGTATTTTTGGAGCATGGCGGCGGCGGCGGTGGAGATGCCGCCCCGGTGGCAATGGAGATTCTCGATCGCTATTTGACGCGGAAAGAGCCGACGGCGCTCAGCGTACGCGCCGGCGACTGGGGATGGGCTGAGGAGGGGCCGTGAGCGGCGATCGCAACAAAATCTGGGAGATGATCGCTCGCCTGGACTGGCCGCTGATGCTCGTCGTGGGCCTGCTGTCGACGATGGGGCTACTCAATCTGCGAAGTGCCTCGATGCACTCGCCGGCCACATTTCATCTGTCCCAGATGGTGTGGCTCGGCGCCGGATTTGTCATGGCGCTGCTGATCGCCTTTGTGCATACCCGGATATTCATCCAGTGGGCCTATGCATTTTATTGCCTGGTGATCGGGTTGTTGGTGGCCGTCGCATTGGTGGGAACCGAGCTCAACGCCTCTCAGCGGTGGTTGAATCTCGGCATTTTTATGATGCAGCCCTCGGAGTTGTTGAAAGTGGCGGTGATCCTGGTGACGGCCCGGTTTTTCCACGACCGAAACCAGTCCGAGCCCTTTGCATTGCGCCAGCTATGGATGCCCTTTTTATTGGTCGGTATCGGGGTATTATTCGTTCTCAAACAGCCCGATCTCGGGACCTCGCTGGTGATCGTTGCTATCTTTATGACCATGGTGCTCTTCCAGGGAATGCGCTGGCAGAGCTTAATGCTTTTTGCGCTTGCAGTGCTGGTGGCGATTCCACTGACCTATTCCTTCGTGTTGCAGGATTATCAGCGCGACCGGGTGGCCTCATACGTTAATATCGAGGCCGACGCTCAGGGTAAATCCTGGCAGGTTCGCCAGTCGTTGATCGCTATTGGCTCGGGGAAAGTATGGGGAAAGGGAGAACTGGAGGGCACACAGATTCAAAAGGGGTTTGTCCCGGAACACGAAAACGATTTTATCGCCGCCAACTGGGCAGAAGAGCGCGGATTCGTCGGGATGGTGCTGCTGCTACTGGTTTATCTGGCGTTTATAACCTGCGCATTTAACGCCTCTCGTCGCTCTCAGAATCGCTTTGGCGTTCTCGTAGGCGTCGGTGTGGCGGCGATGTTCTTCTGGCATGTCGTGGTGAATCTGGGGATGGTCACCGGGGTCTTGCCCGTGGTGGGACTGACATTGCCGCTGATGAGCTACGGCGGCAGCAGTTTGCTGGCCATGATGGTCGGTGTGGGACTGCTACTCAATATTGGCATTCATCGCCGTACCTACGGGTAAATTGCTTCGCCTTTTTGTTGTGGGCGATTTTCCCGGGGGTAGCGAAAGGAGAAATTTGTCGGCACCGGAATCAGATAAAACAACCGAGCTCAGGGCGACCCGACGGAATTTGTTGCTTCCCGACGTCGAGCGCTGGGACGTCGACCGGGGAGAGCCGATCGTCGAGCTGAAGGGGGTGCACAAGTCTTTTGGCGGCGATCAGGTACTCCAAGGGCTCGACCTCGCCATCGAGCCGGGCAAGATCACGGTCATTATCGGAGCCTCGGGCTCCGGAAAGAGCGTTCTTGTCAAGCATATGAATGGGTTGTTGAATCCCGACCGTGGCGAGGTACGCCTATTCGGACAAAACGTCGCTCGGCTCAGCGGACCCCGTCTCGATGCCCTTCGAAAGAGGGTGGGGACGATGTTTCAAAACTACGCTCTTTTCGACTCCATGTCGGTCGAAGAAAATGTGGCCTTTCCGTTGATTGAAAATAAGGCGATGGGGCGAAGGGCGGCCATTGATCGTGCAGCAGAGATCTTGGAGGAACTCGGCCTGGGGCATGCGCTCAAGCAGTACCCGGCGACGTTGTCGGGGGGAATGAAAAAGCGGGTCAGTCTCGCCCGAGCCATCGTATACAATCCGGAGTTGGTCTTATTTGACGAGCCCACGACCGGCCTCGATCCGGTGATGATGGAATTTGTCGACCAGATGATCGAGGAGATCACCGAGAAATACCAATTGACCAGTGTATTGATCAGCCACGATATGGCGACGATTTTTCGTATCGCCGATCGCGTAGCCGTACTCTCCGGCGGTGAGATCATCGCCTATGGCGAGCCGCAGCAAATCCAGGCCACCGGTGATTCGCGCATCGAAGATTTGATCGGCGGCAGCAATAAGTCGGATATCAAGGTTCGCCATGAATCCAGAGACACCGACGCCGAAGCAGCAGAAAATACAGTATTGATGACCGACGTCACGAAGTCCTTTCGCGGCGATGCCGTATTGAGCGGCGTTAACTTCCGGGCTCCCACCAAGAAATTGACCACCCTCATCGGCGGCTCCGGCGAGGGGAAATCAGTGATGATGAAGCATCTACTGGGACTCTTTCAGCCCGATGAGGGCGAGGTCAGGGTCTTCGGCCGCTTACTCTCCACGATGAGCGAGGGCGATCTGCGCCGCCTGCGCACCGAAATCGGGATGCTCTTTCAGCACTCGGCACTCTTCGACTCCATGTCGGTGCGCGATAATGTGGCCTTTCCCCTCATCGAGCGCCGGGTATGCAGCCGCAAGGAGGCCCATCGGCGGACCGATGAATTGTTGGAGAGGCTTCATCTGGCCGATATTGCCGATTCCAATACGGTTGAGATCTCCAGCGGCCAGTCCAAGCGGGTCAGTCTCGCCCGAGCGTTGGTCACGGAGCCGCGCCTTCTGATCTTTGATGAACCTACCACGGGACAAGATCCGATCATGTCGCGCTATGTCGAAGATATGATCATGCAGGTTCAGCGGGAGTTCGATGTGACCACCATCGTCATCAGCCACAATATGGCTCTCGCCTTTCGCACCGCCGACTATATAGCGATGCTCAAGGGAGGCGAGATCATCGCCTACGGGGCCCCGGAAGAACTCTCGGAATTAGAAGACGAGAGGGTCCACAATTTCATCTATGCCGCCGACGTGGCCGCCCAGAAACGCGACGGATAAATCCCTGGTCCCCATCAGTCGGCGACGGGGCCAGCCTTTGGAGTAAACCGTTCGCTGTCGCGGATGTCGTATTTTTTTAAGACCTGGCGAAGAGCGTTATCGAGATCGATATCAAGCGAGTTGGCCAGGGTGATGACCACAAAGAGGATATCGCCGAGCTCATCGGCAATTCGGTCCTCATCGGCGGGCGATTTTGATGGCTTGTCGCCGTGAATCTCGTTGAGTTCGCGGGCCAGTTCCCCCACTTCTTCGCTGAGTCGCGCCAGATTTGATAGGGGACTAAAATAACCCTCCTCCCACTGGTTAATCCACTGATCCACGGCATGCTGAGCATCGTCGAGGGTCCATTTTTTGTCTGGCATCGCTACCTCCTGTGGCGGCCAAAGACTATCCCTTGAGCGCTTCTTTGATGACGCCGATGAATTTCAAAAAGCTGGGATCGTGCTCAAAGGCCGTCAGTCGCCGGGCGATCCGGTGGGTATTTCGGTTGGTGACAAACCAGGGCGGCTTCGGAAAGACGCGAAACGGCCCCTTGATGACGCTTTTCTCCGGGCGATCGAACATCAAACTATTGTGGACGACGCCGATGCCAGACTGAATATCGTCGTAGGTATGGCCCGGAAAGGCTCCCCAGGACGTGACTCCGAGCCCATAGCTGATCGCAGGCCAATGGTTGACGACCACACTGCCATACTCGAGTTCGGCAATCGCTGAATCGAGCGCCTCGGCGTGTTCTTTGGCCGTGGAGGGATCGATGATGATGGATGCACTCAGTGTTCCCCATACCCGGTCGTTGCAGAAGAGGGTCGCCTGGCGAAGAAATGCCGAGGGGTCGTCGGCGTCGAGCGATGTCTCTGACATGACGCCACAAAATGATTCGGTGCTAAAGCAGATATGGTCATCTTCGTCGCAGTCCACATCGACGATGAGCGTCCAGGGAAGACAGCCCTCGCCGTCGGGACCGAAGGATTCGACTCCCTCGCTTTCCTCGACAAAATCACTGAATCGCTCAAGTGCGCCCGGATAATAGGGTTTCCTCGGCTCGATTTCGGCGAGGACGGTGCGCAGATGATCCAGGAAAGTCTCTCGTTGAGGCCAGTTTTTGGAGGTGATCAATACTCTGGCGGCGTTGCAATTAAAGCCCCCGTTATTGGCCAGTTGAGTGGCCACATTTTCTGCTTGAAACCGCAGGTCGGAGTCTTTCCAGTCTCCGGGTACGACGATTACGGGACTGACGTTGCCCAATTCGCTGGTGATACGCTTGTCCAGGAGGCGTTCATCTTCCTCTTTTCGGCGCGCACCCTCGTCGCCCACGCCGTATACGATGGCATCATGGGTGGCGTCGCTTCCCGTAATATGAATCTCATCTACACTTTCGTGGTGGCATAAATAAGAGCCCACGTCGGCTCCACCATAGGCCATGCGCAGAAACCCACCCTCCATCAACTCCGCAAAGCTCTCCTCGATAAAAGGGCCGAGGTAATCGTTGACCGGGTTCATTTTCAGGATGCACACCTGTCCTTCGACGAAGAGTTTGTAGAGCACGTCCAGCGGACCGATGCTGGCCACGTTTCCGGCGCCCAGGACGAGAGCAACTTTGCCCTCCGGCGACGGACGTCGGTAAAACTCCGCCATATATTCGTCGAGATTCTTCGGTGTCACCTCGTCTTGCATCCAGATCTGGGCCGAAAACCCGTTGAATAATAATCGGTCCCAGTAGCTGGCTGGAAAGACATCGACCACGGTTTGACCGTCGTCGCGAGTACGGACACTTCCCCGAGGAAGTTTCGGGCTACCGTTGGCATCGATGGCTTTCAGCGTGTCGATCGTCAGCCGTAATGTGCGCAAAATGACCATCGGGCCGCCGAGCCATTCCTCGCCGATTAGCGGTGAATTCCGGGGTATCGATTTTGCCTGTACCGCAGCGGCGACCTGTCGATCGGCGACATCAAGTGTCTTGTCGAGCACCGATTGTGCCAATTCGATCTTGTCGGCGAGCGGCAGGCCGACCCATTTATCCTTTGTGTCGACGAGCGTTTCTAGCCGTTCGTCGAGCACGTCGCCATTTTCGGGGCGCGGCAGTGGGGACTTCGTCGAAGTGGGTTTAGTCATGGAGTCTTCGCTATGTGTCGAGATTGCCCCTATACGATCTGGGCAATCATTGGAGATTCACGGCTGTCTCGTTGCAGATTCAGTATCACCGTTTACGTGGAAGCTAAAGGGGGCGCTCAGTCGAGGATTTCTCAACCCGCCTCACCTCAGATCGTCGGGCCGGGCGGGGGGCGCGACTCTCCCGGCGCTTACGCTTCGGCCTGGAGCGGAGCAAAACCCGGCAAGGAGCTTCTCAACATCGGCCGCGTGGCCTATAATCTACGAAAGCCTTGGTGGTATGACCACTGAGGACGGGTTCATTTGTGGTGCTCGAAAGGGTGCTCGATTCAGAAGGATAACGGAGGACTGCGATGCGTGTTCTGTCAGTCGGTCACTGTACACTCGATCATATCGGTCTCGTGGAATATTTTGCCCGGGATGACGAGGAGGTCGAGATGCCGACGTTCAGCGTTCAGGGCGGTGGGGCGGCGGCAACGGCGGCGGTGGCTCTGGCCCGCTGGGGTGCCAGCACGCGCTTTATTGGCAAAGTGGGCGATGACCAACGCGGAGAGCGCATCGAGCGCACATTGAGCGATGAAGGAGTCGCCACAGATCACTTTGTTTATGACAAAGGTAAGATAAGTCAGGTTCGATTTGTCCTCGTCGAGGCCAGCTCCGGTGACCGCCATGCCTATTCGACGCCGGGCAACGTGGGAAGTCTCCAATCCGAGGAGGTCGATTCGGGTTTGGTCGACGACCACGACTTGCTGATCGTCGACGGTGTCTTTCCAGAGGTCACCACGGCGATGATGAAACGCGCCCGAAAAAGCGATATTCCCGTCGTCCTAAAGGCCGACCACGACCGGGAGGCACTTACCGAGTGCATCTCCCATGCGAGTGTGGTGGTGGCGTCGGAACGCGAGGCCAGTGCATTTACAGGGGTTGGAAGGTTGGAGGGAATCTGCGAGGCGTTTTTAGAGCGCGGCCCCGATGTGGCCATCGTCACCCTTGGGGATGAAGGGGCCGTGGCGCTGAGTCGCAATGAGGGTTTTACACGCGTCGGAGCGCGCTCCATAAAAATGGTCGATCCAACCGGGGCGGCCGATGTCTTTTTAGGCGCCGTCGGCCTCGGCGTATTGCAAAAGTGGGGGTTGGAGAAGCTGATAGGCTTTGCCAACGCCGCTGCCGCCGTGGCCTGTACCGGGCCCGGCGGGCGTAGCTCCATCGCCGATCGCGCTACCCTGGAGTCGGAGATTGCAGGGTAAGCGAGTAGATCAGTTGCGGCGCCGTCGCCCGCGTCCGCCTTTCTTTTTTCCGCGCGAGGATTTCGAGGTTTTTCGACTCGAAACTTCGCCGAATTCGACGGCCCAGAATTCCGATTCTCGAAGGGTGGTGACCAGTTGTTTCTGGGAGCGAATATCTTCCTCGAAAAACGTGGCGTATTTGCCAACGACTGAGGCGTCATCGCTCGGATCGCTACCGCCGGTTGTGCCGAGTCCCATAAACGTCGCCGCTTCCAGGGCGAAGTTATTCTGGATCCGGCCCACTCTCGGGTTGAAGGCTTCAACTCCGCCCAGACGATCGAATTCGAAGATATAATCGCCCATATTAAAGGGGATCTCCAGATCATAGGGTCGGGCGGCGATGACGATGCCGTTTTGTTCATCGAAGAGGTCTATAACCGCGTCCGCCGACGGTGTCGTGCGATGCGACAGCCAACCCCATTCCTCATTGAGGTAAAATTGGTCAATTTCGGGGGCGAATCCGAGCAAAATCCCGCGATCAGTGGGAATCTCAACGCCGATAAAGACGTCCAGGTCGTCGAATTCGTCGTCGGCCAACTCCAGCACCTCGGGAGCGCGGGCAGTGGCCAGTGTTTCGCAGAAGGCGACGCCGTCGAGGCCCTCTTGTTGGGCGCGCTTGAGGACTTGTCGTGCGCTTACCGAGACACCGTCGGAGAGGTCGGATTTTGCGTGAAGATCAATGAGCATGAGTGACTTCTTGGATGGGAAAAAGAAATAAACAAACAGTTGCGCCAGACCGTAGTGCTGCCGTGTCTATTACGCAAGTGGTGCGTGGTGGTCACCAGGAGCTGATCTGGTCCTGATCATCGTCGCCGCCAGCCGACGTCGTCTGGCGAGATTCTTCTTCGTCGGGCGTGACATCAATGATCTCACCCTGGTCAGCGCCGGGACCGAATGGCCCCTGAAATGGTGATGCCTCGCCTGATCCTGGCGACTCGAAGGAAGACTCGCCGAAGGCGCCGCCGGAGATAAAGGTCATCGATTCCGTCTCGAGCATTTTTTCAAAGCGCTTTCGGGCGATGGCGCGAACCGGTGCCCGCGCCACTGGAATCAGCAAAAAGATAGCGACCACGTCGGTGAGAACACCGGGAGTGACCAAAAAGACGCCGGCAATGAGGATCGCCAGACCGTCGAGGATGCTGTCGGCCGGCAATTTGCCCTCGGCGAGTTCACTTTTAATGCTCGCCAGTGCCCGTGCGCCCTCGTGCTTTGCCAGAAAGGCGCCGAGCAGAGCGGTGGCGACGACAAGCCCGATGGTGGGCCATACGCCGATCTGCATTCCCAGGGGGATGAGCAGAGCGAGTTCCACCAGGGGAATAATTGTAAAAAGCGCGAGTAGTTTTAGGAGCACGGTTGACCTTAAATCACCGGGCGGGTTCGCCGCCCGATGCTCCAATTATGGGCGATGTGATCACGAGGCGCCGGGAACGTCTTCCCAGTCGGCCAGAAATTTCTCGAGTCCGATATCGGTCATCGGATGCTTGAACATCTTGTCGATGACAGATGGCGGCACGGTGGCGACATCAGCGCCGATAAGAGCGGCGTCGGTGACGTGGCGCGGGTGGCGGATGGAGGCGACGAGCACCTCGGTGTCGATCTCCGGGTAATTATCGTAGGCCGTGACAATTTCGGCGATCACATCCATTCCCTCATGGCCCAGATCATCGAGGCGACCGATGAAGGGACTGATATAGGTGGCGCCGGCGCGGGCCGCCAGAAGGGCCTGATTGGCCGAAAAACACAGGGTCACGTTCGTGCCCACGCCCTCGTCGCTGAGCGTTTTACAGGCGCGCAATCCCTCGGGGATCAGCGGCAATTTAATGATGACATTGTCGGCCCATGAGGCATATTCGCGGGCCTCGTCGAGCATCGCTTCCGTCTCCGTCGCCGTGACCTCGGCGCTGACCGGGCCGTCGACGAGCTCGCAGATCTCGACGATGACATCTTTAAATGGCCGGCCCGACTTGGCGATTAAGCTCGGATTGGTGTTCACCCCGTCGAGCACGCCGATGGCGGCAGCGGCGCGGATCTGATCGGTGTCGGCGGTGTCGATGAAAAATTTCATGACTATATCCTCTTTAAAATTAGGTGCGTAAATCCGGTTGAAAAACGGCGTCCAGACCTTGATTGAAGTAGCATTTCGCGTTCCTCCTGCAAAGCGGCGCCGGTGATCCATTATTGGTCGTCAATAAGGGGAACAGATGAACTTCGGGCAAGATTCCAGGGGGGGTCGCCGGCCGGCCCGTCCCGCAGGTTCGCTCAACGATGGGTGCTGCATCAATAAAAAACGAGAAACCGCAAAGGACACAAAGGAGCACAAGGAAACACAAAAGATTTTCTCGTGATGACATATTCACCACATAGCGTCAGCAGCAGGCTTTTTGCGGACAGCCAAAGTTCGGTCTGCAAGCGCCATAATCGAGCTACCTCACCCCCCTTCGAAAAGTCACAAGTGGCGCGACGGTCTGCAGACCTTCCGG
>SKQC01000014.1 GCA_007119175.1 Myxococcales bacterium | reverse complement strand
GATGGGGTCAAACTCTTTTGTTCGACCATGGCTAAGAATGTGGCGGACCGGGCCATTCAGGTTCTGGGCGGCTACGGATATGTGTCGGAATATGTGGTCGAAAGACTGTGGCGCGACGCCAAATTACTCGAAATTGGCGGGGGGACGGTGGAAGCTCACCAGAAAAATATCACCCGCGATCTGGCGCGAAGAGAAAAGATACACTGACTCGACCAGTCCAATTTCACGCCGCTGATTCCTCCTGCGGCTCCGGGACCAATTCCAGAGCCTCGCGGAGGGTGTGGACGCCGGCGCCGTCGCGCCAGGCGTTTTCGCTGATATGGCGTCGCCAACTGCGGGCGCCCGGCTGGCCGCGAAAGAGCTGGAGATAGTGGCGGGTGATGTGGTTGAGCGAAAGGTCGCGTTCCTCGGTCCAATAAGCGACATAATCGAAGAGTCGGCGAATGACCTCATGGCGCGTGGGCACGGGAGAGTCGTCGCCGTAAAATCTGCGATCCACGTCGGCAAAAAGATAGGGCTCTCGGTAGGCGGTGCGGCCGAGCATGACGGCGTCGACGGCGTCGAGATGGGCTGTGCATTCGTCGAGGGAGGCGATGCCGCCGTTGGTCTCGATCGTCAGCTCCGGGCGCTCTCGCTTAAGCCGATGGACCTCGTCGTGGCGCAGGGGAGGGACGTTGCGATTTTCCGCCGGGCTCAATCCCTGAAGCCAGGCCTTTCGGGCGTGGACGGTAAATCGTCGGCATCCGGCGGCGGCCACGGTGTCGACGAAGCGGAGCATCTCCTCGTAGCTGTCGCGGTCGTCGACCCCGATTCGGTGCTTTACTGTAACCTCGATGTCCACAGCGTCGCGCATCGCCTCCACTGCGCGGGCTACCGTCTGTGGTTCGTTCATCAGACACACTCCGAATCGTCCCTTTTGTACGCGGTTTGAGGGACAACCGACGTTGAGGTTGATCTCGTCGTATCCGAAGTCCTCTCCAATCGCTGCTGCCTCGGCAGTTTCATCGGGATCGGAGCCGCCCAATTGCAACGCGATGGGATGTTCGTCCTCGTGAAAGCCGAGCAGCCGCTGACGGTCGCCGTGGATGATTGCACCCGTGGTGAGCATCTCGGTGTATAACAGAGTGTGCTTAGTGATCTGGCGCATGAAGAAGCGATAATGCCGGTCAGTGCGCTTCATCATTGGCGCGATGCTCACTGGATATCTAAAGGAGTGGCTCATGGTGCGGGTGTGCTCTCGCGGTCTGGCGAGTTATCTGACTTTGACGAGGTGGGCATCATGGTGCTCAATGTCAAAAAGAGGGCGGCGATCCACAAAAATTGGGCGAATGCCAGGTGAACCAATTGCAGCCAGCCCGGGGCGGCGAGCATAATATTAACCACGCCGATAAGCGTCTGAATAATCACCAGCGCGAGCGTGGCATCGGCCCATCGATCGACAATCGGCGGCATGTCGCGCAGGCGAATGATCCAGGTAAGCGCCATCAGGTAGAGGGCGGCAATCACGGCGATAATCGGGTGGAAAATGCGCAGGCGGACCAGAAAGTGATTCGCCGGTGACAGGTCGTCGCGCACATTTTGAAATAGCCCCTCACCAACGGTGGGATCGACGGGAAATAGCGTATCGCCAAGGGCGGTCACAGCGCCGGACATGCTGGTGGCCACCAGGCCGCCGAGGGCGACGATGAGCAGCCATTTAAGGGCGCCGCCATTTGACCAGCGCGGCATCTCTTTGCCCGTCGACCACCAGGCCACGAGCGCCGCCGAACCGGTGAGCATCAACGTATTGACCAGGTGAATGGAGATGACTACCGCTCGGGCCACCGAGTCGTCGTCGGCCACCAGCTCGCCCAGAACCAATCCGGCGCCGATTAGCGACTCGAAGGAGATAAAGAGCATCGTCACCAGGCTGGCCCAGAATACCGGATGGTTCCCGAAGCGCTTCCAGGCCCAGCCGATGAGTACGAGGACCATGGGACCCAGGATTCCCGCCGTGACGCGATGGGTATATTCGATGATCGTCTCCACCGTCGGGTCCGGGGGGACGACCTCGCCGTGGCAAGTGGGCCAATGGGCGCCACAGCCAGCTCCCGAGCCCGTGATGCGGACCCAGGCGCCGAAGACGATAACGCCGAGCATATAGGCCAGAAATAGCCAGGCATATCGGGTAAATGCTCGGCTTTTTCCAGGGTGGTTGGTGGACATCGAACCCTCAGAACGGCAGGGGGAGCAGTCTGCTAGCACTGCGTTTGAATGCGTCCGGTCAGCGTGCTGACCATCGAGCATTACGGATAGTGAATTAATTCCCTGTTTTCAACGGTGAGATCTGTCGACACGCGCCAGACTCCGGGGGGCCGCCTCATCAGAGGCACGCCGCCAGAAGCCCCCGTCGATCGCACTCCGCGATGCATTCGCATTTACACTGTTCACATACCTCTGCAAACCCGCAAGAGTTGTCGCAGGTTCCGTAATTTCTGCCGGGACCCCATGGTTCAGGGAGGGCTGGATTGGCCAACATTGTCATCTCCCCAGCATTGGAACTCTCCCGATGTGGTCACTCCACAAGAATGGGACCTCCAGCCAGCGCTAACCTGCTGGAAGTCACCCGAGGGCGCATCGGTTTGGCCACTGGGGTTCGATCCCCAGCATTGGACGGCTCCTGACGTCGTCACTCCACAAGAATGGTAAAGGCCAGCACTAACTTGCTGGAAGGTGCCGGTGGGGGGGCTGGATTGG
>SKQC01000216.1 GCA_007119175.1 Myxococcales bacterium | reverse complement strand
TCGGGGCCCGCGGCTTGAGTTTGGGGCCCGCGGCTTGAGTTTGGGGCCCGCGGCCAGCCTGGCCGCCTTTCGTAGTTCGGGGCCCGCGGCTTGAGTTTGGGGCCCGCGGCTTGAGTTTGGGGCCCGCGGCCAGCCTGGCCGCCTCTCGTAGTTCGGGGCCCGCGGCTTGAGTTTGGGGCCCGCGGCCAGCCTGGCCGCCTTTCGTAATTCGGGGCCCGCGGCTTGAGTTCGGGGCCCGCGGCCAGCCTGGCCGCCTTTCGTAGCCCGAACCTAAGGGGCATATTGGCGCATGAGTTCGTCACCGAACTGAACGCCTACGAAGTGCTCTATTATAACCACATCGCCAATACCGCGGCGGCCACCACAATAGCGAGAAAGCCGAATATAATCGGCCAATTCGGCTCTGCTCCTTCGGCCACCGAAGCCTCACCTGGCGCCGTGGGCACGCTCACCAGCGGTCCCGACGACAGACTGCTTCCCAACCCCTTATTCTCCGCCGGGTTTTCTATATCCAGCCCCAGCCAGGGAGCCGGCAGAGTACACATCTCAAAGCCCTTCATCTCCCGAGTCGGCAACGTGTCGACATCGCAAAAAGCGCGCAGTTTCTCGGCGCGACCGAGCCGCTTTTTCGCCAGCGGTTGAAGAAGCCGAGCCAGCAATAATTCAATGCCCGGCATCTGAAGCTCCTGGATTCTTTCGTAGGCCCGATACGACAGGGGACTCTCCACCCGGTGGCGCGGCTCTTCGCCGGTGAGCAAAAAGCTCATCAATGCGCCCACACCGTATATATCAGCCGCCGGCCGCTGCAATTTTCCGGTCATCTCTTCTCGAATCTCGGGCGCCACATAGTCGGCGTTTATCTCGAGTTGCCCGGCCTGAAGCGGGGCTCCCCTCTTGATGACTCGCCCGATGGAGACCGCCCGCAGTCGCTCTTCGTCATCCACTACGAATCGGCGGGGATCGAAATCGCGCCACAGCCATTTTTTGCGATGTGCCACAGCGAGAAAATCGGCCACCTCGCCGATCATGGCGAGTGCCCGTGCGGGGTCGACTCCCCGGGGATGCTCCTCGCATATCCAGTCGTAAAGCGTCACCCCGTCGATTCGCTCACAGACGATGATCGGCTCCGGCGGACGGTCGATAGGACTTTCGTCGAGTTCGAGCCATGCATCGCCGCGCACGACCAGTCCCACATCGCTTAGATCTTCTAAGAAGCGCCACTGTCTTTTGAGCGCCGCGCGGTGCCCGGCGACGACTTCGGCGTCGGACTCGCCATCGTATAAAATCGCCCGCAGCGCCACCCCGCGATCTCGATCCTCGTCGTGGGCACCGGCGATTTGATAGTGGTCGCCCGTGGCGATGAGTTCTTCGACTCGATACGGCGTCTCCCCCTGCTGTCGATCGATAAGTCTTTTTCCTGGTTTCATCGCGTCACGTTCAATGAGAATGTCCGCCACCGAGATCGGGGCCGCCAAAATACAACTGCCGATACTCCCGGGGCATCATCGGTGGATACGAAAAGGGCATGCCGAGTAATAATGACGGGGGCAATATGCCGCCCATTCCCGGGGCCCCGAGGACCATCAATCCCGGCTCTTGATAGGCCGGAGCATTCAACGGGAGTTCGAAAGCCGGCTCGTCGACGCCGAGGAAATCACCATAATCCCATCCCTCGCGAAGCGTCGGCAGTCCATCGACCATCTTGGCCAGAGCGATATGGTCCGAAGTTTGCGCCGTCAACCGGATCGCCCCGTCAGCACGCCTTTCGCCGTCGACTTCGATATCGATTTCATAATCGCCGAACGGGGACGACGATAGGTCCATCGGCTTGCTATAAAAGGTCTCGATCATCTGCGTAAAGTCTCCGGAATAGCGCAGCGACGAGTCGGCTTTGGTGCGTTCGGGCTCATCGAAGACCTCCAATAGGCGCTCGCAGGGACGAACGCCGTAATAGCTCAGAAATTCCCGATCGCGCACCGTGGAACAGACTCCGACATCACCGTGACCGTGGCCGACGACAAAAGTTTTCTTGTCGAGGACGACGTCGACACCGCCCAATTTCTCCTCGCGCTGCTCGGAATCGACGGTTTTGGGATGTTCGTGCAGATGCATCCAGTGATCCCCCAGAAGACGACTGTGGAATCGGCGCGCCGCAGATCCTGGGTCGGCACCCTCGGCGATTTCCCAGCCCACAAATACCTCGGCGCTCATCCCCATGGGAAGTGGGGAGTCGTAAAACGCCACGGTCATCGGTCCCCCGAGCTGGGCGCTCAAATCCTCGAAACTCTGTGAGAGCTCTCGACGCTCCTCGGCACCACGCACACTGAGTACCTCGACCCAGCTCGCGGGAATTGCCGCCGAGACTAATGCCGGAGCGTTCGTAGAGTCGAGATCTAATTGAAGCTGTCCCACAAAGCCGGTGGCCGCCGGCCCCGACTCGCCCTCACCACCGTCGAGAGCATCTGACAGCGCTTCTAGCAAAATCTGGTCGTCCACCGGGACGTCCACCATCAGCTCCACAATCTGTGCCCCGCCGGTTTCCTCGTCGCGCTCGATATCCATCGCCAGACGAATTGTCTCCGGCCAGGCCTGCCGATTTGCCAGCGCGCGCTGCAGATGAGTCCGGCGCTGCAAAATGCCGAGCCGGGCCGACGCAAGCTGCTGGCCGTGAATGGCCGTGCCGTGCTCCATCAACTCTGCAAATCGGCGATGCCGTTCGGCGATGCCCAACCGGCGC
>SKQC01000335.1 GCA_007119175.1 Myxococcales bacterium | reverse complement strand
GGTGGCAACGGGGAAATCCCCGGGGAATGCAGCGGCAGTGGGCTGGCGGGTGACTTCGCCGCCGTCGCTGTGCCGAACACCACGTCTTCGGTGGGCGACCGCTTCGCCGCCGCCGCACCTGACGACGGCGCGTTCATCGCCCAACACGCAGGAGACAGCATCGAGGTTATTCAGACCCGGGCCGACGGTTCCGTCGTCGACGAGCACACCTTCGACGGCGACGGTCTCTACGGTCTGGCGACATCGCAGAGCCAATTCGCACTTCTGGTATTTCGCCAGTCAGACGTACTGACATTGATCGTCGTCGACCACGACGGAACGTTGGTTGAAGAGCGAAACCTGATCGGCGACGTCGATCAAAGTGAGATCGGTAATACGTGGTTCGGTTCACTTATCCGCGACGGCCGACTGACAGAAGCCGATGGCCAATGGGCTGCATATTACACAATCCAGGAGAGACGCTCCGATGGAGTCGCTCATTACGGCGACCAGTTGCGCCTATTTGATGCCGATGGAAGCCCGGAAGCCGGGGGCTGGGACTGGGGCTGCAGCCACAGCATGGAGGTGCGAATCAGTCACAATGGCGAACGGCTCGGCCCCCTCTGCGCCTCGGATTGTTATCCGTCGAAGGGCGTGCACTACAACCACAACTCCGGTGAGCTGTGGTCCGATGAGGAGGCCTCCGATTGCGCCGGTGGTTACGGCACCACACTCGGCGACAGCGTTCCCACCGACGACGGATTCTGGATGGCATTTACCGCCACTGACGAACGCCAATCCCATGATGTGGCGATCAACAGGGTCACCGGATTTTCGGCGTCTTCGGAGGATACCCAGTGGCTGACCGACGACGACGTCGACGCCCAACATCTGCGAGCGGCGTCGTACGGAGCCGATCACCTTCTGGTGGCCTGGACGACCGGTGTGACCTTTTCTTCCGACGGCACCACACACTTCACCGTGGTCGACGACGCCGACGGCTCCGTGGTGATGGGTCCCGAGGAAATTCCCGACGCCAGTCTGGAACACTCGTCGGACTTCTTTTCGTACACCAACGGGGATGTCGGCTGGGTCCAGCCATCAGACGATGGTGGCCTCGAGTTGGCCAGACTCCAGATCTGTCCGTAGTCGTTGTGGCCGCATCACCGACGCACCCTGCCCTTTAGAAATAGCCGGTCACCGGCGACATTTCGGCATTCATAGTCGATATCGTCGCCGTCGGCGACGGCGCGAAACCAGATTCGCGAGGGGAGGGTCAGCGGTTTTTTAAACTGCACCGTGAACTGCAGATCCTCTGTGGGAGCGTATTCGGCGAGCTCCGCCCAACACCGGGCAAACGTCCACATGCCGTGGATGATGGGACGGCGAAACCCGAAGGGTCTGGCCGTCAGCGGGTGGAGATGAATGGGATTATAATCTCTGCATATCGACGCGTATCGCCTGCCGAGATCGGCTGGCGCGTCGGTGATGAGCGAATAAAGTGCGTTCGGTTCTTCGCCGGATGGGGGCGCTGGGTGGCGCCTCTTATCTCGCTCTACCAGCTCCTCTGGAGCGCCGCGCGACAGAGCCCATAATTCGCTATGCCAGACCACCTCGTCGTCCACCAGAAGGTCGGTCTCGATGGCGAAGCGGACCCCAAGGCGTTCGTCCCATTCCCACCCGGAGATTTCGCAGCGCAGGTCGAAGCGCTCATCGTCCCTGACAGGACGGCGTTGCTCGACGGTGTTCTCAAGATGGACGAGGCCCATCGCCGGCAGTGGAAAGCTACGGTGGGCGACGATCACGGCATGGAGCGGTGTGGCCAATACCTGAGGATAGGTGGGCGGCAAAAGACCGTCGTCGACGATGGCACAGATCCGCCGGTAATCCGCCAGGGTCTCGTCGTCGACACCCACGTCCTCGACCTTCACGGCGAGCTCGGGGCACCCTGTGGAGGCCGTCGGTTTTTGGCGCCGACGCAGGGCGGCCCGGACGTATAGACGGCCCAGATCGGGAAGGGACGACATCTCAATGACCTCACTCATCGTCGCCTCCCCACAGCACCTCTTTGCGCCACTTTTCTGGCCATGATGCGCCCCGGTTGCCCGGGATTTCGCGTCCGTCGACGGAGGTCGCGAAATTGCCGATATCCGAGAAGGCACGCTCGTTATTGATACGGCCATCGCGCTGGCGCATTTTTTGTCGCCGGCCATCGCGCATCAGCTCCACCACTTCGTGGGGACCGGGACGCAGATCGACGAGTTTTCCCTTGCGCTTTTCGTTCATCAATTGCTCTTCGTTGCCGATGGGGTCGGCCACCGTCTTTGCCTTGAGCGTCCAAACCAACAGGGAGGTCGGGTCCCGATCGGGAAATTCTTCCTCCAGCAGATCGGCTTGCCCAAAAAAGGTCTTGCCGATGTCGTTCTGGTTGACCGGACCGGCCATCAGGCATACGCCGGCCAATAGATCGCAGTCCTCCGGAAGCTCCGTGACGCCCAGTAACTCGGCAACCAATCCGCTCCGCGATGCGGCGGCGCCCAGAGCGCGAACACCGTGCTCCCAGTCCAGGCCGTCATCTCGCAATTCCTGCCGGGAGAGCCCCCCGATATAGATGCGTTGACCGGCGAGGCCGAATGCCTTTCGGCCCTTGTCGGCGGCTCGGCTAAATGCCTTCGCCAGCGGCCAGTCGATCCACTTTGGAATCCGGGGGATCACCGTGTCGGTGACGTGGTTGAGCATACGGCGCACCTGGCGAAGCCGCTCTTTTCCATTCG
>SKQC01000272.1 GCA_007119175.1 Myxococcales bacterium | reverse complement strand
GGCGACGGCACGGTGGTCTATCTGATCAATGCCATCGAAGAGGCCATCGAAAGCGGCGATTTAAGCCGCGAAGACGCCCCTCCCGTCGGTGTGCTCCGTCTGGGCACGGGAAATGCCATCGCCACCCACGTCGGCGCCGGTCCCATCATCGAGGATCTGCGCTTATTGCACGCCGGCTCCCCGTTGCAACTCCGAGAAATTCAGCTCATCGACGACGGCGAACACCGCTTTCCCTTCGCCGGGTTTGGCTGGGATGCCGACATCCTCAACGACTACCACCAATTCAAAGACGCCGTAAAAGACACGGTCCTCGAAACGCCGGCCACCGGCCTCGGCGGCTACGCCATGTCCATCGCCACCCGGACCATGCCCAGCGCCATCGTCCGCGGCTCCAGCAAGGCCACATTTACCAACCTCGGCGAGACCGCCTATCAACTCGACTCCAGCGGCCAGATCGTCGCCGAATACGGCCCCGAAAAAGTGCTTTATAGCGGGCCCATCAAGATCACCAGTCCGGCGACCATTCCCTACTGGGGCTTTAATGTGCGCATGTTCCCCTATTGCAATCTGCGCCCCGGATTTTTTGAATTGCGCTATTATACGGGCTCTATCGGCCGAGTGCTTATAAATCTTCCCCGATTCTGGCGCGGCGATATGCCGGAGAGCACGCTGGGCGACTGGCTGGTCTCAAAAGTCCGCGTCGAGATCGAAGACGGTGCCATCTCCTACCAGGTCGCCGGTGACGCCGCCGGCTACCGCGACCACGTCGTCTGGCAGCTCGCCGATCGCGGCGCACAACTGGCCGTCCCCCTCCGCTAAACTACTCCTCAGCGCGGCTCGGGACGCCTTTTTGATGCCTCCGGCGGAATCAGCGCCCCCAGCGCATATCCCGAACCCAGGTGGGGATCGCCCATCTGTCCCAGCTCCAGACCCAGCAGATACTCCCGCCGGGCGATTGAGATAAATAGGGCGTATTCGCCGATACTGGCGGCATTCATCCGCGCCCGCGACAGCAGTCGTCCCGCCTCGCGAAACTGCTCGCGGACCATGGCGATGTCGACGCGAAATAGATCGCATATGATGGTCTGTGGAAGCACCTTATCCGTCTTTTCCTCGACCTCATTCAACAATCCCGAAAAGGTATCTCCCCGGGTCTGAAAATCGTGCAGCAATAATTGAAGATAGATAATATGAGCCCGGGCGACGATCTGACGGCTCGTGTCTTCGGTATCCTCACCGTAGACCACAGCCTCCGTAAGTCGACTAAAACAGGCGTCTTCTCGACCGCCGTCGAAGAGCGCGTAGGCCCGACGGATCAACGCGTCGAAAGCCAGCTCGCGATGGCCCACCTTCTCGCCGATCTGAAAGACGTGCTCGTAATGCTCTTCGGCCAGCGAGGGCCGCTGCATCGCCAGGTAGAGATCGCCCAGATGAAATTGAACTCGCGCCCGGCGCACCGGTTGATTTCTGGTGCTGTAGTGGCTCATGGCCTCCACGAGGTGGATCTCCGCCTGCTCCAGATTCCCCAGCGCCGCCAATGCCCGCGCCAGACCGACATGGGGCGAGTCCTCCAGTTGAATCCGCCGCGTCGACAAATAGGCCAGAGCCCGGGTGTAGTTGTCGCGAGCCTCGGCAAAATGACCGGCCGCAAAATGGGCGCTGCCCAATTCGTCGAGACAATTTATCGCGTCGCGGTGATCCTGTTCCTGCTCAAAGAGCTCCATCGCCACCTGGAGATGATCGATGGCCTCCAAAAATCGCCCCTGCCGGGTCAGCGCGTCGCCCATATAGCGGTGGAAACGAGCTGTCAGCTCCACATCCTTTAATTTCTCGGCCTTGTCGATGGCCTCCAATAAATTGCGCTCCGCCATCCTGGGCTGACCGAGGAGCACCGAACACCAGCCGATTTTTCCAAGACTGGCCACGAAGGGTCGGGCAAGCGAGGTCTGTCGATATAAATCGCGGGCCGTCTCGTAATACCCGCGGGCCCGTTGGTAGCGCCCCTGGCTCATGGCCAGATCGCCCAGCAATTTATGGGACGCCGCCCGGGTTCGATAATCGCTGTCCGCCGCCTGGCGAGTGGCGCGATACAGGGCGTCTTCGGCGGCACCGTATTCGCCCATCGCCCCCTGGATCTCACCGATGCGGAGCCAGATCTTGGGATAGGCATTATAGGCGATCGACGGCGTCGGCGAGTGGGTGGAGAGCTCGTCGATGAGCGACTGAAATTGCAGATAATATTCGCGGGCTAAATCGAGATCCATCTCCCCGTAGGCCTCGTCACCGGCGCGCAACAACAGCTTGATGGCGGCCTCAAACTTGCCGCCCTTGACGGCGTGGTGGACAATCCGCCGCACGTCTTCTCGCCCCGGATCGGGGGAATATTCCTGCAATAAGGTGGCCAATTGGGCGTGAGAATCGGCGGCATCGGCGCGCTTTGAAAAGGTCTCGCGCAACGTGCTCGCGTACTCTTGGTCGGTAAACGCGATCGACTCCTCGGTGAGGGTGACGATCCCGTAGCGCTCGGCAAATTCGAGGACCACGCTCACCACCCGGGTCATCTCAAAGGGCAATACCCGGTGGTAGACGAAATCCCACAAATCCCGGGAGATCACCCGCTCGTCGAGCTGAGCCAGATACCCCAGCGTGGTGTCGAATGCCTGGTGCAGCTCCACATTGGCGCTGTCGACGTCGACGCTGGCCGTCTCGGCAGTCGTAAATAGCTCCAGTCGCTGGGTGGGACTGGTATCGGCCTG
>SKQC01000276.1 GCA_007119175.1 Myxococcales bacterium | reverse complement strand
GATCGTCGAGCAGTGCTCGGCATCCAACGCCTCGCTCAGCGTCTCAAAGCTACTCGGCACGTCACATGGCGGCGGGGGAGGTCCAGTATCGACGTCGACCTCGGCGTCGGCGCCGATATCGGGCTCGGCATCCGGCTCCGGATCAACGACATCAGCATCGACCCCGGCATCGGGTAGTCCGCCGTCGTCGCTCGGGCTCCCCGCATCGTCGAGAGTCAGATCACTCGGATCGCTCGGGCATCCGAAGGCAGCGACCAACAACATCGCCAAAAAAATCAGCGAATAAGTCCAATACGGCGTCTTCTTCTCGGGGTACATCGAAATTCCCGCTCGGTTGGAGGCGCTACAATACGAAGCATCCATATACTTTTGGGCGGATCTGTCAGACTTCAAAACAAGGGTAGAAGAGTACGAGCTCTGCTGAAAGTCAAGAAATGTACTGTAAGCGTTCAGTTGGGTGACGAGATCATGCGCCAATACGCCCCTGAGGTTCGGGTCAGCAGCCCGAGTGGCGGCCAGGCTGGCCGCGGGCCCCAGGGGCTGAACGCTTATAATGTACTTCCGTCGGTTTTCCCCCTTGCACAATTTCGGCACAGGAATGCCTCCAGGTCGTCAACTTGTCGCCATTACGGGGCCAAATTGGCCCACTAGATTGGTGATCGTTCAAATCATGGGAACTGTCGCCCCACTGGAGGTTGATGATGAAGACCGGACGAAATATCTCAAGATTTTTTATTTTCCTGATCGCTTTATCTGTGGCCTGTGAACGGCCCGACGCAAGGCCCGCTCCAGACGGCGTGGCGCCCTCAGTCGGCGAGTCAGCCATCTCGACGGGGACTGCGGCATCGAGTCGAGCGGCCCCGATGACTTGGGTTCCCTCTCGTTCCAGTGCCCAATTTGATTCCTCCGTCGATCGCGACGAGGTAGAGGCATTGATTCAGCGCTGGCTCGACGCCCAGAATCGCGGCGATTTCGAGGCCTATAGCCACCTATACGACGATGTCTTCGAGGGGCTGACCGTCTCGGCAGCGACGTCGAATCCCCATGAGTTGGACCGCCAGAGCTGGCTCAATAGCGAGCGCCGGCGCTTTGAGCGGCCCATGAAAGTCAGCGTCGAAGACGTGCAGATCGACACCTTTGCGGAGTCTGCAGAGGTCTTATTTGTGGAAAATAGAGAGACCGTCGATCGGCGCTATGAGGGGCCAAAAGAGCTCTTCGTGGTGCGCCAGGGCGACGAGCTTCGAATCGCCGCCGAGGTGATGATTGAATCGCGGGCCTTTGAGGCTGAGCGGGAAGCCTCGGCGCCCGATCCAGCGGAGTTGGGGCTGGTGCTCAACGAGGGGCAGGACGAGCACCAGGAATCGTATCTGGTCATCGACACCGAGCCGGAGCCCGACTGGTTCGGCGAAGAGATCGAATATAAAGGGACGACGGCGGCCCGCTCGCCGGTGATCGCCGACACATTCCCCGGTGATTTGATGCAGTGGCAAAATCGCTCGGTCGATCTCTTCGACGCCGATGGCAATCAATGCACCGGCGCCGTCGCCGGCCTGTATGGGCTAAGCCGCGCCATTCCACATTTCGGTCAGATCGCCCACTGGGGCGGAACGCCCGGGGCCCACGGCGAACCATTAAATGAGCCCGCCACCGAGGAGGTTATCGCCGACGGCGTCTGGGAGCTGGGCAACCGGCCACTGGCTGTCGCGCGTCTCGAATTGGACGACGACTGCGTCGCTGAACCGGTCTGGGGCCGCGCGATGCAGGGCGACGCCACACCGCTGGAGTCCGTCGAGCTCGCCGATTACGAACAGGACGCCGTGCTGGCGGCGTTTCGCGAACTCGACAGGTATCGCTCCATCCAAAACTACTTTCTGGAGCAGGACGACACAGAAATGCGAGAGCAATCCGATGGAAGCTGGTCGACTCACTGGAGCGCCGAACCTCGGATCGACGCCTACCGAAGCAGCGAGCACGATCGGATCTTCGTGATGGTGTCGGCACAGGCCGGCGTCGGCTGTGGCGGCTTTTATGGCGAGCTCGCCCAGCTCTTCGAAGTCCGAAACGGCGGCGATGTCCCCTGGGTCGTGGAGTGGGGCGATTTTAATGAATATATGGAGTCGACGGCCATGGTCGACGTCAACGGCGACGGCATCCCGGCTGTACTGGGGAATTCCCGGCGCTGGGGCCATGTCGATTATCTGCTGAGCTCCACCGGCGTAGAGCACCGGCTGGTCGAGAAATTAGACGTGCCATCTCACGACTGCGGTTGTTGAGCGATCTTTTCTTCGATCGCTTCGGCGCGGTCGTCGTCACCGACGGCGCGCCACTGGTCGAGGGCGAAGGCGTAGGCTTCGCCGGCCCGCTCGCGCTGGCCGGCGGCTTCGGCGTGTTCACCGGCGACCTCGCCCAGTCGCGCCAGGTCGTGATCGATAAATGAGGTCTGCTCCAACAGACGCCGGGCGGCGGCGAAATGGGCGTCAAATCCCGTCCAATTTTCCAGCCCCGCCGCACAGGCCGCCATGCCCGCGTGGGCCAGCCCAAGATAAGCCGGCCGCTCCGAGATCTTTGCCCGTTTTAGCGCCTCCTGCATATAGCCCAGCGCCATGTCGAATTTATCCTGCTCCAATAACGTGATCGCCAGATTAAACGAGTAGACCAGATCGCGGCTCAATCCGATTCGCTCTCCCGTTTTCAGCGCCCGCAGATAATATTTTTCAGCGAGCACCAGATCACCTCGACGCCGGTAATTTTCGCCCAGGT
>SKQC01000281.1 GCA_007119175.1 Myxococcales bacterium | reverse complement strand
AGCCCGAACCAGAACCGGAGCCCGAACCAGAACCGGAGCCCGAACCAGAACCGGAGCCCGAACCAGAACCGGAGCCCGAGCCGGCCGACGATGACGGTGACGACGACGGCGGTGGGGTTATCGACATCTTTTAAAAGACATCCCCTTTTGCCTTGCCGCTACTGGCCCTCGCCGCGGAAGATACTCCATGTTTTGCCAATCGAAAATACGACACTCCCCACTGTGCACAGCATTGGGAATCCTCGCCCTGGTTTTTCTGTCGACACCGGTGACGGTTTTGGCCGAGGAGCCCGATCAGGAATACGCACAGGAACTCTTCTTAGAGGGAAGAGAGGCATTCGAGGCCGAAGAATACCTACAGGCGGCAAGAATCTTCGAGGAGGTCTACGAGATTCTCGATGCCCCGGCCCTGCTTTATAATATCGGCGAGGCATATCGCCGCGCCGACGTTCTTCCGAAGGCTGAAGAATTTCTTCAATCGTATCTCAACGAGGAACCGGAAGCACCCAACGCCGACGAGGTCGTTGAACGGATCATCGACATTCAACAGGAGCGTGTCGCCCGTCAGGCGAGCCTCGAGATCACAACCTCGCCGTCAGGGGCTACCGTCGTCGTGGACGAAAATGACGATCTCAGTTGCACGTCGCCCTGCGCGCACGACCTCGACCCCGGCACTTATCGTGTACAGGCCGAACTCTCCGGCCATCACACTGCCACGGAAAATGTAGAACTCGAGGCGCAACAGGATAAATCTATTGAGCTGGTCCTGGAGTCTGAAGTCAGTACTGGACGACTCCTGGTTCGATCCGATTCCGACGACGCCGTCCTGATTGCCGGCGACCAGCGCCACCCATTGCCGCATTCCGAACCCATCGAATTGGAGACCGGCTCCCAGACCATCGCGATCGCTGTCGACGGCGAGCGCGTCGACCACGTCGTCGACATCGAGGACGGGCAGGAGCTGCACCTCTTTATCCCAGTCTCCGGCGTCGGCGATACTGGCTCGTCGACTTTAAAGACCACAGCCGTCGGGCTCAGCGGAGCATCGCTTGCTCTCTTCGTAGCCGCCGGGGTCACGGGCATGCAGGTCAGCTCAACGCACGAGGAATTAGAAGCCCAGCAAGCTGAAACGGGCACCGTTAGCCAGAGCCTGGTGGAACGAGGCCAGCGCCAACAGACATTGGCCAATGGCCTCTTTGCCGGTGCGTTTACAACGCTCGCCGGCAGCGTCGGATTGTGGACATGGAGTAAATTACGCGGCGGTTCCAGTGAGCCAGACGAACTGGAACCGACTGCCGAGTAATTCTCGGGCTCGGCGATATTATACCAAAAATCTCACACCCTGGACGGTCCCCAGTAATTCGTAGGCGTCCAACACCGTATCGGCGTCTTCTACATGAGCCGATAACGTGACCGATACATGACGGCCAGCACTGCTCTCACGGGTTGAGATGTCGAGCTCGCGGTCGCCTCCCATGGCGTTGATCGCCGCCTGAATAACCCGGGTGATAAAATCCTGCGTATTGACCCCGATGACCTTAAAGATATAGGTCTCCGGGAAGGAATGAACGGCGGTGAGCCGATCGTACATTGTGTCACGGTCTGTCATCGTCACATCTCGATTCGGAGTCATCTTCGTCAATTATAACAACCCTCCTGGCGCAAAACATCCGATGCATCGCCCCCCAAGCCTAATTCTGGCCAGTCAATCCCCCTATAAGCGCCGGCTATTCGGTCGCCTCGGCATTGATTTTGAGGCGAAATCTCCGGCGATCGACGAGCGCCGCCGGGACGGCGAATCAGCACCAGAGATGGCGCGGCGCCTGGCGATCGAAAAGGCGCAGGCCCTGGCGGCGGACCACCCCGACGCCTTTATCATCGGCAGTGATCAGGTCATCGCTCTCGAGGAACAACTTTTCCAAAAACCGGGCACCCCACAGCGCGCAATCGACCAACTGCAGAAATTGCAGGGCAAGACCCATCGGCTAATCAACAGCGTGGCGCTATATCCCGGCGAGGAGACCATCACGCATTCCACGACGGTCTATGAAATGGTCATGAGGCCACTTAGTATCGATCAGATCCAGTCCTACGTCGCCGAGGATAATCCGATTGATTGCGCCGGCTCCTACCGCATCGAGTCGGCGGGAATCCGACTCTTCGAGGCGACCCGGGGTGACGACCCGACGGCCATCGAGGGCATTCCCCTGACGCGGGTATGGACCTTGTTGCTAAAGGCGGGATGGCCAAATGGCTGATCCATCCACATTTGAGCGCTACCGCTCGGTGATCGCCGACTGGGATGAGTTTGCGGAGGCGATAAATCGCCCCCTGCCCGTCTGCATCTGGGCAAATCCGTTGAAAACCACATCATCGGAGCTCGAAGAGTTGCTGTCTAAAAATGATATCGACGCCGAGCCTTTGAGCTGGCGCGACGGGGCCTACAGGCTGGTCGACACCGCCCGCCCGGGCAGTCGAATCCCCTTTCTCGCCGGCCTCTACCAGATCCAGGAGGAGGTCTCGATGCTCCCCGTGGAGCTCCTCGATCTGAGAGCAGGACAGCGCGTCCTGGATACGTGCGCCGCCCCCGGAAGCAAGACCTCCCAGATCGCAGCCACCCTCGGTAATACAGGCACGATCATCGCCAACGATCGAAATTTTCGGCGGATGCGTGCCCTCTCGCGCTCTCTGGATCGGCTGGGCGCCACCAACGTGGGCGTCATGACCCGAGACGCCACCAATATGCCGGGGGCCATCGGCAGCTTCGATCGAATCCTGGCCGACGTTCCCTGCTCCTGCGAGGGAACGACCCGAAAAAATCGGGACGCCACAGTGGCCACCGACGATGATTTCAACTACCTATGCACTATCCAACGGGCGATCTTAAAGCGGGCCATTGAGCTATGCCGACCGGGCGGACGAGTCGTCTACTCCACCTGCACTTATGCCCCGGAGGAGAACGAAACGATCGTCGACTCCGTCCTTCGCGAATTTTACGACGAATGCCGGCTGATCCCGGCTCGTATCCCTGGCTTTCCAGCCTCGCCTGGTCTGTTACACTGGCAGCAACAGAGCTACGATCCCCAGTTGGAACATGCCCTTCGCGTCTATCCCCATCAGCATGACACCGGGGGATTTTTCGTCGCTGTATTCCAGAAGACCAGATCCTGATATCATGAACCTGACTGCCGTCGACTCCGCGGATCCCGATCTCGCGGACACCGCAAAAAAGCTGAATGAGCAGGGGCTCACCATCGTCGACCGCACCGCGATCGTGCGGCATATCTGCCAACGATTTCGATTTTCCGACGATCTCTTCGACGGCTTGATCTTCGCCCGGGCCACGAAAGCCATTATTCGCGCGATTTCTCGGCCTATTGACGTAACGGCCAGTCCAGCGCTGGATCGAATCGGCATCGACTTTCTTCGTATCGATATGGCCAATCCCCGCATGACGACCTCGGCGGCCATGACCTGGGCGCGCTATGCTCAGCAAAATGCCGTCGACACAACCGCACAGCAATGTGAGGCATTTCTGGGGCGCAAGCGCTTTTGTGTAAATGATACTCAACTCGACACATGCACGGGCCGCGGTTTTGTGTTCATCCGCCACTACGGCCACGGTCTAGGCGTCGGATTTTTGGAATCTACTCGACGCTCAGACGACAATTTCCGCCGCGTTCGCAGCATGTATCCCCGGGCCTACGCCGCCGATCTTGAAAACACCTCGCCCTTCGGCAATCCCCTATGAGTGACGACAGTTCCACTGCCACATCGATGGAACACCCGCCGGATACGGTCTTCGAGCAGGTCCGTTCGCTGGGAACCAGTCCCACCGGAGAGTCCTTCGAGGTCGTCCGCATTCGCACCGAAGAGGAATCGCTGGAGGACACCGCCGAAGTCGCCGCCCGGCGCTTTGTATTAAAGAAGATCACTCACGGCCGACTTCGTTCCCCGGAACATTTTCGCCAGAAATTCGCCGCCTTATGCCGGCTCGAGCACCCGGGCTTATGTCCCTATCGCGAGCTTTATGTTGGCGAGAAGGCTTCGCGCATCACTCGGGACTTTGTGGCCGCAATGCCCCTCGATGAATACCTGCTTCGACCGATTACGGACGAGGAAAGTGCCGAGCTACGCAAGACATCCATCGGCGATGATTCTGCGACTGAAGAGGATTCCGACTTCGCCGACAGGGAACTTCCGGACGACTCGGAACCCGGCACCGACGCCGATGGTTCAACGGACGCTGCGGAGATGACCGAAGACGACGGTGCCGACGATGACTCCGACGGCGAGGCCGATCAGTCGCCCTCCGTCGAGGAAAACAACCAGGGTGTCGACAGCGACGATGAGTCCACAGACGATCGTCCGTCGACCCTGGAGATCCCGGAGGCTTTACTCCACGATTCCGAGGCTGCCGATCGGGCCCTGGACCTGATCATCTTGCGCCTTCGCCGCATCATCGGCGGCCTGGTCGACGCCCTGGAATACCTTCATCGCTTTCGTCACGTTCACGGAAATCTGACGCCGGCCAATATTCTGATCACCGACGACGAAGATGTGGTCCTCACCGACTATGGGCTGTATCCGGAACTAGATATTCCCTCCGATTCGCGCAGCCGATTTACCAGCTACCGGGCCCCGGAGTGCGAAGGCGGTGAATACTCTCCGGAATGTGATCTGTACTCCCTGGGGGCGATCTTATTTGAGGTCCTCGCAGAACGCCGCTATGGACAGCGGCGTCGAGCCGACACACCGAACGGGGTCGAGGGCGATTCCTCGCCACTATACCTCTCTGAGATCGTCCCCCACTGCCCGGCGAGCTGGGTCGATCTTATCCATGGACTCCTCGCCCCGAACCCCGAGGATCGGCCACCGCTCGATGAGATTCACCGCCAACTTGCAGAAATGGAGGCCCGATCGGTCAATATTCCCGCCTCGTCAATCGGCGACGAGCCGGAGATGCTCTACGGTCGAAGCGACAGCCTCGATCAGCTCAAGGAAGCCGCCAAGACCAGCTCCCAGAGACGACATTTCGGCATCGCCGTCGTCGAAGGCGAGACCGGCGTCGGGAAAAGCGCCCTCTTAGACACCCTGGCGCGTCGAAATGCGCAGCGCGGCTGGGTGGTGCTCCACGGTCGCTGCTTTCACCGCGAGCCCATCGCCTATCAGGGCTGGGAGGAGATCGCCGACCGCCTCGCCGATATCACAGACAATCTCCCGGAGACGCCGCGCAACCGGCTAGCCCCGGGTCGTCACCGGGCATCACGGCTTTTTCCACAATTGGCCTCTGATGGCGATGACACGCCCGACGTCGACCGCAGCTCCGCCGTCGACGGCTTTCGGCAACTATTAAAAGGAATCTCCGAGCAGCGCCCGATCTTGATCTGCTTCGACGATATCCACTGGGCCGGACATGACTCATTGCGGCTTCTCGCTGATCTCGCGGAGCGACCGGAAGATATGCGGGTCATGGTCGTCGCCACCTGGCAGGCCGGCAATGACCTGGGCGTCGACCATCCGTTTCGCACCGAATTGGCCACTGCTCCAGTCGACATCGGTCATGTCACCATCGAGGGCTTCTCAAAAAGCGATGCCCGAGAATACGTTTTATCGCGGGCCGATCACCTCTCGCTTCGCCAGAAGCAGCGAGTGCTTCGCCGCGGGGGGCTAAACCCACTTTTGATCGACGAGCTGATCTTCGAACTCGACGAGGAATCCGAAGAACAAGTCGACGACGCCGACGACTCGGATACCGAACACAACTCGGACCAACCCCAGAACACCGAGCAACGCTCCGAGGTCGATGACCCCGGCGATGATGACGACGGCGATATCGACCACCATCTGCGCTCATTCGTCGAGCAACGACTCACCGATTTGTCACGCAGCGAGCGTTTGGTTCTCCAGCTTCTGGCCGTCGCTTCAGCGCCCCTTTCTGCCTCGCTTTTGGCCCGGGCCATCACCCGAGAATTGGGCACTCAGACCGCGGACGTCGTCACCGGACGGGAGGTGGCGGAATCACTGATCGAGATGCGGCTGGCAAGACGAGCCCGCCGAATCAAGGGTAATGCTAAGAGTTCGGACCGCTATGTCGTGGTCCACGATCTGTGTCGCCGAGTGCTCCTCGATGAGCTCGGCCAAGATCACCATGCCCGTCTTTGCGCCCTGATCGCCGACGCCCTGGCATCCGGCGACGACGCCGCCGATGACCTGCGCTTTGAATACCTGCTGCGCGCCGGCCGTGGCGAGGAGGCAGCCCGAGCCGCCGTATTGGCCGCCCGCGCCGCCACACACCGTTTCGCCTATTACCGGGCAGCACGGCTCTGGCGCTGGCTTGACGGGAGCACCGAGCTCGACGAGCGCGACCGACACCATTTCGCGGTCTCTCTATTCGGTTCCGCTCAATACGAGGAGGCCGTCGAGCAATACGACGAGTTGCTTCCGGCTTCGATCTCTCGCGCCGATCTTGACTGGCGCTGCGATCGAGTTCGCGCCTTTTTATGTGCCGGCCAACGTCAGGAGGCGATCGATGCGATGGACAGCGCCCTCCAGGCCGCATCGACGGCCTATAAATCGCCATCGGCGCTCAAGTGGTTAGGCGATACCTGGCGCCGACTCAGCGTCACCACCAGCCGACTCTCCGACGCCGCCGCTTCAGCATCAGACGCCCTTCCCGATGGCGACGCCCTCGCCCGGGCTGACCTATACGATTTCTCACTTCTGACCGCTCCCTTTTTGCTCTCCCACACCTATCGTCGCCTGGAGTCCCAATTCGCCCATCTGGCACTCGACGATCAATACGGCCCGCTACTTGCCCGCGACCGGCTGCTGATGGTCGGACGGGCGGAGCTGCCATTTCTGATCCGTGACGGAAGTAAGCGAGACCGATGGCTGGAGCAGGCATCGATGCTCGCCGAGCGCTTCGACGATCGGGACGCCCAGGTCCGAACTCTGGAGATGAGCGCGCTTGTGGCGAGGCATCGCGGCGATCTGGCAGCGGCCGCCGAATCGGTGACCAACGCTCGCGACCTCGTCGATCGCGGCGAGGTTTCAGCACCTGTGCTCTCTGCACGTTTGCTGCGCCTTCAGATCGATCTATCGCTGGCCTCCGGAGAACTCGACGGTGCCAATACGCTCATCTATCAGCTCCTTCATCGCTACCGCCATCGCCGGTGGCTGTCGGTCCTCGGAGAATTGGCGGCCTGCGACCGAGACTTATTGGTTGGTAACCTCGATGCCGCCGAGCGACGCCTGGAGATCATCGACCAATTTATCGGCGAAGACCGCGACACGCTTATCCACCTGTGGATGATGGATCGCCAGACTCGCTTTGAGATCGCCTGCGGCCATGCCGAGGTCGCCATCGCCCGATGGGATCTGTTGCTCGACCGGGTTTACGGACGCTCGCTGCGCCGTCAGCCCGGTTCTCGATTTTTGATCTACCTCAATTTAGCCCGTGGACTGGCCGCCGTCGCTGCCCGCCAGGGAAACCTCGGCGAAACCCAGCATCGGCAATCCGTCCGGCGTCTGCGCCGCATATTGCGAAGGCTCGGCGATCTGGAATCCTGGATGGGCTGCATGCAGCGCGCCGAGTATTGCCGATTACAAGCCCGATATTTTCTGATCTGCGAACGTCCCCAGAAAGCCGAGCGCTGGGCAAATAATGCTACCGACGCCGTCGGCGATCACTTACTGCCGGTGCAAGAGGCCATGAATCGAGAAGTCCTGGGATTCGTCCACCGCCGCTTAGAGCGCCCCGAGGGACGGACAATGCTCGAGGAGGCCCGCGAAACCTACGAAGAACTCGGCTACTATCTACCGCTGGTCCTGGAGGGATGGCCCGTGCCCCGCTCCCATGCCCGCCTCGAATTAGACGATGAATAACGCAAGATCAAAACGGGCAGCGATTCGGTGCTAAAGTTGCAGTTTTATAATCCCCGGTTGTTCCGATCTGGGCCATCGCATACACTCACAACTCAGGTGACTCACCCTGCCAAACCGCACGGAGTCGAAGGTGCAAATACGCCTACTCGATCTTCTAAATCAAATCGACGAAGCCATCGAAAACGAAGAGCAATCCCGGGCTCTGCAGCTAATTTTAAATAATTGGTACAACCTCCCCGACGCCGCACCGTTGCGCGAACGAACGGCCATGGTCCTCGCTACAGTGGGCCGCAAACGGGAGGCCGTCGAAGTCTACAGCCGGGTCGCCCGCCACTATGCCAATGCCGGGTTTCCCACCCGGGCTCTGGCGGCGATTAAGCAGATGCAAAACCTCAATCCCTCGTCGACCCAGCTACTAGATCACTTTACCACCCTATATTCTGTGCGCAGTCCGTTTTTAGAGCGCGGCCTCGAACAATCGAATATCCCGGAGCCGGCGAGCAACCTGGAGACCGAGCTCTCCGAGGACAGTGATCTCGATGACTTATTTGAAGAGGCCATCGAGCGGGCCACCGACCCGGACGGTACCGCCGAGCGCCCCGGTTCTCTTCCCGCTCTGCCCCTGTTGAGCTTGCTGCCGCCAAAGGCATTGCGGCGATTGCTCGACTTTTTGGAATACGAAATCTACGCCGAATCACAGCCTGTGGTCAGTCCCGACGACGCCACCGAAGATCGGGATCTCTTCTGGGCGGTCAGCGCCGATCTCTACGTCAAAGAAGAGGACTCCAGGGTATTGATCCCGCCGGGCACTCTGCTGGGCGTCAGCGCCTTTCGCAGCCAACCCGGTGCTGCTGTTCACACCGTAATCAGCCAGAAGGGAAGTGAGTGCCTGCGTCTGTCGCGAGACAACGTAGAAAAGCTCACCGAGGAATTTCCGGATCTTCCCAATCGACTCTCCACGCTGTATCGCCACGCCCTCACGGAGAGACTCTTTCGGCGCCATCCGATGTTCGCCGAACTCGGCGAGGCCGCCGTCAACGACCTCCCTCCACACCTGATCGGACTGAAGCTGACCGACGGGACTCGACTCTTGAGGCAGGGCAAGGTCAGCCCCGGCCTGTATATTATTCTCGATGGCCAGGCCCACATCGTTCACGACGGCGACGACGGTGAGGTCGAATTAGACACCCTCAAGCCGGGAGATATGCTCGGGGAAGTCGGCCTCGTCGACCCCCGTCCCACCATCGCCTCGGCAATCACCGAGGGGCCAGGCCATGTATTATTTTGCCCCCGTGATGCATTTCTCGAATTTGCCGAAGAGCATCCCTCGGTGGCCGAATTCGCCGATCGGCGAGCTCAGCGCCGCATCGATCAGGTTCAAAACGCTATCACCGACGGGGATTTGGTCGACGCCGACTGATCGGTTATCCTGGGATCAGTGGCGTTGTCGGGAATGGAGCCGGTGGTTATCTTGGTTTTACTCTCGTGACGTTCCGCTCGCACTTATCGCGTCGACGCGGTTTACCTTCCACCCCACTGAGGATCTGGACGGATGATGCATCTACTTTTAGCACGTCGTTTCGCCCCGGCCACCATTATTCTGGGAGCTCTGTTCGCCTGGTCGGCGACCGCTGCCGCACAAACCCCGGCGCCGGAGCGCAATATCGCCGATAAAGATTTTTTCGTGCAATGCCTCGACGGCGCCACACCGACCACAGAGAATGTGCCGGCCGTCGATATCTCCGGGCTCGATGAGATCCCCGAAGATCTGGAGATCATGGACACCAATCCCTACTGGGACGAGGTGGTCATCGACTTCCGTGACGATCTCCCCAAAGAGCGCATCCTGGCGTTTACGGAGTCCATGGGGCTCGACGCCGGGCTCAACAGCGAGTTTAGCCGCGATTCCAACCTCTTTGTCGCCCCCGTCGAAGAGGGAGCGGTGCCCTACGTCAAAGACTGTCTGCGCGCCACCGCGCCAGAGGGGAAAATCCTGCATCTCGAGGAGAATTTCGAATATCGGGTCCCCGATAGCTGGCGGGTCAGCGTCGACGACGTCGACGAACCGAGCGTAAAAGACTTCGTGCCCGACGATCCGCTGTATCAATATCAGTGGAATTTCAAGCAGATCGGTGCCGAGCGAGCCTGGGAGTCGGCGACCGGAACGAATGTCACCGTCGCCGTCATCGACACCGGTGTCACCGTGGAGAGCAATTCCAATCGGGGAATCAAGGTCGGCCAGGACATGGAAGACGTGGCCACCGTCGGCGGCTACGATTTTGTCGACGACACCGATTTCGTCTACGACGGCCACGGTCACGGCACCCATGTCGCCGGAACCATCGCCCAGAGCACCAACAATAGCTACGGGGTGGCTGGACTGGCCTACGACGCTCAAATCATGCCCCTTCGCGTGCTCAACGACCAGGGCTTCGGTTCAGTATCCGACATCGCCGACGCCGTCCGCTTTGCTGCAGACAACGGCGCCGATGTCATCAATATGAGCCTCGGCGGCCCCCTGCCGAGCTGGGTTCTTAAGCGGGCCGTCGACTACGCCCACGACAAGGGAACGCTCGTCGTCTCCGCCGCCGGCAACTCCGGTAAGCGATCGCCGAGCTACCCGGCGGCCTATAAAAATTCGATGGCCATCGCCGCTACTCAATACGATCAGCACACCACCTTTTATTCGCAGTGGGGCGAATACGTCGATATCGCCGCTCCCGGCGGCAATACCCGGGTCGACCAAAACGGCGACGGACGCCCCGACGGCATCATGCAGGAGACCCACCCGCGCGGCGGCAAGACCGACCAGCACGAATTCGCCCTGTATATGGGAACGTCGATGGCCAGCCCCCACGTCGCCGCCGCGGCAGCGATGGTGATCAGTGCTGGCGCCTCCGGACCCGAGCAGGTCAAACAGGTCCTTCTCGATACAGCCGATGACTCGATGCGCGAGCACTACGACGACCGCGAATTCTCCGAGCGCTACGGCACCGGACTTTTGCAGGTCGACGGAGCAGTCGAGCAAGCTTTGGCCCTGCAACAGCCCGACGATCGCGCCGCACGCTGTGCATTTTTGAACGGCGTGGACTTCGAAGAGCACAAATCAGGCGACGAAGCTGCTTTCTCCTTAATTGATCTGACACGACTGGGCGGCGCCCTGGTCCTGGTGCTGCTGACTCTCTTCGGTCTGCGTCGACGCCAGCGCTTTGACCTGAGCAAAAAAGAATCTGCGATGTTGCTCGGTGCCACCGGCGCCGTCGCCGGCGGACTGATGTTATTCGTGCCGCCACTCTTGGCGAGCTTCCTGCTGCCACTGGGCGCCTACGCCCTGTTGGCCGGACGCCGCAGCGGTCGCATCATCGCCGGCGCCATTGCCCTCGGCGTGGCCGCCTTCTGCTTCAGCGAGGTCTTCTTGCTAAATGCCGAAGCCGCCTGGCTTCCCGGCATTGGCGGCGTACTCGACCGCGCCTTTCTACTCGCCAATGGCCTGCTCAGCCTGGCCATCGGCTATCTGGGGCTAAAACCGCGCGAATAACCTGACGCTCCATTAAAAAACCCCCGCCCGGGCAATTTGCCTGGGCGGGGGTTTTTTACTTTTCAGATCTCACCGGATCGACTCAATTCGAAAATTGCGGCAATCCATCGTTGAGCTCCTGGGTGCGCAGCCATTCGCGAAGGCGCACGAAGTTTGCATAGGAAATATTGGTAAAGCGAACCCCTACGCTTCCGTCAGCCTCGTAGACCTTGTGTCCGGAGACCCAGATCGGCTCAGCATCACCGGGCAGAGCAAATTGCAGTTGCACCGCCTCGCCTTCGGGCTTGTGGGCCTCGGCAACCCGCTGAAGCTTCATGCCTCCCAGCGAGAGATTCTGGGCCCGGCAGACATTCGTATGCCCACCTTCGACTTTATTGAGGATAATATCGCAGGGAACGCGATCTTGTTGTCTCTGTTCCGTCATCAGTGACCTCCTTGGTCAGGTTGCATCCATGGATTTGCAGGGGCGCCGGATTCACGCCGACCGACTCCTGCTTCCGCCCCGCCGCTTGCTGCCGCGGGGCTGCTCTCTTTTAGCCATATCATGCCCTGAGGGACTCACAAGAATTTGATCGCCCATCGACATCGCCGATCGTGTGCAGACGCAGCGAAGCAACCGAGCAATTGCAACACGACCAACCTCACTGCTACCCTGTGCCGGAAATGCGTTTGTCCCCATCACGGACGACCTCAAGACTCCTTTATGAGAGAATGAATTTCGATGCACGAAAAGATCTTTTATGCCCTACAGGAAAGTCCGTTATTCAATCACCTCTCACACGATGAGATCGACCGCCTGCTCGATCTGAGCACCGTTGAGGAGTTTAAGGAATCGGAAACCATCATTAAGGAAAACGAGCCCGTTGAGTCTCTGTATATCGTGCTAAAGGGGCGGGTTCGGGTCTGGACGACGGGACCGCGAGGGGAAGTTGAATTAAAAAAACTGGGGAGAGGAGCGTATTTCGGCGAGGTTTCCCTGATAAGCGGAAATGCGGCCACGGCCAACGTGGAAGTCGTGCATGGCCCGGCGAGCCTTATCGCCATCGACAGTCAAGGCTTAAACGAATTCGTCGAATCTGACGACCGGGTCCGCAAGATGCTTCAGGGTGTCACACTGGCCCGAGCTAAAGACACCATCGGAAAGGTATTCAAGTGATGCAGCACCTGCGAAGAGCAAATCATGTCCACATCTGCGCGCTATTGGCGGCAGTTCTTCTACTCCTCGGTACCGGCGGATGCCTCAACGGCAACGGCGAGGCAGAAAACGACGTCGACGTCGCCAATGACACCACCGGTCCGTCTCCCTCCTGGGAGTGCTGGGATGGAGAAGTCGCCGACTACCAGCTTCCGCCCGAAGGTGACGATCGCACCTGGATTCTCGTCGATCTTCTCCACACCGACATTCAGACTCCCACCGATCACTGCCTGCACCGCGATCAATACGCCTATCAGGGAACCTACGGATTTTCCCGGCTCTTCGACCATTTCGAGGAGTACGACTATCCCTGGGCTCCCACTGAGCTGGAGCTCTCCGGACCACGGCTGGAGCCCTACGACATCCTATTTATCAACCTCCTCCACGATCGAAATCCCGATTTCACGCAAGACGAAGTCGAAGCCATCAAGGAATTCGTTCATGACGGCGGCGGCCTGTTCGTCATCGGCGATCACACCAATGTGTACCGGCATGCTGAGCGGATAAACCGATTTTTGGAGCCGATGGGACTACATATGATGTACCACACCGCCGTCGATTATCCGCCGGTATATTCGGTCTCTGGACTGGGCTGGATCATGATGTTCGATTTCGCCGATCACCCGGTCAACGAAGGTGTCGAGATGATCTCGTTCAAAACCGGTGGCCCCATCGACTCCGAAAATCCAGACGACGATCTGGTCTTCACATCTGATCAGAGTTTCGCCGACTATTGGGACGAGAGCAACGACGGGGGCTACTACGGCACCTGGAGTCAGGGTGACGACGAAGAGCTCGAGCCCTCCGGCCCGCTCTCAGTGGCAGCGGCCACCGAGTATGGTGACGGTCGCGTCGCCCTCGTCGGCGACCAGAATATTTTCGGTGATGGCTGGGTAAACCTGGGCCACAACTTCGAATTTGCCGCCAATATCGTGGAGTGGCTCGCCGGCAACGAGGGTGCGGAGACTCCCCTTCGCGAAAAACCGCGCCGCGGCCATAACATCGCCTTTCCCGCCCATGTAAATTATTACCAGACCGCCCGAAACAGCCACAGCGCCGGCTATTACGCCTTATTTGTGGAGGCCAACCGAAACCAGAATATCACCGCCCGCGTCACCCCCGGGCTTGAGATGCTGAATACAGACACCCTGTTTTTTCACTCCGCCGATATCCATTTCGGAGAAAGCGAACTCGACGACCGCCTCTACGCCGACGATGAATTAGACGAGATCGCCGACTTTCTCGACGACGGAGGACAGGTCGTCATCAGCTTTCAGGCCGGCGACATTCCCGAGTCATCGATCCAACTTCTGGACACGCTCACCGAGGACTTCGAATTGGAATTCGACGGCGAGACCTGGTCACCTGGCGACGAAACTCCACTGCAACCGGAGCGCTCTCAGGGATTCCACCAGGCCTCCTCCTCGGCTTTCGATATCGACGGCGTTCATCTCGGCACGTTGGGCCCCGGAGAATTTCCTCCCCACAGTGACGACGAGGCCGATGAGATTCGTCAAACCGTCGCCGACGCCCGGGGTGAGGACGTCGAGGACGTGCGAATCGACGGCGACGATATCTACCGAAATCTCGCCTCGGACTACGCCCCGGAGCAATTTGACGATGGAGGCTCTCGAGAAGACACCAACGTTTATCTATACGACGTGGCGGTCAACTGGGGAGAGCCCTTCTGGGAGGCCGAACTCCCCGGTGGAACGACGGCGATCGCCAACCATAAGGTCGTCGGTGATGGCGAGCTGATTATCTTTGTTCAAGACGGCTTCTGGCGAAATTGGACGCTGGGAACCAATGAATTGATGCGACCGGAGGCGTTTTTCCGAAAAGACGTCGTCGAGAGTTATCACCGCTTCTTGGACTACCTGGCCGGCGAGTAGTATTCTACTGAATATGCGCTGACCAACGCCGTCAAATCAGGACCTGGTCAACATCTGCCGGGCGAGCAGAAATCATGAGCACCGCGATTTGAGGAGATATGATGAGATGGATATTGACATGCCTCGCCTGGTTTCTGGCGCTCGTGATATTGATGCCGGCGACTGCCACGGCGGCCACCGTCGTAAAATTGGATATGCCGAATCTCGTGGCCAGCTCCGATGCCATCGTCGTCGCCGAAGTCACAGAGATCGACTCCGAGCTCGACGCGGACGGTCGAGTCTATACGACGATTGAATTTTCCACCGACGATGTCCTAAAGGGCGAGCCCGGCGAGAGCTTTTCTATCCGGCAGGTCGGCGGGCAACACGGCGATATCGCCACCCGGGCTCCCGGGATGCCGGACTTCGAGCGCGGCGAGGAAGTCTTTTTATTCCTCAGCAATTTTGAAACGCACCCGGTCATCACCGGGCTATCCCAGGGGAAATTTCGCGTCGCCGTCGGACCGGACGACGAAACCCGATTTGTGGTACCGCAATTACACGGAGTGCACCTCGTCGATCCGAAAGACGCCCCCCGGCAGGCCGCTCCCGGCGGCGATGAGGCCACCGATGAATTACAAGTTCAGGCTCCTCCTTTCGATATGAGCAGCCACGCAGAGGTCTTTCGGCAGGTCCACGAATTCGGCGCCTTTCGCCAGCAGGTCGAAGTGACGATCGAAGCGCAGCGCGAGGAGTCGAGATGAATTCTTCCAACCCACGCCTCGCCATCGCCCTGGCCGGGTTTTTCCTTATTGTATCGCCTCCGCTGCTATCGGAGGCGAGCGAAGAGTCGGAACAACCGAGTACTCTTGAGGAAGCTGAAAGCGAGCACCAATTTGAGCAAACCCGCACCTGTACGCCCTCCGGGATTCACTCATGCGACCCCGGCCAGGAGCCGCTTCCTGTGCAGTGGAATCGCCAGACTGTAGACTATGAAATCCACTCCGAGGGTAGTCCAAAATTCCATCCCGGCGAAGAGCTCACCGACGATCTCAAACACTCCGTCATCGAGTCCTTTGACACCTGGAATGAGCCCGAGTGCGCGAATTTCGAGATGGTTTACGCCGGACAGAACCCATCGGACCGAATCGGCTGGGACGATTCAATTCCGCCGGAGGACAACGTCAACATCGTCGTGTGGCAGGACGACCAGTGGCCCTATCCGCAGTATAACGCCATTGCCTTGACCACCGTGACCTTTAGTCGCTCAAGCGGTGAAATCCTGAGCGCTGACGTCGAGCTCAACTCCGCCGAGCACAACTTCACCGACACTGACGACAGCGTCGAAATCGATTTGCGAAATACTCTGACCCACGAAGTCGGACATTTTTTAGGTCTCGATCACTCCCCGAACGGAGACGCCACAATGGCCCCTACGGCGCCGATCGGTGAGACCTCCAAGCGCGATCTTCACAACGCCGATCTGGCCGGCCTGTGCTTTATCTACTCCGATGACTGGGCGGCTAATGTTCCGGAAAATGGAGGCGGCGGCAGCGAGGGTTCGTCGAGTAGTAGCTGCTCTACGACCTCTCAGAGTCCAGCCCCGGCCTTTCTCCTCGCCGCACTATTGATAGGTGCTACAGCCATCCGCCGAAGGAGCATGGGGTGAACGTCGAACGCGCATTGCGAAGCGAGGAAAAGCCCCTCGTTTTCAATGCCCTTCTAGAAAGTGGAATCGCTCCGGAGCCCGTCTGCCACGAGGCGGTAGAGACGAGCCGCCTGATCGCTCTCAAACCATCGCTGCTGCGACTGACCCGCGGGATTCGCCCGCTGGTCGCCTATTTTGCTCTTCGGCGCCGGGCCAGCGGGATCACATTGGGCCGTCAGGTGTACGTCCGCCACAATTTATTCGCCAAAAACGGGGATATCCCACTTTTTTTGCTTACCCACGAAGTGGCTCACGTCGTGCAATTTATTCGCGACGGAACAACCCCCTTTTTAGTCCGATACCTCGGCGAATATGCCGCACGACGCCTTCAGGGACTTAGTGATCGCCACGCCTACCTGGCCATCTCTTATGAGGAAGAAGCTCGGCATGCCGAGGCATGTTTGGCCAGTGATAGAGACTGATTATTGCTGGCTTAGTTAGCTATGGCTTACGCCACATCTCCGGCGTCCATCAACTCTTCGGCAATCGTTTTAAAATCATCGAAACTCACCCGCTGGGGGCGAATTTTCTCCGGTAATTGAAGCGATCGCAGGATCGACTCCACCAGTGTCTTGTCACATCCCATCGCCGACAATCCATTGGCCAGAGTCTTACGGCGGGCCTGAAATGCGGCACTGACGATTCTGCAAAAGACCCGGCGCACCTCATCGTCGGCGATTCTCGTCTCATCGAGCAGACGAAATTGAACCACTGCACTTCGCACCTTCGGCGGCGGCACGAAGGCCCCCGGCGGAAGGGTCATCGCCCGGTGGACGTCACTATATAATCGAGCCATCAGGCTCAACTTCCCGTAGTTGGAATCCCCTGGCTCGGCGACAATGCGATCGGCCACTTCCCGCTGAAACATCAGCGTCATCTCCTCGATTTTTCGCCGCTGCTCGAAGAGATCAAATAAGATCTTGGTGCCCACGTTATAGGGAAGATTGGCGACCACCTTCCAGGGCACGGGTGTCGCGCCCAAAATCTCGTCCCAGTCGACGTCGAGGGCGCTGCTGCCGATGACCTCGAGTGGAAAATGAGAGGCCAGACGCTCCTCGAGAAAAGCCACAGCATCGCGGTCAATTTCGACGGCCAATACCTCGGCTCCGCGCTGGAGCAACACCAGGGTAAGCGTGCCGCAACCGGGCCCAATCTCGAGCACCTGCTCGCCGGATCGAATATCGGCGAGGCCGGCAAGCTCCTCTAAAATCGCGGCATCGACCAGAAAATGCTGTCCGAATTTTTTCCGGGCCCGAAAATCAAAGGCCCGAAACAATTCGCCTGGCGTTCTGGGCGGCCCCATCGTCGACGCATCACTATTGTCACTCACATCATTCCTTTTCACGGTCGTCGGCGGCCACCTCCGACTCTCCGGGAACGGTCAATACGGGCCGGTCGGTACCGAAATAAACGCGCTGGCTGGTGGTCCCCAGCGACAGGTCTTGATGATCTTTGTAGATCCGCCGCCCCAAGACGATGAGGTCGACGTCGTGCTCGTCGGCATGGTCGACGATGATTCGCCAACGTTCACCGATCTCGATATGAAATCTGGCGGCCACCCCCGATTGCTCGGCCCGGTCCACCAATTCTTCGAATTGCTGGCGTGACTTTTCGGTGAGATCGCCGAAAAAATCATCGAATGCTCCGTCCTCATCCTGCTCGTCGACGGCCGCCGCCGCGATGGGCTCGATGGCATGGACCATCAACACCTCGGCACCAAAGCAACGCCCCAGATAAAAGGCAAATTCGACCGCATTATGCGTCCACCTGCTGAAGTCGGTGGCGAGCAGTACGCGCTCCACGTCGGGATTGGTGATCCGATCCATTACAGACTCTCCTAAGCAGGGCCAAATAAACGAGCAGCATTATCGTACACCATCTTAGCGATGTCGGAAGGAGCGACCTCCTGTTGCTGGAGGGCGACGATCGTCTTCGGCACCCCGAGAACATCACCTCCGCTGCTGCGCAAAGCGGCCGTGAGCAGCACCCTGTGGGCTCCGTCGACTCGCCGAAGCATCTGTGCCAGGTGGCGTCCCACTTCTCGCGGCTTGTTGCTGGTAGTGCCGACGGGGCAACTTGCGTAAAACCCACTTTCGACGACATTTTCAACAAGACGCTCATCCTGATGATTCATCACAACCAGCGATGGTGGGTAGCCAAATTTTTCTAGCCACGTCATCATCTTGTAGGTCATCGTGATCTTCAACTCACCGGGCGGTGTAATCAGCAATGGTAGTGGCCCCAGCCGTCGGGCGATCCGCACCTGACGTTCAAATAACTCCCATTGCTCGTCGTTGTCCTCCCACACGCCGATTTCGCCCAATGCGACCACGACATCGCGCTCAAGCATCGCCTCTAAGGCATCCCAGACCTCGTAATGAGCACGACGCGGCCGCGCGTCTGGCAGGACGCCGAGAGCGACCCGGGGCTCGAGTTCACAGTGGCGCAGCCGCCGGCACTCGTCGGTCACCAACTTCTCAAAATAGGCGATCAGATCGGCGGCCGTCTCAAATGGCTGGCCGTCATAAGCGGTCGTCACCACCGCTTCGGTTCCGAAATAATGCAGATTCCTGAGATCGTCGTCACTCTGGGTTTGACTTCGGATGTGGGGGTCGAAGATCTTCACGTTGCAGTGCCTCGGTGCTATCTCTTTTTCCCCCGGCGGTCGGCGCGAGTGGAATGGAGACAATTTGCATCCCAAAGGGAGTACCAGTTCATGCCATCAAAGGTCGTCGCTCGACTCTCGATCGTCAACATCGCCATTGTCCTTCTGATCGGCGCGGCCGGTTGTTCTGCGTCGCCAGCCGCCGAGGCCGATGAATATCTAGAGGAGGCAAAGCGCGCTCATGATGCCGAACGCGTCGCCGACGCCCGGCTTCTGGCGGAGATGGCACTTGAGGAGGGACGCCGCCAGGGAGAGGCCCGCGAACTGCTGGCCGAGATCTCTCGCAATCGCGCCGAGGCGATGATGGCAGAAGAGGACTATCTACGCGCTCATTCCGCATATCTGGACGCCGCCGAATTAGAGACCTCGCGAACCACACGCGGCCGAGATATCGTCGGCGCCATGGAGGCCGCCGAGATGGCCGACCTGCCGGTCGAGGAGCAACTTGAACTCGCCTTTCGAGCCCTCGAAGACCTGCCCCACGAGCGGGATATACACCGCAATGTCGCGCGTATTGCCGAAGATCGCGGCGACGACTCCCTCGCCGCCGAGCACTATCTCTGGCTCTTCTCCGCCGATCCCGAAGATACTCATTCCGGACTGCGCCTGGGCATCATCTATCTGGCTCTCGAACAACCGGCCGATGCCGCCTCGGTTCTCAAACGCGTATATGAGCAGCAGCCAGAGAACGTGCAGGCCGCGCTCAATCTCGCCAATGCCTATGCCATATTACGCCACGACGATGAGGCATCGGAGCTCTTCCAGCACTTGCTTGACGACTTTCCGGGCCATCCCGCCATATTGCGCCATTATGCAGAATTCGAGGAGGGGCGCGGCGAACGCGAAAAAGCCCGTCGACTTCGCGAAAAAGCTGGTGAAGCTTCTCCCGGAATCGAACCCCGTGAGATGCGCCCCCTACAGTAATTTAATTGGCATCGACAACCAGTTTGCGGCTTATCCCTCGCCTTCGTTCATCATCTCTAAAATCTCAGCGGCGTCCTGGTAGCGATCGCTGGGATCTTTTTCCAACAGCTTCAAGATGATAGCCGACAATTCATCGGAGACTCCGGGATTGATCGACTGCGGTTCCGGAGGTTCGGTATGGATATGGTGGTAACTGAGATCGCCTTTAAAAAACGGCACTGTTCCCGTGGCACACTCGAAGATAGTGCAGCCCAGACTATATAGATCGCTTCGGAAATCGATATCTTTTCCGATGATCTGCTCCGGCGACATATAAAACGGAGTCCCCACCTGCTGGGTGTGATTGTTCTGATATTCTTTTAGAAATTTGGCCAATCCAAAATCCATCACCTTCAGTGCCCGATCGCGGGTCGTCATGACATTACCGCTGGTGATGTCGCGATGAATCACCCCCTTGGTATGGGCGTAATCGAGGGCTCGGCAGCAATTTTTTAAGACGTAGCGAACTTTTTTATCCGACAACGCCCCGTTTCTTCGGATAAGACTCTTTAAGGTGGTGCCCTCCACAAACTCCATGGCCATATAATACTCGCCGTCCTGTTCTCCGGCGTCGTAAATAGTGACGATATTGGGATGGGAGAGCGCCGCGGCTGCCCGGGCTTCACGCAGAAAGTATTTAACGGCCGTCTCATTATCTCGAAGATTTGCACCGAGAATTTTATAGGCCACCGTCCGTCCCAGGACGGTATCGCGGGCTTTGTAGACGATACCCATGCCCCCGCGGGCGACCTCTTCTTGGATCTCGTAGCGCTGCGTCGCCTCGTCGCCGTCGCCATCGACGCTGGACAACAGCCCCGAGGAGCGTCGGCCAGTCAACGTCCCCCTGCGCATTCGCTTTCGAATCGCCTTTACGCGCAGCCCAGCATCCTCGAAATGCTCGTCGATCTCGACGACTTTATTATAGCAATCGAGGGCTCCGCCTAGATCGGGCTCATCTTCCAGCGCCCGCCCCATTTTATATAAAATCGGCAGCGTCGCCGGTTCCGGTTCCCGTTTGCCCATGGCCCCGCGATATTTGCTATAGGCCTTCTCGGCGCGGCCCTGAGAGCGATAGATATCGCCCTGAAGCTCCAGACTTCGCGTATAATTGGCATCGCGCGAATCGATGGCCGCCAGCGTTTCCAGCGCGTCTTCATACATTCGATGCTCATATTCCAGGCGCCCGGCGCGAAAGTGGTCGTCCGTGGCTTTTAAAGCACGCAGCTCGCCATCAATATCTCCGGCTTCCCGATAATACTCGGCAGCCCGCTCTTCCAGGCCTTCCAGCTCGGCACAGCGGGCGGCGTGAGCGTAGCGCGGCACCTTGAGATATAATTCCATGGCCCGCTTATACTCCTCTAGCTCCTCGTAGACCTCGGCGGCCTCCTCGACAGCCTCGGCCTCGACGAATAACTCCGCGGCCTGCTCGAGCTCTCCGGCGGCGCGAAACTCTCGCGCCGCCTCACTGGTATCACCGCCGTCGAGAGCTGCCTCGGCGCGCAATCGAGCCGCCCGACTGGCCTCGCCGGCCTCTTCTAAGAAACGCGCCGCCAGCTCCGGCTGTTCGGCAGCCTGCAGCAGCTTTGCCGCCTCCGAAAAGTCGCCGGAGACCCGAAGCGACTCCGCGGCCTCCTCGGGAAAGCCGGCGGCCAAAAATACCTCACTGGCACGCTGTGCCTTCCCGGCCTTTCGAAAAAGCTCACCGGCACGCCGCGCTCGCTCGCGCTGTTCTTCGGGAACCTCGCCGTATTTCAGCTCTCCGTCAGTGAGCCGTTCGTCGAGGTGCTGGGCGTATAATTCCGCTGCTTTCAGCGGCCTCTCGGCCTCGTCAAAGGCCTCCGCCGCCAGCAAATACTCCCCGCCCTTTTCGTAATTTTCGCCGGCCCGACGGTGATCGCCGGCCTTGCCGTAATTCTCGGCCGCCCGCGTCCAATCCTTGGCCCGCAGATACTCCGCCGCCGCGTCGCGAGGTCGATCCATCTGCTCGTAAATACGGCCCGCCTGCTGAAACTGCCTCGCCTTTTTAAAGCACTGAATCGCCTGCGGTTTCGAGCCCATCGTCTCAAAGGTTTCAGCGGCTCGATCATAGGCGGCACCGCGCCAGAAGGCGTCGGCCGCCTCGTAGGGCTCGCCGGCGCGGACGAGCAGATCGCCGGCGGCGACATATTCACCGGTCGAGATGGCGCGCCGAACCCGCTGGCGTGTCTCTCGGCCCAGAAGCTGAACGGGGGTCGAAGAGCTCTTCGTCAAATTGGCCCGAATCCAGCGCACGCCAGCGACGATAGCGCCGACGATGACACCGAGGACCAGAATTCCTCCTATAAACGCCAGCACCGAAGAGATCCGTGAACCGTAGCCCGCCCCTTCTGCGAGTTCGATATAATCGGGCACCTGGGCAAGGACGAAAAATGGAATGGATGCTTCAAACATGGGTATTTACTCGCACCGAAAGCCAAATCTCCGTCGCTCTCACCCTTCACCCGGAATAGACTCAGAATTGTCCACCAACTCCGATAAATCCACCCGAGGAGCTAAACCCACCGCGCATGCCAAAGCCCGTTTCGTCGGCCCCTTCGTCACCACTGGCATTGTCGTAGATCAGAATTCCCGTTCCCGCGGCGAGCAGAGCACCGCCGGTGATAAACGACAGCAAGGCAACTCGATGATAGGTCTCGGCATCACTTCGAAGGGCCGCCTGCTGGTCGCGCAAATAATCACGCTCTCCCTGAGTTGTTCCTTCCCCGGCGGCCTGACGGTCGAATTCGTTGACCTCATTGGTGGTATCGCGCTGGAAATAGGTCATCACACCACCGAGGGCGACGACACCGGCGCCGAGTCCAGCGCTGGTCCATCCCACCAGCGACAGACTGCTGTCATCGGGATCTTCGATCGGCTCCGCTACCGGTGGAGCCATCTCCAGGGTCTCCGGCGCGTCGTCCTCGGCGACCATGGTGCGATCCCAGCTATACTCTTCCCCGTCCTCGAGGCCGACGTGAAGATCGGCCTGCTCATATCCGTCGAGCCGCAGCGCTACGTGAATATCTCCGGCCACAACATCGACTGTGGCCGGCGTCTGACCGGCTTCTTCTTCGCTGCCGTCGGCGCCGACGACGAAAATCGTCGCCCCTTCTGGGTCGCTAGTGATGTCTACGGTCGCCTCCCCGTCGTCCCGGAGCCTTGGCAACGCCTCATCGATCCGCCCCAGAAATTCCTCGTCGTCGCCGACTTCGAGATAGGCTTCATAATGCTCGATAGCCGCCTCGACCTCACCGATTTTCTCGGCAGTCTGACCCATCCGGTACTTCACCATCGGCTCGTCGAGCAACTCGAATGCCTTCACATAATGCTCATAGGCAGTCTCGAAGTCATCTTCGTCGAAGGCATCATTGGCAGTGCGCAGCTCGGTCAGTCCCTCCCTTTGACGTTCTGCTGCCGTCGGCTCGTCATCGGCCGCTAAAAGAGCTGGAAAAAACGCAATACATAGCAATACGAGCACAAAACTAACGGTGCTTCGTCCGCGCCCGCATCGCCGTCGCAATTCCTTATCCGTGGCCATTTCGTCTCCTTTTTTGAATCGCATTTCTTCGGAAATCGTCATATTCGTGGAAAACTTTTTGGGATGCGTGACGTCGTCGGCCCTGTTCTTATACTTGGCTCGGAGAATATCGAGCCTACAATGCGCGCCGACACCGCTGGTATTGTCGGCGCTCATCGTACCGTTGGCGCCATGCCCGGTGCAACCTTCACCGCCGGTTTGAGCCACATTGCTTCGACACACCTCTGAGCTGTCCCTTTCCCACTGCTGCCAAACGCATGAAACGCTGGTTACGGTTCGCCATCAAGTCCCTGATCATCGTCACCGTATTGGTGCTGATGATGCCGCTCGTGGTGGTCACCGCCCTCCAGAGCGACCAGGTGCGCTCGCTGGTGCTGCAGCGGATCCTCGGTGATATCAACGAAACGATTGAGGGGACCATCTCCGTCGACCGCGTCGAGGGAACGCTCATCGGTCACGGGCGCCTTCATGGTGTGCGCATCGTCGATGGACGGGGAAATCTGGCCGCCGAAGTCGATCGGGCAGACGTCGACTTTCAAATCCTCCCCCTTCTGCGGAGCTCGGTGGTCGTCGACGAGGTCAATGTCGACGGAGTAACGGCGGTATTGCGATTTTACGACGACGAGGAGTTCAACTGGCTTCTGGTCGGCGATCCGGAAGAAGATCCGGAGCCGGAGGAGCCTCTCGAATGGCAGATCAACGTCGAAAAAGTCGACCTCGTCGACGGGGCCATCGCCTATTTCGACGAAACGATCGAGGCCGACGTCGAGGATCCGGCAGCAATGAAGCGCTGGCGCGACGAGGCCATCGAAAACCTCGATCAGGCAACAAGCGCCGACGAGCTACGCGAGCTCTGGAGTGCCGGCTTTGCCGGGATAAGCCCCGCCGAAGTGGCCGGTCCGCGAGCTCCGACCGCTCTGTGGTTTACGGATCTCGAACTCGGCGGTGATTTTCGGATGCTCGGAGAAGACCTTCAAGCTCGCATCACAAGACTCAGCGCCGAATCTAGAAGCGATATCCTGCCCGATTCGGTGCCCACCGAATTCACCGACGTCGCCCTGAGCATGGGCGCTACATCAATGCTCGCCGATGTCGACTCGCTGGTAATGAGCGGTGTGCTCGAGGCGCGAGATTTCCAATACGCCATGACGTTTCCTCCCTCCCCCGGCCCCGCCGATGCCGGGGACACAGAATCGCCGGAGGGATTCGATCATATCTTCATCGACATTGGCCGATGGACTGTCGAAGATCGCACACTAAAATGGGCCGCCCCGGATCTTAATACGACCGCCCCACTCTACCTGGAGGGAAAACTCGCCTTCGATCCGGAGCGCATGGATATCATTGCCGCCGTCGACCACGACGGCGCCGAGACTCCGGTAAAGGCGGCGCTCCGGCTTCATGACTACGGCGAGGAGGTGCCGAGTTATGAATTGTCGCTGATTGCCGAGGACTTCTCATTGCAGCGATGGCTGCTCGAGCCGGAAATTCCATCGCTCGACACCTCGATTTACGCCTCTGGCGAAGGGCGCGGCTTCGAGCTCGACGACGTGATTGCCGACGTGCGAATTCGCCTCGACGACACGACCGTCGATGAGACCTATGAACTCGACATGGTCTACGCTTCATTGGAAGTCGACGGCGGTGTCATCGATGCCCCGCGTATCGCCGCGTTGAGCCCCTATGTCGACCTCTTTGCCTCAGCGCACTTCGATCCCGAAGGCCAGGCAATGGTCCGCGCCCGCACCTCAAGCGACGCCACTCAGGCCGAACGGGCCGCCGCCCTCTCCGATATGCCCCAGATGGACGCCGGCCGCGCCGACCTCGAACTCGACATCGATGCCCATTTCGACCCCGATGCCGACGAGCTACTGGCGAGCATCCTCGATGTCGACGCGTCAGTGGTCTGGGACCTCTCAGAATTCAGCGCCGAGGACCTCCAGATCGGCGACAGCTCAGGAGAGTTTTCGGCGAGCCTCGAGCGTGAGCACTCTTATGCCGAGCTGACCTATGGAGGCGAATACCGGGTCCGCGCCACAGGCCGAAATATTCGCTATGAGACGAATCGTGTCGGCTATTTCCACATCAACGACCGGGGAACGGCGACGATTTCACCGACGGCCGACAACCTCTCGCAGATCGTGAGACGCCTTCAGAGCAACGCCGAGCTCGGCGTCCGCAACCTTCGAACGCCAGAGCTTCAAATCTCGGCCGCCGACCTTTCTGCGACGACGCGCAAAACAGATCCACGAAGCCGGACACTCTCTACGGCGCTCGCCGGCAATATCGCCAACCTGCAAGCCGACGGGCTGACGGCCAATCAACTTCAACTCTCAGCAGATACGGAACTCGACTTCGGCCGGGGCTCAATCCCGATCGACGGCATTCGCGCCGACGTGGCCGCGTCGTCGGGCTCTGTCGGCTTCGATGGCTCCGTCGCCGACGATATCGAGATCGATTTCGAAACCGACATCCGGGTCGGCCAGGGCCAATCCCCCTTCGAGTTTATACGGCGTTTCGAGCTCATCGCAGCCGCCTCGGCATCCGCGATCGACGCACCGGATTACGACATTCGATCCGGTCCGATCGAAGCCGGAACTACCCTGGAAGGCACTCTCGACGATCCCGTCGGCCAGGTACAGGCCTCGATAGAGGAGCTCAGCATCGGCGATGAAGATATCACCCAGGCCATCGCCTCGGTCACGCTCGCCGAGGAGCGCCGACGCGGCCATGCCCGCCTCGATCTGTGGCGTGCCGAAGACGAGCCCTATCGGCTGCGTACTGATTTTTCCTTCGACGCGGCCTACGAGGCCTTCGAGATCTCCGGACTCGAGCTCGCCACAGACCATGTCACATGGAGTTCCCCGACGGAACCGAAGCTTCGCTGGACCGGCGTTCGCGCCGAGGCCGAGGAGTTTTTTATCTCCGACGGCGAGCAAACGATCGCCATCGACGGACATTTCCACCCCGATGTCGACCAAGACCTGAGAGCTTCCATCGATATCGATGTCGAGGAATTTCTCGATGGTCTATATCTTCACCCCCTGCTCCCCGACGTAGAGGGAAAATTCGACGTCGAAGTGCTCCTGCAGGGAACCTCTCAACAACCGGAAGCCGACCTTATCGCCGACCTCTCCGAGGTGGAAATCCTCGGCTTCGGGATCTTCGACAGTCACGTCTCCGTGGCCTACGCCGACGAGCGGCTGCGTGTGCGTCACGCCGACCTGACCGTATTAGAACAGGAGATCTTCGAACTCTCCGGACTCGTGCCGGTGGCCCTCGACCTGGATGGCAATACCGAATTTTTCGCCGACCGGCACTCCGAGCTAATAATGGAGATTTTTCCGCAACAACTCCGGGATTTCCATGAGCCGGTGCCCATGCTCAACAACTTTGGTATCGACGGCGAATTCGCGCTCGATCTGGACTGGTCTGGCACGCTTGATGAACCGGTGCTGGACCTGGAGATGACGCTTGAAGAGTTTCAGTTCCAGGGGGAGATTGGTGAGGATTTCGTCGCACTTCGAGAGATCGATTCATATACCCAATTATCCTACGAAGCAGTCGCCCACGGCGGCGATGGACTCGATCTGACGACGGTGCTGCGCTGGGAAGACGAGACGGCCGCCGAACTCGGAGCACAAACCCAGGTGCCCCTTGAGGAGTGGTTGGTGGCCTTTCTCGACGGCGAAGAGGATTTCGTCCACTGGGAAAGCCAATTTTTGGAGCTTCCCTTTGTGCTTCGCCTTCAGACGCCGTCGTTTGATTTAGAGCGCATTCCCATGGAGAGCTTACGGGAGCAAGATCTGGCCGGCACTGCCGAAATCGATATCGAATTGGCCGGCACCATCGCCGATCCCGAAGGTCACGTCGAGCTGGACCTGGAGGAATTCGGATGGCGCCAATTTCGGGATTTTTATCTCGATATCGACGCCGATCTCCGCGAACAGCAAATCGCATTTGAACGAATGGATTTGACGTGGGGAGATCACGAGATTTTCACCGGTGCCGGCATGATTCCACTGCCCCTTCCAGCCCTTCTGGCGGGAGAACAGGTCGAGGATCTGCCCTTTGATTTCCGGTGGGAATTTCACGACCTGCCGGTCTCTCGATTCAGCGCAATCGATTACGAATTTGCGCGAATCCGCGGTTATCTGGCAGCGTCAGTCGCCCTCGCCGGCTCGCTGCGGAGTCCCCGCTTCGTCGTTGAAGCCGGCCTCTTCGATACCCGCCTCGGCGACGGAAGCGATGGTTCAATCGAAATGCAGCTCTCGGGTCGAGAAGACGTCGTCGCCCTCGGCGGAGAACTGACTCGCAACGGAGAGCCGTTTTTGACCTTTGACGGTCAGGCGCCAGTCCTGATGGACGTCATTGAATTGTCCATGGGCGAAGACTGGCAACTGCCCGGCGACCTGCGATTCGAGGTGGCGTCAAACGATATCGAATTAGCGGAAGTGGTCCCGACGCAATTGCTGACCAATTATATTCTCGACCCCGAGGGTAATCTCTCCACAGAGCTTATTGTCGGCGGCGACTGGGAAGAACCGACGGTGGCGGGGTTTTTCGAGCTCGCCGACGGCGCCGTCACTCTGCCGGAATACGGCCGGGGATTTGCCGATATCAACGGCCGAATTGAAATCGACGACGATCATCTAAATATCGACGATTTCGAAGTCCATGACGGACCGAGCAGCGTCCATCTGGCGGGGACGGTGGAACATGACCTGCTGATTCCCGGCGACGTCGATCTGGAGTTAAATATCGATGAATTCAATATCGGTGGAATCGGCACCGACTTTCCCCTCTTTGTGACCGCTGAAACCACGGCCACAGGAGATCCGCTCGGAGATCCCGGCGAATTAAATGTCCACATTACGAACCTGGAAGTCCGCATGACTGACGAATGGGATCGGACCCTCCATGATACGGCTCTCGATCCCGATATCGTGCTTCTGGAGGACGGGCGTGAACCGATGGGAGCGCTGGCGCAATTCTTCGACGAGGACCTCGAGGAGACGGACGGGCTCAATCTCGTCGTCAATATCTCGATCGATAGAAATGCCTGGGCCAGACACCCGGCGGGCGACATTAACTTTCAGGCCGACATGTCGGCCGATATCGCCGGGACGGTCGTAGCTATCACAGGTACTGTCGACGTCCTCCGCGGCGATCTGGAATTTCTGGGACGTCGCTTCGAAATGCAGGAAAGCGAGGTCACTTTTACAGGCAATATCCCGCCCGACCCACGGCTTCGAATCGAGGCCCACCACCAGCTCGACCGGGCGATCGCCGATGCTCTGGGACCGCCGTCGACCGGCGAGCCACGCATCATCTTTCGGGTTTCCGGTACTGCCGAGCAGCCGCGCCTTCAACTACAGGCCGATCCGGCGATGAACGACACGGAAATTCTCTTCGTCCTGATGACCGGTCGTCCCCCGGATCGAACCGACGTCGGTCGCGACGAGGGCGTCGCCGCCCAGGCACTCTCGGCTGTGAGCGGCGTCTTTCTGGGCATGCTTCAGGACGAATTGGCCGGCCGAGTGCCCGTCGACGTGCTGCGCCTGGAACCGGCGGTCCCCGGCACCCGCGGCGGACGCCTGGAGGTCGGCACCTATCTGAGCAGCGACGCCTTCTTTTCGTGGCGCCACCAATTCGGCGCCGACGAAGATATCGCCGCCAATGTCTTCCGCCTCGAATACCACTTTCTGCCCCGCTGGATGGTGGAGACGGTTTACACCGATCGCAACGAAGGCGAGTTCAACCTCTTCTGGGACGCCCTATAAACGGGCATCGTCCGTCCGCAATATCACCGACCGAATGCGAATAATTCTTAGCAGCGGAGGCATTGGTGAAGCGCAAATTCGAGGTTAACAAGGGCAAACTCGTCGATCGATATCAGCACGACCGTGGTGCAGGCTGCGATATTCGCGATGTCCCCGACCTGTCGTCACTCAGCGCAGGCACCGCATTGTTGTTCGAAACAAGCCCATCACTGGATCGACTGCTCGAGATGCTCGACGACGGGGATACTAGTGCTCCGATGAAGTTACTGAACTACATCGACCATCCCGAGGTCTTGCCGGCGATTCT